>JBILLV010000623.1:0-3031 GCA_044375895.1 Polyangiales bacterium | reverse complement strand
CCCCCCCCCCCCCCCCGCCGCCCCCCCCCCCCCCCCCGCCCCCCCCCCCGCCCCCCCCCCCCCCCACCCCGGGGAACGCTGGACGCGCGCTAACTGACCGGCATTGACGCTAACGCGGCGCCCAGCAGGCGTGGGTGCCCGAGCAGAGGCGTTCGGGCAGCGCGACGCGGGCGACCGGGCCGTCCGCGAGATGGCGCGCGTCGAAGATCTGGCACTCGGACGAGTCTCGCACGGTGTCGCTCACGAAGGTCACCACGTAGCCGTCGTCCTCGCCGCGGCTCGCGACGCGCGGGCACAGCGGCGACTCGCTCGCGTACACGCCTTCGGGGAAGCGGTAGCGCGCCACGGCGCCGCCCTCCACGTCGAGCCGCGCGACGCCGTCGAAGAGAAACCACCCGGGCTTCGCCGTCATCGCGTAGGCGTACCGATACCGCCGCCCGCCGTGGCGACCGTTCACCGACGGGAACTCGCACACCAGATCGCCGAGCGACTCTTCGCGTGTCTTTCCGGTGCGTAGATTGAAGCGCCAGCGGTGGGGGCGGGCGTCCATCGCGCCGAGGTCGACCATCTTCTTCAGGGGACCCCACGGGCCGTCGGCGGGGTCGGGCTTCGGCATCGGCTCGCGCTGGAAGAAGCCGTCGAGCACCACCTCGTCGCCGTCCTCGAAGGCGTTGATCCAGTGGAGCACGTAGGTCGGTTCGGCCTCGAACCATCGCACCTCGCCCCCGCGGCGCGGGACGAGCGCGAAGCGCGACGGGAGCTGCGGGTAGAAGCGCGCCCGATGGACGCCCCGTTCGAGCAGCGACGGGTCCCAGAAGAGCGGGAGGTCGTTGAAGATGGCGAAGCGCTCGGTGAAGGCCATGTCGTGCGGGAGGCGCGGCCCAGGGAGCGGAACCTCCGCGGCGTGCACGGACGCGCCGTCCGCGCCGATGAGCCCGAAGCGGAGGTAGGGCGCGTCCTTCGCGTACGCGAACCACAGCATCTCGCCCGTGACCTCGTCGACCTTCGGGTGCGCCGAGATGCCCCACGGCGGCACCCACGGCGCCGTCCCCTTCGCTTCGAGCGTCTCCGGGTCGTGGAGGTACGCCTCACCGCACTGGTAGAAGGTGCTGATCGCCGCCCCCGCGTGCACCACCACGTCGGTGCTCGACGCGTCCTTCATGCGGGTGCGCGCGCCCCAGCCGTCGCGCTCCGACGCCGACGGGGGCTCGATGATGCCCGCCCACAGCGGCCGCCCCGCGGCGAGCTCGGCGGCGAGGCCCTTCGTGGCCACCATGCGGTTGCGGTAGCGGGCTCTCCCCGCGTCGAAGGTGATCGCGTGGAGCATCCCGTCGCCGTCGAAGGGGTGGTAGCGCCCGATCGCAGGGAGGAGCGGGTTCTCGGTGTTGCGGAGGTAGGTGCCCGCGAGGTCGCGGGGGATGGCCCCTTCGATCACGTCGAGGTCGTCGGCGTTGTACTCGACGAGGTTGGGGCGCCACGCTCCGGTGCGGTAGGGGTGATCGTCGTCCGCGGGCAGCAGCGACGGGTAGCGACGAACCACTTCGAGCTTCATCCCAGCGTCTCCTGTCCGACGACAAAGGCCACGGCGGTGGTGGCGCTCCCACCGAGGTTGAGCGTCGCCACGGTGCGGGCGTCGTCGAGCTGCGTGGCCCCGGCCGTCCCGGTCACCTGGCGCGCGGCGTCGAGCACCATGCGGACGCCCGTCGCCCCCACCGGGTGACCGCCGCCGATGAGGCCGCCTCCCGGGTTGACCCGCGCGAGCCGTCCGTCTTCCACGGCCTTCCACGCCTCGCCGGGCGCGGTGATCCCGACGTGATCGAGCAGCACGTAGCCCGTCACGCTGAAGCAGTCGTGGACTTCGAACCCGTCCATCGCCGCTGCGCCCGCGACGCCCGCGCGGCGGTACGCGTCGTTCACGGCGGCGTGCAGGTGCGGGAAGAGGTGCGGGCTCCCTTCGGCGCGGCGCACCTTCTCGTCGAAGCCGATCCCCGCCACGCGATGCCCCCAGCCGCGGACGCGCGCGACCGTGCGGCGCTTCATCGAACGCCCACGGAGAAAGGCCCCCGTGCAGAGCACCACGGCGGCGGCCCCGTCGGTCACCTGCCCGCAGTCCTGTCGGCGGAGTCGCCCTTCGACCACGGGGTTGAGCGCGTCGTCCTCGTCGAACGAGCGCGCGTCGAAGCGCCACCCCCGCGTCTGGGCCAGCGGGTTGAGCCGCGCCCGTTCGAAGGCGTGGCGCGCGAAGGCCACGAGGTGCTCGCGCCGGAGCCCGTGGCGCGCCTCGTACACCTCCGCCACGCGCGAGAACATGTGCGGCCAGAGATACCGCGCCTCCTGCGCCTCGCGCCCCGCCCACGCCGCCGTCCCCATGTGACGGGCGGCCACCTCACCGGGGACGTTGCGCTCCTGCTCGACGCCCACCACGAGGGCGCAGTCGTAGCGGCCCGCTTCGAGGTCGGCCATCGCCGCGAGGAGGGCCACCCCGCCCGACGCACACGCCGCCTCGTGCCGGCTCGCGGGCAGCCCCCACAGCGCGGGGACCACCGTCGCGGGCATCGCCCCGAGCTGCGCCTGCGCGGCGAAGAGCTCGCCGAACGCGTTGCCCACGTGCACGACGCCCACCTCGCCCGCGTCGACGCCCGCGTCGTCGAGGCACCCGAGGGTCGCCTCGCGGACGAGGTCGGACACGTCGGCCCCTTCGCGCGCGATGTTGCGGGCGAAGTCCGTCTGCCAGCCGCCGAGCACATAGACCGGTTCGCTCATGGAGGCCGTGAGGGTACACCAACGCCCTTGCGTCGAGCCCCCTCGCGCACCTATCTCCACCAGCACCCCGCGCATGTGCACGATCGTCCTGCTGGTGAGCGCCCACCCCACCTTCCCCCTCGTGGTGGCGGCCAACCGCGACGAGTTCTACACCCGCGCCGCGGAGCCCCCGCGCGTGCTCCTCGACGGCCCGACGCGCGCCGTGGGCGGCCGCGACCGCGCCCGCTCGGGGACGTGGATGGGCGCGACCGCCGCGGGCTTCTTCGCG
>JBILLV010000622.1:0-3032 GCA_044375895.1 Polyangiales bacterium | reverse complement strand
CGACCCCCGCGGCGGGGCCGAAGAAGCGGGGGAAGAAGGCGAAGGGAGCGGAGCCCGAGGGGCAGGGCGACCTCTTCGGCGGTGCGGACACGAAGAAGGGCGGTTGAGCGATGGCGCGTGATGCGAAGGTGCACGAGGTGGCGCTGCGGATGGGGCTGCGGCCCCCGCAGGCGGAGTCGTTGGAGATCCTCGCGGCGGTGGCGGGGGTGCTGCCATGGCGGCGCGAGGGTGACCTCGCCGCGACGCTGGCGGCGGTGAAGGAGCTGTGCGCGTCGGTGGAGGACTTCGAGCGGGGGTTTCCGTCGCTCACCTTCGCGCTGGCGACGGGCGTCGGGAAGACGCGGCTGATGGGGGCCTTCATCGCCTACCTGCACGCCGCGAAGGGGGTGAAGAACTTCTTCGTCCTCGCGCCAGGGCTCACGGTGTACGACAAGCTCAAGCGCGACTTCACGCCGAGTGACCCGAAGTACGTGCTGGCGGGCCTCGGCACCTTCGCGCAGCGCCCGCCGGTGGTGATCACGGGGGAGAACTACGCCAACCAGCGGGTGGTTCGGCCGGTGGAGGGGAAGACGAAGCAGGGGCAGCTCGCGCTCGGCGACGAGGTGCACATCAACCTCTTCAACATCGGGAAGATCAACGCGGAGACGCGCATCGACCCGAAGACCGAGAAGCCGCGCGACCCGAAGATGCGCCAGCCCAACGAGCATATCGGGAAGGACGTGTCGTACTTCGACTACCTGAAGTCCCTGCCCGACCTGGTGCTGATCATGGACGAGTCGCACCGCTACCGGGCGACGCGCGGGATGACGGTGCTCAACGAGCTCAACCCGCTGCTCGGCCTGGAGCTGACGGCGACGCCCTTCGTGGAGGACGCGAAGGGGAAGGCGGTGTTCAAGAACATCGCGTACAGCTACCCCCTGTCGCGGGCGATCACCGACGGCTTCGTGAAGAAGCCGGTGGGTCTGACGCGGCTCAACTTCAAGGCGGAGAACTACACCGAGGCCGAGCTGGAGCGGGTGAAGCTCGAGGACGCCGTGCGCGTGCACGAGAGCGTGAAGGTGGAGCTGGAGCTGTACCACCGCGAGACCGGGGCGGCGCGGGTGAAGCCCTTCCTCCTGGTGGTGGCGCAGAACGTCGAGCACGCGGAGAAGCTCCGCCAGCTCGTGGGGAGCGCGTCGTTCTTCAACGGGGCCTACGCGGGCAAGGTGCTGCGGGTCGACTCGGCGCAGCGCGGCGAGGAGAAGGAGGAGACGGTCGAGCGGCTCCTGCAGGTGGAGTCACCGCACGAGCCGACGGAGATCGTGGTCCACGTCAACATGCTCAAGGAGGGCTGGGACGTGCGCAACCTCTTCGTCATCGTGCCCCTCCGCGCGGCCAACGCGTCGCTGCTGGTGGAGCAGACGGTGGGCCGCGGGCTCCGCCTCCCCTTCGGGCAGCTCACGGGCCGCGACGCCCTCGACCGCCTCACCATCGTGGCCCACGACCGCTTCGACGAGCTCATCGCGTCGGCGGCGCTCCCCGACTCGCTCATCCGCGGCGGCATCGTGGTGGGCAAAGACCTCCCGGAGGAGGGCTACGAGATCCTCGCGACGGCGCCCACCTTCGCGACCCCGGCGCCGAGCCCGGCTCCTGCGGGGGACGCGGTCGGTGGGGAGGCTGCGGGGACCACCACTGGGGGGCCGAGCGCGACGGGTGCGGCGCAGCCTGCGCTCCCGCTCCCGCTGGGGACGGCGGCGGCGCCGACGAAGCCCATCGTGCCGGACGCTGTCTTCCTGGCGGCCTCGCGCGCGATCACGACGGCGTCGAACAAGCCGACGACCTTCGCGACGGTGGGCGCGTTGGTGACGGAGTCGGGGGTGGCCGAGCTGACGAAGTCCGTGCTGGCGCAGATGGGCGCGGGGCAGACGGTGACGGCGCCGGTGCGCGAGGAGGTGAAGGCGCAGGTGAAGATGGTGGCCGAGCACTACGTGAAGACGGTGGTGGGCATCCCCCGCATCCGGCTCCTGCCGACCGGCGACGTAAACTGCGGCTACAAAGACTTCGACCTCGACGTCTCGGGCGTCCACTACCCCCCGGTCGACGAGGCGATGCTGCTCCGCTACCTGCAAGACCAGTCGAAGAGCGAGGTGGTCCACTTCGACGACAAGGACTTCACCGAGTCGACGCTGGACGACGAGATCGTCAAGCGCCTCATCGACTACGACGACATCGACTACACCACCACCAAGGATCTCCTCTACAAGCTCGCCGGGCAGATGGCGGCGCACCTGACGGCGCTCCACCACGACGAGGCCCTGGTGAAGCGGGTGGGGCGCTACCACCTCCAGCAGATCGTGCGGCTCATCCACGCGCAGATGGACGCTCACTTCTGGGAGGCGCCGACGGCCTACGACGCGTACGTCGACGGCGGCTTCACCGACCCGAAGACGGTCCAGTACAAGGTGGTGAAGGGCGAGGGGGCGCGGCACTTCCGCGAGGGGGTGGAGGACAAAGGGTCGATCCGGCAGATGGTGTTCGGGGGCTTCGCGCGCTGCGTGTACCCGCACCAGAAGTTCGACTCCGACCGGGAGCGCCTGCTGGCGGTGCTCCTCGAGGACGACGGCGAGGTGCTGGTGTGGATGAAGCCGGCGCGGGGACTGTTCACCATCCGGTACAAGAGCGACGCGCTGTACGAGCCCGATTTCGTGATCGAGACGAAGGCGCGGAAGTACCTGCTGGAGGTGAAGCGGGCTGACGACCTGGAGGACAAGACCGTGCTGGCGAAGCAGGCGGCGGCGGTGGAGTGGTGCGCGGAGGCGACGACGTACGAGCTGAAGCACGGCGGCAAGGAGTGGCGCTACCTGCTGGTGCCGCACGACGACATCCACGCCAACGGCACGGTGCTGGCGCTGGAGCAGTATTGGAAGAAGGCTCCCTAACGCCAATGCCGGTCAGTTAGCGTGGGGCAAGCGTCATCGGGAGTTCCCAGGGTTCGCAGGAGCTCACGCCTGGGCTGGGTTCGGATCGCCCGCAAAGCCGGGCTCCCTCGTCGC
>JBILLV010000621.1:0-3034 GCA_044375895.1 Polyangiales bacterium | reverse complement strand
CACTCCGACTTCTCTATCGGCGTCCGGGGACTCTTCTCCGGCATCATTCCCATCCATGTGTCCTACGATGTCGTCACTTCCACTATCGGCGACAGCGACGAAACAGCGTCCGGCAATGCACAACTGATCGGCCGTACATGAAGGGATACATGGCGTTGACTTCTCGGATGTGGCGTCCCGTGTATTGGCATCTGGAGCTGCAACCATCGAATTTGAGCACGCGACCAGCACGAATGCCAATGCCATGACCACTCGCCCGCGCATCCACTCGAACGTCGCGACACCAGGCGCAACCGACGACCCCGGTCTGTCGTTGCTCGTTGCCTCGTTCGCAAGTCTGCGCGTTCTCACCACGTCATCCTTCGATCAACGCCTACTACTCGCAGCGATACTCGTTGTCCGTTGCACATCACACTCTGCTCCCTGACCGTGGCCCATCTTTTGCTTTTCGAAGCTTGTGGCCCGCTCCTCTTCCGAGGCTGCCCAACGGCCTGCCGATGTGCCGCCGCAATGGGCCGAGTGGGTGTTCATTGGGGGGAGTGGGGGCGGTCGGCACCATCGGCTTGTTGGGCTCGCCACGCTCCCGCGTCACGCCCAACCCGTCCACGACCGACACACCTCGCACAGCAGCACCGCTCGTCGCTCTCTTCGTCCTCGTTGTCACGTAGCTCGTGGCCCTCTGCTCGTCGCGCATTGACCGCTGGTCACCGCCATCATCTCGTGCTCCGACCTTCGCTCTCCGAAGCTCGTTGCCCTTCCTCTTCTGACCTCTTCTTCGCTCGAAGCCACTTTCACACCTTCCAGTTCGGAGCGGGCAACCCGGCCACTGCGAAACCCGGCCCAGGGCATGGATTTGCGGCGGGCTACTGGCATCTTCCGCTGACGCAACTGTTTGATGCGCAGTGATAGTCGTGCTGGCAAGTTGCGCCGGACGCCGTGCTCTGGCATTGCCCGGCCGTACAGTTATTGGAAGAGCAGTGATAGTCGTGCTGGCAAGGCGCACCGAGCGCAGTGTTCTGGCATTGCCCGGCCGTACAGTTATTGGAAGAGCAGTGATAATCGTGTTGGCAAGGCGCACCGAGCGCGGTGCTCTGGCATTGCCTGGCAGTGCAGTTGTTGGAAGAGCACTCGTAGTCGTGTTCGCAGGTCTGGCCTGCCTCCGCTACCGTCGGTTGGGGCGCTGCCGGTGGACTCCTCCAGGTCGGAGTCGTGACCGTCCCCCGCGTGAAGGCGAAGCTACCATCCCAGTTGCCATAATCACTTGAGTTGACGCCGCGCCTCTCGCTCCCTTGGTAGCGGCGACGCCCTGGTTGGATCTCGATGGTCACGGTACCGCCGGTCGCTCGCGTGATGAGACCCGCATGAACGGCGGCGGTGCACACCGAGGAATCGTCCGAGTAGACGTCGGTTCCCCAGACCGAAAGTGCGATACCATTTCCAGGACAGTTGTAGGTGAAGGTCTGCCCGTCCAAGCCGCGATGATCTCTCGCTGTTGTGAACCAGGTTGTGTGCGACTCGGCGGTTGACCGCGGGCTGGGGACGGTCGGAACCGTCACAGCGGTTGCGACGGCGTGAGCGGGGCTCAGCGTTCCGAGGGCTGCATTCACTGGAGGGTCGGTGCCGATCACCACGGCGTACTCATCCTCTACGCGAAAACCAGGAACACGAAACCCCTCCAGTCGGCTTCGATCCTCGATGTCGTAGACCAGCCACACAGAGCGGGATGTGGAAGGTGCCAGCGGAGCCACATCGATCGCTCGCAGGGTGACAGGTGCATCGGAGTGATCTTCAGCACGCGGCTCGACGATCGCGCCGTCCGACGGGTGCGCGAGAGGGCGGCGCCACATGGTTGCCGTGGTCGGCCCGCGATTGGTGAGGGTGAACCGTACTACGACGAGCCCCATCGAGCGTGGTCGAGGCGGTGACTGGTAGGAGTCAACGATCTGCCACTCCGCGGTACCCGCGAGCGCACGGCCGCGATTGTCCGTCGCAGGTGCTCCAGGAAGATCTGGAGCTGCGCGCACGACGCGCACGAGTGCGGGCGCTGCGTTGCTCTTCGAGCCGCGGCAACCCGACAGAGCCATGAAAGCCAGGGTCGAGAGCACACGCCACCTCACGGCGAACCTCCGGTGGATCGCTGTGTCGACGGCCCGCAAGGATCCCACCGATGCGCGACCGTCTGAAAGCACATCGCGAGTGGCACTCTTCGCGCGGGTGCGTGGCGCCCACCGCCGTGAACGAAGAAGAGCGACGCTCGGTGCCCGCAGGGATCGACGGTGATCTCTTCGACGCGCCACCGTTGATCACGTGGTTGTTGGATCCCCGGTCTGAGTTCATCCTCGGTGGATGTTGCGAAAGAAGCCTCGCGCAACGCCGGGAGCGTCGGGTCGCCGCCCATGATCGCACGAAGGTAGGTTCGCGCGTCGCGCTGGACGTTACGTTGGATGATACGCGAGGCCCGCACCACGTTGCGTTCTTCGGTGGGCTCTGGAGTCTGCTGGCTCCCATCAGACGCGCAACGCGCTGCGAGCAACGCCTCGGGTTCGACATGCCGCACATCCACCAGGGCCGCCTGTCGTGCCTCATCCACGCTCCTGCGTGTCTCTGCGAACATGCTGCTTACGCGCTCGCGCGTCGGGGTTTGGAGCCGTGCGCCAAGCATGGCGTCAGTCGCCAGCAACTCCAGGAATCGCAGTCGGCGTTCGGGGGAGAGCGCCGTGTCCGCTGCGATTCGATCAAGAAGTCCTGTGATGATGGAGTCGATCGTCGAGTTCCCCTCGCATGACGGGGCCGAAGCGAGCAGGAGACGCGCCGCCGACTCGATCGAGGATGCCTCGCGAGTTGATCGAAGTGCAGCGTCGCAAGCGTCACGGCGCCAACGGCTCGTGAACGCATCGAGTTCCGGCTTCTCTGCGGGTGCTGGGAGAGCACGGGCGAAGGCGATGAACGGTTCGCGCTCAGTGGGATTCGCGGACTCCAGGCGCGCAAGCGCTTCGGCATACCGGGCGCGAGACAGACCTTCCTCGATGCGAAC
>JBILLV010000620.1:0-3050 GCA_044375895.1 Polyangiales bacterium | reverse complement strand
CCCGCGTGTCGACCTCGAAGCCCTCGCGCTCGCCGCGGTGCGCGCGAACCCCTGGGAGCCGCGCCAGCGCCCGGTCGACCGCCAGCGTCCGCAGCACCTCCGACGCCACGATGCGCAGCCCGCTCACCGCCCGCCCCCAGAAGAACCCGTCCGCCCCCTGCGCCTGGTAGAGCGGGAGCATCACGATCCCGTCGGCGGGCGCGCGGATCTTCCCGCGGCGGTCGCTCGCCAGGAGCTGCCCGACGCCCACCGCGTGCAGGTTGCGAAAGCCCGGCTCCATCACGAAGCCATCCTCCGCGGTGATGGCGTGGCGCCGCAGCACCTCCATCACGCGCGGCAACGTCCCGCGGCGCTGGTCGAGCAGCGCCCGCGCCGCCGCCACCTCGGGGAGCGCGTTGCGCGCGAGCACGCCCGACGACTCCAGCGCGAGCCACAGCGCCGCCTCCAGGTGGTCCACCGAGGTCGGGTCGTCGTGCTGACCGCCCTCGATCGAGAACGTCACGCACCCCCGCTCCGTGAGGTGCTGGGCGAGCACGCCGTCGATCAGCTCCTCCAGCCCGAGGATGGCCGGGATGGGCAGCGCGAAGACGAAATTGCGCTGGCGAAGGGTGTCGCCGAAGATGATGAAGGGCGTCCCCGCCGCCGACGTGGTGTGCAGGTCGACCGCGAACACCTCGCCCCGCGCCCCCGCGAGCGTCGCGTCGAGGTGGGCGAGCAGCTCGCGCTGTTCGACGTCCTCCGCGTCTTCGCAGGCCCCCGCGTCGTGCCGCAGCCGCTCGACGCGCGCGCTCGTCCACACGCGGTTGAAGTCCTTCGCGACGAAGCGCCGCCCCGCCCGGAGCGCGCCGAGGTTGCCCGTGAAGGCCACCAGCTCGCCGCGCAGGTGCTCCTCCCGACCCGCGAGGGCCGCGAGCACCCGACGCGCCGCCGCCACGCCGCCGGGCTCGTTGCCGTGCATGCCCGCGATGACCAGGAGCGTCGGCCCCGCGCGGCGACCCGCCACGCGGCCGATCGTCCGTTCGTAGCCGCTCACCCGCCGATGCCTCGCTCCAGGAGGTCGGAGGCGATGCCCATGAAGTCTTCCTCCGTGAGGATCGCGACGAGCTGCTCGCCCTGCACCACGGGCAGACAGCCGATGCGGTAGCGACGCATGAGGGCGATGGCGTCGAGCGTGGGTGTGTCGGGCGTCACCGTGGTCACCTCGCGGCGCATGATGTCCGACACGGGCGTCGACGAGGGGCCGCGCTTGCCCGGCGTGCGGGCGAGCTCGGCGAAGTAGCGCAGCACCGCGCGGTAGGTGACCAGGCCCACCAGGTGCCCCTTGCCATCCTCCACGGGGACGTGACGGATGCGCTCCCACCCCATCAGGTCGGCGACGAGCTCGATGGCGTCGTCGGCCTGCACCGTGAAGAGGTCGGTGGTCATGTACTGCGACACCTTGTGGTAGCTCGGGCGGGGCGTGCGCACCTCGTCGATGCCCGCGCGCTCCCACTCGCTCACCGTGCGGCCCGTCTTCTGGCGGGCCACCGTGGCCGCGACGAGGGCCGTCATCCGCTCGCCGTGCGTGCCGCGGTCGCGCATGCCCGCGAGCGACTGGAGCAGCCAGCGCGAGCCCGTGCGCATCGACCGCACCCGCTGCTCGATGATGCCGAGGTAGCGACCGATGTCGGCGTCGTCGACCTTCGCGCGCCGCAGGCCCGACTCCGCCGCGGGGAGCAGGCGATCGAGCACCAGGGGCTGCGCGAGCACCTCCTCGCCGTCGAGCCAGGTGAAGCGGGCGCCGAGGCCGTCGCGCGCCGCCGCGTAGAGGTTGCTCTGCGCGTGGTCGAAGTCCATCCGCGAAGGGACGTCCGCCAGCGTCTCCCCGAGCTCGCTCATGAGCCCCAGCCAGAGGGCCGCGTTGGCCATCTCGTCGGCGAAGGTCGGGCCCGACGGGAGCACCCGCAGCTCGATGCGGAGGTGCGGCTTGCCGCTGGGGCCGATGCCGTAACAAGCACGGTTCCAGCGGTAGATGGTGCCGTTGTGGAGGCGGAGGGCCTTGAGCTGGGGGACGGCGCCGCGGTCGAGCGCGTCGAGGGCGTCCTCGTCGAGGTCGCCGCCGACGACGGTGCGGAAGCGCGCGACGTCTTCTTTGTAGATGTCGAGCACGCTGTCCTTGCACCAGCGCGTGCCGAAGGAGACGCGGGCCGCGCTGTCGCGGAGGTGGTGCCCGGGGCGGCGCGTGTCGACGGCCTGCTCGAAGAGGGCGATGCGCGTCTCCGACCAGAGCCGCTTGCCGAAGAGCAGCGGCGAGTTGGTGCCCACCGAGAGCACCGGCCCGGAGAGCATCTGCGCGACGTTGTAGAGGTGGGCGAAGCGCTCCGGGGCCACCTGGAGGTGAACCTGGAAGCTCGCGTTGCACGACTCCACCATCACCGAGTCGTGCGTGACGTTGAGCTCGTCGAGGCCCTTGATGAAGAAGTCGTAGGCGCCGCCGCGCATCGCGGTGAGCACGCGGTTGAGCGCGAGGTAGCGGGGCGAGGGGACGAGGTTCTCGATGCCGAGGTCGGTCTTGCGGATGGTCGGGAGAATTCCGATCATCACGGGGGTGATGTCGAGCTCGCCGCAGGCCCGCTCCAGGTGCTCCCAAAGCCCCGTGAGCTGCGCCTCCATCAGCGACAGACCGCGTCCGGAGAACTCCTGCGGGTCGGCGTTCACCTCCAGGTTGAAGAGGCCGAGCTCGGTGGTGAAGTGCGACTCGTTGGCGCGCTCCAGCACCCGCAACGCCCCCGGGGTGGGGTGGTAGTTGCGGTCGAGGAGGAAGAGCTCCTGCTCGGCGCCGATGCGCGCGGGCACGGTTTCGAACATCCCCTCGGCGATCATGCGCTCCAGGGCGCGCAGGTCGTTGAGCACGGCCCGCGTGAAGCGCCGGCGCGACTCACCTTCCAGCTCTACCTCGACCCGCTTGTGGTCGCGCGTCTCCTCCACCGCCATGGGTACGCCCTACTCCTTCGTCCACTCGCCGAGAAACTTCGGCATCATGTCGCGCCAGGTGACCCAGTCGTGGTGCA
>JBILLV010000272.1:0-12597 GCA_044375895.1 Polyangiales bacterium | reverse complement strand
GTTGGCGACCGTGGTGCGTCTCAGGGCGACGTTGCGGCTCCTCCCGACATTCGCTTCGCTTCGGGTGCTGGGCCTCTCCTTCGGGGACCTGGACTTCTTTGCCCCCGTCTCAGGCAGCATGGCGACCGTCCGGACCGGCTTCTATCGGGGGGTCAGTCCAAACGGAGAGGCACTCGTCGACGACTCACCGCGCCCGTCAATCACGGCGCCGGTCGAGGTCAGCGTCGCTCGGCCCTACATCGTCGAGGTGGCGGTTGGCGCGTCTGCGCTGTTGAACGCGCTCGGGGACATGGCCTCGAGGCGTAGTGCGCGCATCGAGTTCATCACGAACGTGGGCCGCTTCGTGGCCGTGTTCGACACTCAAGTTCGAGCCCTCCGTGAGTGGGCGCCGCTGCTCTCCAACGCACGTGCTCCCGAAGCGACGGCGCTCTACAACGCTCGCGAGATGCAGTGCACGATGGCGCAGGTCGGACGTCTGGTCAATGTATCTCGCCCGGCTGATCCCTTCCCACTCGCGTCACTTTCGACGCAGGAAGGCCTGCCCGCGGAGCTCATCGAACTCTATGGCCCCTCGCCGGTTGACTCCCCTGTCATCCGACCGATCCCGGATGCGGGTGAGCCCCGGCCGATCCTTCCCTTCGGCGTTCGTTCCGAGGTCGCGCGCGATCCTTTCGACCTACACGTCAACCGCCCGTGGCTCTACGGCCCCCCTGCCTCGCCTGTTCCTCGGCTCGAACCGATCGTGGACCTCGCGCTGCGCGCCGGTCGCCCGCAGCCGGTGACCCCGTCGGTCTGAGCCGTCGTTCTCCCCACGCTCTCGACGAGGCATCACCGGGGTGGTGGCGCCGCGGCGGGAGCCCTGTGTCCAGCGCTGCTGGAAGGAGCCTCATCGCGTCATGAACGAATACGGCCTGAAACCCTCGTCCTCCTGCGGCTGCCCGCCTGAGGCGCTGCCCACGTGGTCGAGCGCCTCCCCCGACTCGCCCGCGCGGCAGATGGACCTCTCCCGCCCCCTCTTCCGTGCGCCGCTCGATGTACCCGTCGCGGAGTTCCTCCAGGCGGTCCCCAAGGTGAAGGGGGCGCCGATCCTGTCCGAGACCAGCGTGGCCGGGGAGACGACGCTCTACGTTCAGATCTGGCACCCGACGCCTCCCGTGGACCCCTTCGCTACGCCTCCGATCTACACCGGGGTGCCGTTGAGCGAGAACCCGCTGCCGGTGCCGACCGCGATGAATGCGCCGAAGAACCTCTACCTCGCGCGGATGGGCTACTTCGTGCCGGCCATGAAGATCGACAGCACCGCCGCGGCCTGGTCCGCCGCGGGCAACCCCTCGGCGAACCGCCTGCCGGTGGCGGTGACACGCCTCAGCGCCTGGCTGGACTACTACCTCGCGCGCGGCAGTGGAACGGAGACCCCACCCGCCTTCTTCGGTCTGGTCAAGCTCGCCTCGACCTTCGGTCGCCTCATCATCCCTGGCGCGGCGATCAGCCCCGACGTGGCGGCCGCCCTCGCAGTGACGGCGATCAACCCGCGCGACCGCGGCGCCGGGGCCTCCGCGGACTGCTTCATCGGCAACGACCGCATGGTGCGCTCGCTGATGGCCTCGCCGGGCGGCATGACGGGGTCGAGCGGCTGGCGGATGGACGTCCGAACGGGACTCAACGTCTACCATTACCAGGGGCTCCCGGTGTACCGCTGCAACCTCCCGGACTCCTCCCTGGAGGACCCCGAGATCGGCTACCTCCTCGCGGCCAACCTCGGGCGCGACGGACTCTGCCTCGTTCACGCCTACGGGACCGCCGACACGCTCGGCATCCAGGTCGACGAGGAGCCCGCGGCGCCCCAGCAGGGCCAGGTCCGGTACGCCGTCCACGGCGCGTGGGCGCCCTTCGTCTTCGATCCGGGCGCGATCATCTGCTACGGCAACGTCAGCTACGCCGCCTGAGCGCGTCCCGTTGGACCCGCCGAGCGCCGTGGCCGCGACGCCCGCCTTCCCGGCGCAGTTTCCCGGGAAGGTCTGACGCGTCCCGAGCGCTCTCAAGGAGCGGGTGCCCCCAGTGTTCATCGTCGCATCGCTCCTCCTCCTCGGCTGGTGCCTCCAGCTCGCCCTCGCGCTGCGGATCCGCGCATCGGTGCCGCCGCTCTCCTCCGTCACGGCGCCGCCGCGCGACGCGTGGCCCACCGTCTCCATGGTGGTCCCCGCGCGCGACGAGGGGCTCCACGTCGAAGAGGCGCTGCGTTCGAAGCTCGCGTGCGGCTACCCCTCGCTCCAGATCGTCGCCGTCGACGATCGATCCCGCGATAACACCGGCGCCATCTTCGACCGCATCGCCGCGAGCGACCCGCGGGTGACGGCGGTGCACCTGCGCGAGCTCCCCGCGGGGTGGCTCGGCAAGCTCCACGCGATGGCGCAAGGGGCCGAGCGCGCGACGGGCGAGTGGGTCCTCTTCAGCGACGCGGACGTCCACATCGAGCCCGGCGCGCTGGAGAAGATCGTCGCCTGGGCCGAGGCCGAGCGCGTCGACCTGGTCGCCGTGTTCCCGCAGATGCGCCCGACGACACCCGCCATCGACGCCGCGCTCTCGTGCCTGCTGAGGGTGCTGGCCATCGCGGGCCGCACCTGGACGGCCAACCGCGACGGCGAAGGGGTCGGCGGCGGCGTCGGGGCCTTCAACCTCATCCGTCGCTCGACCCTCGAACGCATCGACGCCCTCCGCCTCCTGCGCATGGAGGTGATCGACGACGTCGCCCTCGGCGCGCTCGCCAAGCAGTCGGGCGCGCGCTGTCGCTTCCTCGCCGGGCGGGGGAGCGTGCACCTGGAGTTCATGGACACCCTCTCCGCGCTCGGTCGCAGCGCGGACAAGGGCGGCGGGGCGCTGGGCTTCTCGTGGTGGCGACCCCTCGTGTTCGCCGCGCTCCCGCTCACCCTCGACCTGGTCCTCCCGGCCGCCGCCGTCGCATCGGGCGGAGCCGCCGCCGCCATCGGAGCCGCCACCTTCGCGGTCGCGACCCTCACCCACTACCTCATCACCGACCACTTCGATGGGCCGCGGCGGGGCGCTGCGCTCTGGCCGCTCGGCGCGGTGCTCACGAGCGCTTTCACGCTCCGCGCCGGGCTCCGCGCGTGGCGTCGGCAAGGCATCGCCTGGCGCGACACCTTCTACCCTCGCGACGCCCTCGAAGGCGGGCGGCGCTTCGACCTCGCCACCATGCGCGTTGACACTTCGCCCCGCCCGCAACGCTCCCCCAGCCCAGGAGCCCCCCGCGTGGTGTGTGATGTGTGTTTCGGGAGCCCGTTCTCCTGGGGTACGATCCGTCCATGTCCACGGACTCGACCGCGCGCGGCGCGACCCTCCCGGAAGTCTCCTTCGCCTTTCAGTCCGCGGACGGCGGCGCGTGGCGCGTGCTCCAGGTGCACGCCCGCGAAGGGCTCTCCGAGCTCTATGAGGCCGTCGTCGACCTCGCCACCGAAGACCTCACGGCCTCCCCCGACGGGATGCTCGCCCAGCCCTGCGCGGTGACCTTCACCCGCCTCTCCGCCCGGCGGAAGCTCTGCGGCGTCGCGGCGCGCGTCGAAGACCTCGGCACCACCGACCGCGCCCGCCTCGCCCGCGTCGTGATCGCCCCCGAGCTGCTGAAGCTCGCGCAGCGCCTCAACTCCCGCATCTTCCAGCACAAGACCGCCCTCGACATCGTGAAGGACGTGCTCCGCGACGCGGGCGTCTACACGGGGACGCTCCGCGACGAGACCACCACCGCCCTCCCCGAGCGCGAGTACTGCGTCCAGTACCACGAGACCGACCTCGCCTTCGTGATGCGCCTGCTCGAAGACGAGGGCGTCGGCTTCTACTTCGCGCACGACGGCGACCAGGAGGCGATGGTGCTCGTCGACGCCGTCCGCACCTTCCCCGCGATGCAGAGCTTCGACGGCGGCGACGTCCCCGTGACGGGCCCCGACCAGGAGACGGCCTCGACGGAGTCCGTCCGTCGCTACGACTGGGGCTCGCGCATGGCCTCGACGGGCGTCACGCTGCGCGACTTCGACTTCACCCACCCCTCCGCCTGGGTGGGGATGACGCGGGCGCGCAGCCCCGGCTCCCGCGAGGTGTACGACTACCCGGGGCGCTACACGATCAACGAGTTCAACGGGAGCGTGTATGCGCGGCACGACGGGCAGCGGCTGGCGGAGGTTCGCTTCCAGGAGCAGCGCACCTGGGAGAGCGTCGGGCGCGGGCAGAGCAACGTCACGGGGCTCACCCCGGGCTACAGCTTCACGCTGAGCGACCACGGCCGCGCGGAGCTCAACAAGGCCTACGTGGTGACCCACGTCGAGCACCACGGCATCGCCCCCGAGGCGCTGCGCGAGGCGCACGTCGACGAGGTGCCGACGGGGCCGCGCTACCACAACACCTTCCACACGATCGCGGCGACGGGGCCGTACCGCCCGCGGCGCGTGACCCCGCGGCCCATCGTGCACGGCGCGCAGACCGCGACGGTGGTGGGGCCTCCGGGCGAGGAGATCCACACCGACCTCCACGGCCGCATCAAGGTGCAGTTTCACTGGGACCGCGTCGGGAGCTTCGACGACCGCAGCTCGTGCTTCATCCGCGTGCAGCAGCCCTGGGGCGGCGGGGGGTGGGGCTTCGTGTTCGTGCCGCGCATCGGGATGGAGGTGATCGTCACCTTCCTGGAGGGCGACCCCGACCGACCGATGGTGACGGGCAGCGTCTACAACGCCGAGAACACCCCGCCCTATCCGCTCCCCGAGGCGAAGACGAAGAGCACGCTCAAGACCAACAGCACGCCCGGCGGCGGCGGGTACAACGAGCTTCGCTTCGAAGACCAGGGCGGCAGCGAAGAGGTGTACCTCCAGGCCCAGAAGGACTTCAACGAGCTGGTGAAGCACGACCACGCCACGACGGTGAACAACGACCAGACCAACACCGTCCACGGCCAGCAGACCGAGACCGTCGACAAGGACCAGACCATCACGGTCCACCAGAACCAGACGCTCACCGTCGACCTCGACCAGACTCACACCGTCCACAAGAACCAGACGCTCACCGTCGACGTGAACCAGACCATCACGGTGCACGGCGACCGCACGCTCACGGTGGACGGCAAGGAGGAGTACACGGTGAAGAACCAGCGCTGGACGACGATCCAGGGCGGGTACGACTGCCTGGTGGTGGAGGGCAATCACGACGTGACGGTGACGGGGCCGTCGGGGTCGAGCAAGCACGTCACGGGCACCGACCACGTCGACGCGACGGAGAAGTTCAACGTCGAGGTGGGCGGGACGAGCACGTTCACGATGGTGCCCGACACGATGACCGGTCAGGCGCCGGCCAAGGTGCGCTTCGACTCGGGGACGTCGTACATCGAGATGGTGCCCGGCACGGTGACGGTGACTACGGGTGAGGGCGCGACGATCACGCTCTCGGGCTCGGACATCACGCTGACGGCCACCACCATCAACCTCAACGCGTCGAGCACGCTGAGCACCACGGGGCCGACGACGACGATCGACGCCGACACGCTCACGCTCCAGCACGGTGAGATCAAGGTCGTCGGCACCTCGGTGCACCTGGAGGGCTCCGGGGCGACGGGCGACTGGAACGGCAAGGTGGACATCAACGGCTCGACCGTCGAGCTCAACTGCTGATCAGGAGGCGGGCACGCGCTTCTTCGCCGACCCCACGAGACAGAAGTCGACGCGCTACACGCCCATCCAGCGGAAGAAGGCGTAGGTCGGCAGCACCTGGAACGGCGCGGCGTCGAGCGGCGTGATCGTCAGGATCGTCGCCAGCAGTTCGCTCGCTTCCGGGGTGCGCGTCGCGCCGCTGGTGAACTGCTCCCACACTACGGGCATAAGGTCGAAGGCGCGCTCGCGACGGTTCCAGTAGTCGTCGCGAGACATGCCGGGGTTGACGCCCGCGCCGGGGATGATCGGCAGCGGCGGCGCGCAGCCCACCTCCGCCGCGGTGCAGCGCTCAAGGCGCACGACGCGCCCCGACACGCCGTCGAGGTCGACGACGTACTCCGGCGGCAGAAAGCTTTGCCGTCCGGGGCCCCCACCCGCGGGAAAGTACACGCAGCGCAGCGGGGCGTCAGGGTGCGGCGAGAGGGGGCAGGGGAAGGTGTCTGCGTAGCCCGTCCGGATCACGCCGGACGCCGCCCGGTTGCGAGCGAGCAGGAGCTGTCGAGTGGGTGTGTACCGGGGCATCGCGCTACCAGATCGGGTGGTCGGTGACGACCGTGGCCTCGCCGACGACCAGCGACCGCTCGAAGGTGGTTGGGCTGACGTCCATGCAGCACACGCCCCACCCGGTGTCGTTGATCGTCACGGACTGGAGGACACCATTTTCGTCGTAGCGGAGGCCCGCGACGAGCACTGCGTGGCGTCCCCTGTTGCGCGCGCCCCAGAGGATAGCAATCTCGTGCGTCGTAATGACGCCTCGCCCGTCTGCGACCGCAAGGATAATCTGGTGGAAGTCGAGCTCCTGGCTCCTCGCCGCAACTCCGTAGCGCGTGAGCGTACGGACGTTCTCCTCCGCGGTCGCCCCGCCATGGTGGGTAGGGTCGGAGGAGTACTGCGCCTCGCCGTGAGCGATCGCGTCGTCGAGCAAGGCTCTCTCCGCGATCGGCTCGGGGCGCCGAAGGTTGAGAATCTGGCGCACCGACTCGACGCCGCAGTTGCCATTGGTCTGGGACGTACTCCCTGACACGCGCGTCTTCGCTGCTTTTTCACACGTGCTGCGCGATGTGACGCCGCCGCCCAGCATCGCCCCTTCGCGTCGGCCGCCGATGCGAACCGAGTCGAGGCCCGTCGTCACCGAACCGGCAGGAGGGTGTACCGTGCGATCCCCTTTGCGAGCAGCGGGCTTCCCATCGACATAGACGGAGCTCGAACCAGTCACGATGAGATCCGGCGGCCCGTCGCAGCGGCATCGATCCCCAGCCCGCGCTTGAGGTCGGTTCCCAGTCATCACCGTTCCGCGAGTGCTCCACTCGATCGGACCGCCGCGGTGGGGGTGATTGCCATCGACCTGGTGGCATTCGTGCGCATCGTCGGCGCGTGCAGCCTCGGGCATCGCTCAGGTCTCCCCGCGGCTGTTGAGGTTGATACGGTCGGCGTGGAGATCGATGAGCTGCCCACCATTCTGCCAGATCGTGGGGGCATCCAGGGTGATCGCGGTCGCGCCGATGCGGATGAGGTTGTCGCCTACGCGCAGGACGATCTCCTTCGGTGTCATCTGGATCGCAGCGATGTTGCAGGTGAGCACGATGCTCTCGGGCGACGTAATCGAGAGCATCTTCGAACTGGTGGCCGACAGTTCCCCATGCGCGGTCACGGTCATGGCCTGGCCGTCGTTGCGACCGTGCCCGTCGACAACCACCTGCACCGTGCCGCCCACATGCGCCGAGGCGCTCCCTCCCACCGACAGCGTCTCGCTCCCATGCACGTTCGCATGGCGATCGCGTCGCACCTCCTCCCGCAGGTTCCGCTGCGCGTGCAGGTACACCTCCTCCCGCCCGTGCAGGTCTTCGAACGACAGCTCGTTGTGCCCGGCGCCCCCGATCGACTGCGAGCGAAACCCGCTCCGCCGCGTGCTCTCGCCCACGGGAAACGGCGCCGTGTCCCGCCCGTTGTGCAGCGCCCCCACCACCACCGGCTGATCGACGTCCCCATCGAGAAACGCCACCAGCACCTCGCTCCCGGCGCGCGGCGTAAACTGCGCCCCCCACGCGACGCCCGCCCACGCCGACGCCACCCGCACCCGGCACGACCGCTCGTCGGGCGACGCCCCCGCGCGCGCGTCCCAATGGAACCGCACCCGCACCCGCCCCTCCCCGTCCACATGCACGTCGTCGGCGACGTCGCCCACCACCGTCGCGCTCTCCACGCCCTGCCGCAGCGGCGCGGCGACGTAGCGCGGCCGCACCAGCGTCCCCGCGGGCGCGCAGGTAAACTGGTTCTCGTAGAGCGGTTCGCCGCTGCCGGGAGGGCCCACCTCGCCCGTGTGCGTCGCGCCGGTGACCACGTAGGCCCCGTCGAGCTCGACGCACGCGTGGTCGGTGAGCGTGAAGCGCTGCCCCGGCATCACCTCGGGCAGGAAGCACTTCCCCCGGCACCGCGCCGCGTCGCGCCGGGCCGCTTCGAGCAGGGCCCGCGCGCTGCCCGACTCGACCGCAGGGGCGTGCTCGGATTCGAAGCGATCGAGCGCGAGCCCGAGGGCGGCCTCGGTGGTTCGTGCGTCGCGGAGGTCGGCCTGATCGGTGACGTAAGGCGCCGGCTCGGGCTGGTGGCGCGCGGGGTCGTAGTGCGTGACGCGCGCCGCGGTCGGGCGGACGCGGTCGTCGGCCGTGAACACCGGCACGTCGCCGTGCACGTACCCGCCCCCGTCGGCGCGCTGGCCGATGTAGCGCAGCGCCCGCGGGTTGGCCCCGCCGCCGAGCGCCGAGTAGCGCTCCGCGTGGTCGCAGAAGACCACCCGCTCGCGCCCGAGGTCGGTGTCGCCGAGGTGGCCGTCGCTCGCCACGGTGGCGCCTTCGAGCTCCGCGCGCGTGTCGTCAGCGTCCGTGTCGCCCGCGCCGTGCGGGTGCTCGAACCACCAGGAGATCCCGTGGCGCGCGAGGATGCGCGTGACGAAGGCGAGGTCGGTCTCGCGGTGCTGGACGCAGTGCTCCAGGCGCGGCCCCAGGCGGTTGATGCGCCCATCGACCCGGATGTCCCACTCGTCGAGCACCGTCCTCGCCACCGCGACCGCCGACATGTCATGGAACACCCGCGAGCGCAGCCGGTGGCGCAGCAACGCCATCCGAGGCTCCAGCCGCAGGTGCAGCGTCCGCATCTCGTGGGACGCGTCGTGGGCCGCGACCTCCTGCCGCGTGATCACCCCGTGGACGAGCCGGGTGGCGCCGTCGAGGGTGACGATGGTGAGCGTGGCCGCCCGCCCCAGCAGCGCCCGTCCCCCGGCGACGAGCCGCCGAGAGGTGACGAGGTCGAGCGAGAAGCGGTAGAGCCCGCAGAGGCGCTCACGCCCCCGGAGCCGGGTCACCTCGAGGTCGTGCGGGAGTCCCGCGACGCGCAACGCAAACGGGCGGTGGGGCAACGTCATGACACGTGACGAGCATTTCACCGTGAGCAACGCGCGAGGGTCAAGCACCGAATTCCCCGCCGCATCAAGGCAACGACCGTCCCCCTCGGCCCAGAAAAAGCCCCGGACTTGCGGTCATTTCGAGGTGTGTGTAAGTGTCGCGCAACCGGGGCGCGGTGGCCACGCCCCCATCCGATCACCCTTCTACTCACCGGGAGTCACCTTGTGATTTCACCTTCGAGATGGTTGACCTCCTGGAGCGCCCTCGCGCTCCTCACCGCGCTGGCGGGCTGCGACGGGGTCGCGGTCGTCGGCGGGTCGCTGCGAGACGCCGCGACCGACCTGACGATCGACACGGGTCCGACATGCGCCACAGGCCAGCGCGTCTGCGACGGGCGCTGCGTCGACCCGCAGAGCGACCGCAACCACTGCGGCACCTGCGGCAACGCCTGCCCCGGCGCGCAGGTGTGCGTGATGGGCGCCTGCGCCATCGGCTGTCCGCCCGGCCAGAGCGCGTGCAACGGCGCCTGCGTCACCTTCGCCACCGACCGCATGAACTGCGGCGCCTGCGGCAACGTGTGCCCCAGCGGCCTCGTGTGCGCGATGGGCGTGTGCAGCCTGGAGTGTGGCGCGTCGCTGGCCCTCTGCGGCGGCGCTTCGGACGCCGGCGCGGGCGACGGCGGCGCCGGGGAGCGCTACTGCGCCGACACCCGCACCGACCGCCGTAACTGCGGCGCCTGCGGCAACGCCTGCCCCGCCGGCAACACCTGCGAGGGCGGCGCCTGCGTGGTGTCGTGCCCCGGCGCGCAGACCGTGTGCTCGGGCGTGTGCCGCGACCTCCAGACCGACCGCAACCACTGCGGCGCGTGCGGGATGCAGTGCCCGGCCGGGCAGGTGTGCGCCGACGGCGCGTGCGGCGTCTCGTGCGTCACGGGACTCAGCAACTGCATGGGCACCTGCCGCGACCTCCAGACCGACCGCGCCCACTGCGGCGCGTGCGGACGCCAGTGCCCCGCCGGCCAGGTGTGCGCCGACGGCATGTGCGCCGTGTCGTGCGGCATGGAGCTCACGAGCTGCTCGGGCGTCTGCCGCGACCTCCAGGAAGACCGCGCCAACTGCGGCATGTGCGGCAACGTCTGCCCCGCCGGTCAGGTGTGCTCCGCGGGGGCCTGCGCGGTGTCGTGCGCGATGGGCACCACCAACTGCATGGGCTCGTGCCGCGACCTCCAGGAAGACCGCGCCAACTGCGGCATGTGCGGCAACGTCTGCCCCACCGGCCAGCAGTGCAACGCCGGCCGCTGCGAGGTGTCGTGCCTCGCGGGCCAGACCGTGTGCTCGGGGTCGTGCCGCGACCTCCAGACCGACCGCGCCAACTGTGGCATGTGCGGGCGGCTCTGCCCGGCGGGTCAGGTGTGCGCCGGCGGCACCTGTGAGGTCTCGTGCCTCTCGGGCCTCACCACCTGCGGGGGCGTGTGCCGCGACCTCCAGACCGACCGCGCCCACTGCGGACGCTGTGGCAACGCCTGCGCCGCGGGCCAGGTGTGCGCCGCGGGGGCGTGCGCGGTGTCGTGCGTCATGGGCCTCACGGACTGCGCGGGCACCTGCCGCGACCTTCAGACCGACCGCGCCCACTGCGGCATGTGCGGGATGGCCTGCGCCGCGGGCCAGGCATGCGTCGCGGGCCGCTGTGAGGTGTCGTGCCTCGCGGAGCAGACGGCGTGCACGGGGGTGTGCCGCGATCTTCAGACCGACCGCGCCAACTGTGGGATGTGTGGCAACGCCTGCGCCGCCGGGCAGGTGTGCGCCGCGGGGACGTGTCAGGTGTCGTGCGGCGCGGGCCTGATGGCGTGCTCGGGCGTGTGCCGCGACCTGCAGAGCGACCGCGCCCACTGCGGCATGTGCGGGATGGCCTGCGCCGCCGGCGAGGCCTGCGTGGCGGGGCGCTGCGAGGTGTCATGCGCGACGGGCTTCTCCAACTGCTCGGGCGTGTGCCGCGACCTCCAGAACGACCGGAACAACTGCGGCATGTGCGGCAACGCCTGCGCCGCCGGGCGCGTGTGCGAGGCCGGCGTCTGCGCGCTGTCGTGCGCCGCGGGCCTCAACGACTGCGGCGGCCTCTGCCGCGACCTCCAGACCGACCGCGCCCACTGCGGCACCTGCGGCAACGCCTGCCCCGCCGGGCAGATCTGCAACGCGGGCGCCTGCGAAGTGACCTGCGCCGCGGGCCTCAGCACCTGCGGCGGCGCCTGCCGCGACCTGCGCACCGACCTCGCCCACTGCGGCGCGTGCGGAAACGCCTGCGCCGCGGGCCAGGTGTGCACCGGCGGCATGTGCGTGGTCTCCTGCGGCGCGGGCCTCGCGGCGTGCACGGGCGTGTGCCGCGACCTCCAGACCGATCGCGCCAACTGCGGGATGTGCGGAAACGCGTGCGCCGCGGGCCAGGTCTGCACCGCGGGGGCGTGCGTGATCTCCTGCGGCCCGGGCCAGACGGCGTGCGCGGGCGCGTGCCGTGACCTCCAGACCGACCGCGCCAACTGCGGCATGTGCGGCCGCGCGTGCGCCGCGGGCCAGGTGTGCACCGCGGGGGCGTGCTCGGCGGCCTGCTCGCCGACGCAGACGCTCTGCGCGGGGGCGTGCACCACGCTGTCGATCGACCCGTCCAACTGCGGGATGTGCGGGCGCGTGTGCCCGGCGGCGACCAACGCCTTCGGGGCCTGCGCCTCGGGGCTGTGCTCGTTCGTGTGCGCGACGGGCTTCGCCGACTGCAACCGCGTCGCGACCGACGGCTGCGAGGTGAACACGCAGACCACCGTGACCAGCTGCGGGGCGTGCGGCACCACCTGCGCGCTCGCCAACGCGACGCCGGCGTGCGTGGCGGGCGTCTGCCGTGTGGGCACCTGCAACGCGGGCTTCGCCGACTGCGACGGCAACCCGACCAACGGCTGCGAGGTGAACCTCAACACCAGCGCCACGCACTGCGGCCGCTGCGGCAACGCCTGCGCGACGGGCGCGTGCACCGCGGGGTCCTGCGCGCTCCGCTGCAACAGCGGCGCGCGGCGCGTCCTGGTGATCGGCTCCTCCCTCACCCAGGTGAACCCGCACCTCCCCGCGGGCGCAGTGGCGACGCTGGTGACCGACGCGCAGTGGCGGTCGATGACGGCGGCGCAGTTCGCCGCCTATCACCTCATCCTGATGCCCGAGGGGTCGACGGCGGCCAACTACCAGTCGACGGTGGACACCCGGGCCACGTGGGTGCCGACGGTGACCGGGCGCATCGCGCTCACGGGGCTCCATATGATGGGGCACACGCAGGGGGCGACGGTGTTCCGCGCGACGCTGGCGTGGCTGCTGTCGGGCCCGGGGACGGCGCTCTACGTCGACGGGCTCTTCGGCGGCTCGTTCCGAGGCTACAGCCAGCTCGTCCCCATCGGCGCCTTCTCGGGCACCGGCGGTCACTCGGACGAGACGGTGACCATCACCGACGCCGCACACCCG
>JBILLV010000271.1:0-12614 GCA_044375895.1 Polyangiales bacterium | reverse complement strand
CCCATTCACGGACTCGAATGCGCCCTTCCTTTGCGGCTTCCTGCCGCGGAGGAAGGGCAAACGCGCGAGTCCGCGAGCGGGGGATGGAGGCCACGCCGCCCGCCGCACCCCTCCATTGGATCTGCACCCCTCTGCGGCTCGGGCTACACGCGCAAAGGTGTCACGGCGTCACGCGGTGGCCGAAGCCGACCGACACCTCGAGGCCGACGCCCCGCATGCCGACGGTCGGCCCAAACGCCACCCAGAGCGGCTTGTCGTTGAAGGACCACTCGTGGCGGACGGCAGCGCGGACGTAGATCCCGCGGCCACACTCGGTCGAGTCCTCTCGATACGTGCAGTTGGTTCCGACGGCCGCGGCAAAGATCCACCGGCGGCCGACGTCCAGCGCCCGCGCGCCGGAGAGCCGAAAGCCTCCGCCGACCTCGCCGCCGAAGGTCGTCCCCACGTGGAGCGCGATCGAGAGGAAGGCCGACTGCGTGAACCAGGGGCTCCAGGCAACGCGCAGCACCGCCTCGGGTCGGAATCTCGACGCGCCCTGGGCCCTCGGGACGAGCACACCCACCGCGAGGGCGAGGGAGAAGTCCTCGCCCGGGTCGAAGCGCTCCCTTCGGTCGCACAGGCGAGTCGGCACCGGCGAGAGATCGGGGGCGCAGACCGGCAGGTCGTCCGACGAGGCCCCGCCCTCCGACGGCAGATCGGGACGCACCCTCGTGCCCGGGCGGATGACGGCGGCCGCCTCGCGCAACACCTCGTTGAGCGCGAGCGCGGCGAGCGGCTCGCAGTCGGTGCCCTCGTGCTGCGAGACGACCCAGGAAGACCTGCGGCGGATGCGAATCCTCAGGTGGAAGCGGGCGCCGAGTCGCGACATCCGCAGCTCGGCATACACCCGACGACGCAGCACCTCGCGCGGCGCGCGGGCGGCCAGGTGCCGACGGAGGAGTGCCCCGTCGGGACAGAACGAGAATGGGGGCACGGGCGCGGACCAGCTGAGGGTGATCTGCGGGTGCGCCAGCGCTGCCGACGGGCAGAGGAGGGCGAGCGCGAGGAGCGACCACGCGGCGGGAGACGCACCGCGCCGGAGCCCGCGGCCGATGGTGGACATGACACTCTCCTGATCCGAGCGGGTCACTGCGGGAAGGGACGCCGGCGCCCCAAGTTGCGCTTGCAGAGGCCGGGGCGCTCCATCAGTTCGTTGATCCACGTCGCTGCGGCCTGTCTCCGCGCCGCGCCGCTCGCTGTCGAGGCGGGCCGCGTGGCGCGGAGACCCATCAGCTCATGTCACGGATTCACTCCGCAGCGCGGTCCGAGGTTGCGGATGCACCTCCCGACACCCGATGCGTTTCGACCATCACAGCAGAAGTTGGTGGGGTCACCTTCCTGGGTGCAAAGGAAGCAGTCGCCATTGAGGCGGCAGGAAGTGGGACACATGCCCGCCCGAACGCACGCGCCCCCGACGCAGCGCTGCGTGCCCTGGCAGCGGTAGTTGCATTGACCGCAGTGGAGGAAGGCGCTCTGCGTGTCGACGCACTCCCCGCGGCAGAGCGTCTGCGCGTCGGCGCACGCGGCGCCATCCGTGCTGGCCTCGGCCGCACGGTCTGTCGCGGCGTCCTTCGGCGCCGCAGCGTCGACCGTGCCGTTCGACGAAGGGCACCCAGTCATCAGCAGCGTCAGCACGAGCATCATGACGTTCTTCACCACGCACCTCCTCACGGGCACCCCGGAATGGACCCTGACGATCCGCCGCACCGAACGGACGTGACTCGCCTATGGAACAACATCCCCAGCAACTTCTCCCCGATCGCGAGGGTCTTGGGACCCCACTTCGCGAGCACACTCAGGCCATAATACCAGAAGTAGATGAGCCCCTTCTCGTACCAGGCGGTGGCGCTCTTCAGCACGGCTCCCCCGAAGGCACTCGCGGCCGTAAACAGGGCGAAGGTACCCGCCCACTTCAGGTGTGTGCACCAGTCGTCCGCGTCCAGCGCGTTGCCCTTCAGCAGGTCGGCCGTGATCTCCGCGCCGTGACTGATCGACCACCCGGTCACCACCTTCCAGCCGAGGGTGCTGATCATCTGCGGGGTGAGCGCGAGCCAGCTCGACATCATGATCCCCAGCCACATCAGCAGCCCCACGGTGAAGCCCACCACCAGCGCCTTGGTGAACGAGACGTACAGATTGCTCCCTGCTGCCCACGCGACCAACCGGTTGACGGACCAGAACACCACGGACGCCACCACCGCCGCGCCGAGCACGACGAGAGCTGCGATCCACGGCGCCATGCCCGCCCCCATGGTGAGGATCGCCGTGAGCACCGCCACGAATACAACGAAGGCGATGAGCAACTGGTCGATCCAGCCGTGGCCCGTCGGGTCGGTGATGGAGACGGGGTTGCCGCCCGCAAAGGCGTAGCGGTTGAGCTGGTGGGGGTTGTCGACGTCGGGCTGATCGCCGTCCGCCTCGAGGAAGCGCCCGAGCTCGGCGTCATAGTGGCGCGCCCCCATGTGCGAGACGCTCGCCGCCTCCGTCGCAGCCGCGCTCTGGAAGCCGGTGCGGACGAAGCCCACTGACCCGGGACCCGTGGTCGCCCGCTCCTCCCCATACGGGCGGTAGTCGGTGCGGCGGGCGACATCCCCCGCGTCATCCGTGAGCAGCGTCGCGGAGCGGACGAGGTCGGTGTGGTAGTACGTCGTCGTGGTGGGCAGCGGGTCGGCGTGCGCAATGGACACCAGCACGTCCTGCCGCGCGAAGGCCAGCAGCGCGAGAGCGGCGAGGGCGACCGCCTTCCACGGGCGCGCTGACCACCACTGGGTGCGAAGCGTCGCCGCCCGCCCCAACGCTTCGATGCGAGCACCGATCGCGCGTCGAGAACGCAGCACGAAGCCCGCCGCGACGACGCAGGCCGCGAGCAAGCTCCAGAAGAGCCCTCGGGTGCGCGCCGCTGCCGCAGCACGTCCGTGATCCCAGTCGCGCAGGCCGGTCGTCCCTGCCATCACCGGCTCGCCGACGAAGCCGTCGACCCGGATGCTCGCGAGCCGCTCGTTGCCCAGCGGGACGTGGATGACGTGCCAGGTCGCGTGCTGCTCGAACCACCCGCCGACGTGCACCGAGCGGGCGCCCGCGCGCTCCTCCGCCGCGACGCCCCCCAGCCCGTCGTACTCGGTCTGCTGGATCAGGTTGCCGTTCTTGTGGATCTGCGTCACCCGGTTGGAGAGGTCGTGGGTGAAGGCCATGATGCCGCGCGACGAGACGTTGCCGCGCGCGTCATAGTTCACCGCGTGGGAGCTGGAGTCGCTCCCGCACGCGCTCGTGGTGCCGTAGGCACGCACGCAGGCGACGCGGTGGGGGTGGAGCGGGTCCATGTCGAAGCCGCGGTCGGCCATGCGCAGGAGGTTGCCGTGGCCGTCGTACGCGTAGGCGTCGGTGTTGGGCCCCACCGTCTCGGCGATCAGCTCGTTGGCCTCGTCGTACTGGAAGTCCTGCCGCGGCGTCGTCGGACGCACCGGGTCGTCGGTGAAGAGCACGTTGCCATTGGGGTCGAACTCGAAGGTGGCGTCCATCAACGTGCCCCCGCCCAGCTTCGTCGAAGCGGGGCGTGAGGTCACCGGGTCGTAGCCGAACTGGCCCAGCAGGTTGTTGCCGTACTTCATCGAGGTGGTACGGTCCTCGGCGTTGTAGAGCACCGCGCTGGCGAGCTGGCGCGTCCCGTCGAGCACCTCGCGGGGGCGCCCGAAGTCGTCGAGCTGCCAGGTGAGCACACGGCCGCCCGGCATCGTCGCGCTGGTGCGCTCACCGTTGCGCGCGTACGCGAAGGTGACTGGGTAGCGGTGGCCGTCGATCGTGAGGCGCCGGAGCGTCTCGCGGCCCTCGTCGTCGTACGCGAAGTCCGTCCGCGCGGTGGCGGTCTGCACGCTGGCGACCCGGCCGATGGTGTTGCTCGCGGCGTCGGCGCCCCACAACACGGTGGTCTGGGCGCCGTCGCTGGTGCGCACCTTTTCACGGCGCCCGAGCGCGTCGTAGACGGTCTCGACGTACGTCCCGTCACTTCGGTGCGTGAAGCGGCGGCGCCCCGCGAGGGTGTTGTCGTAGGTGGTGGTCCCCGTGGAGACGTCCGTGTGCGAAGTGGAGACGCCGCGCATGTCGTAGCCGAAGGTGCTCACGGCGCCGCCGCCGTCGACGAGGCGCACCAGCCGCCCGAGCGGGTCGTACTCCCAGACGGTGGCCCGCGTGACGCCCGACACCACCTCCGAAGAGCCGACCTTCTTGCCGCGCCAGTCGATCGTTTCAGTGTGCGCGTGCCCGTTGGGGTCGGTGACCGTGCGGGCCGCGCCCGCGAAGGTGCGCGACTGCACGAAGCCGCCGGGCCGGGTGACCTGCCACAGGCGCCCTAGCGCGTCGTAGTCGAGCACGACCCACTGAGGCGTCGCCGCAAGGTGGTGCTGCACACTCGCGCGGTGGAGGTTGCCGCGCAGGTCGTACTCGTAGTCGACCACCCGCCGATCGGCCTCCGGCGCCGCGCCGAGGTCTTCCACGCGCTTCACCCGCCCGAAGCCGTCGAGGTACTCGCGGGTGACCAGGACACGACCGTCCAACGGTCGGCGCGTCTCAAGGTACTGCGCCGTCGGGTCACCACGCTGATGGAGCACGAAGTCGAGGGAGCCGACCGAGCTCGCGACGTCTCCGGGTTGGGTGATGCGGCCGAGCAGACCGACGAGGTCGCGCGTGAAGGTCGTGGTCCGGCCGTTGCGGTCAGTGAAGGCGTCGGGCCGCCCGTGCAGGCGGTTGGGCGACATCGCCTCTGTCTCGGCGAGGGAGGTGCCCACGCCATGCGTACGCCCCGAGGCCCACGCGAGGTCTGCGGCGTAGGCGAGCTGGTCGGCGACGCCGTCGGCGTCAGTTCTCTGTGTCACCCGCCCGAGCGCGTCGACGTCGACCGCCGTCGTGGCCCACTGGCCCTCCGCGATGAGGCGCTCCTGCTGTGTGAGAACGCCTGCCCCGGCGGTGCCCTCCGTGAGGTGGTCGTAGCGGAACCGCGTGGCCGCGAGGAGCACGTTCGTGAAGTGGGCGCGATCCTCGTCGCGGACGCGCAGGTTGACGACGTGACCATCCGCGGAGGTGGTCCAAGTGGTGGTGCGCACGAGCCCGTCGGTGCCGACGTGATGGAAGCCCTCGTCGGTGATGTGCGTGACATTGCCGTAGACGTCCGAGACGAAGTGCAGATTGCTCTCCAACGGCGCCGCGGCGGGGTCGTAGACGATCCGTCGCGCGCGGTTCAACGCGCAGCGCGTGCGGCCGTCGCCGAGCGAGACCGTCTCGAGGAACTGCGTGTCCTCCTGCGCGAGGGAGTCGTCGTGACGGCGCTGCCTGAGGGTGCGGAACTCGCCGCGACATGCCTCACCCTGTTCCTCGAAGGTGCGGACGTGGGTCACACGCTCGGGGCCTGTGGTGGTCGGGTTGTGCGCCTCGTGCACCTCACCGAACTGCTCGAAGCCATGCGGCCCCATCTGTGCGTGGTGGTAGGAGAAGAACGTTGTTTCGAGGAAGGTCGTCGCCCCTGCGCACTGCGGATCGCCCCCCGGCGCGGGCGCACACTCGAGCCGTGTCTGCTCCGCGACTACCGTCACCGACGGGACGTTGAACACGTCGCCGTCCATGAGCGTCCACCCCGCATCGATCTCCCGCGCGGGCGTGGTGAACTCCAGCAGTTGCGTCCCGCCGAGCTCGTTCACCTCGCGCGCGAGGAGGCGGGGCATCTGACCCAGCGTGGTCTGGAGCCGCTGCTGCGTGATCGGGGTGCGCAGCTGGAGGAAGTCGGTGCGGAGGTCGCCGTCGAAATCCGCGACGAGCCACCCGAGTGCCATCCCGCTCGACCCAGACCCGAAGCCTTCGCTCCGCGCGAGGGCGATCCGCGTGGCCGGCGCCGTGAGCACCCCCACCATGCGTGAGTCGGGCGCCCAGCCGTCGCCGGTATTGATCCACGCGCCGACGCGGTCTTGCATCATCGGCTCGCCGCTCGCGTCGACCACCCACATCGACTGGATGAAGTCGAGGAGTCCGTCGTTGTTGTAATCGATCGGCACGAGGCCTTCGTCGAGGTGGTGGTCGTGGCGGTGCGCGACCCAGTTGGGCGCCGGCGGCCCTGCGCTCGTCGATCGCCCCACCCGGTAGATGCCCCCGTCGATCGCGGACTGCGTGTAGCCGGGCGCGTCGCGCCAGCCGAGGCCCGTGTTGAGCAGCACCCGCTTGTGGTCGTGGAGCAGCCGGACCAGGTCTGCGAGGCCGTCGCCGTTCACATCGACGAGGTCGTACCCAGTGCGCTTGTCGTTGTACGCGAAGAACACCGGGTCGGCGTCCGCCGCCAGCGCCTCCAGCGCGGCCGTGCGCATCGGGTCGTAGGCCTGGTCCCACCCCTCGATGGCGCCGTTGGTGTTGCGTCGCTGCAGCCAGACCGCGACGACCTCACGGCGGCGGCCCGCGACGTGCGTCTCCGGATCGATTTCGGCCTGCTCGAAGTTGTGGTAGCTCCGCACGAGGTCCAGCAGTCCGTCGCCGTTCACGTCGCCGAGGCGCAGGCCGGCGTCACGGATCTCGAGCGCCCCCGGATACTCATCCGGATCGAGCGGCGGCACCTCGTCGTAGACGCTCACCGCGTTGCGGAGCAGCAGCTCCTGGTCGCTCCAGGTGCTGCTGCCCGTACCGACGCGCGAGCGCGCCATGTGGGTCGCCCTCAGGTTGTTGATCACCCAGCCAGGCGCAGGCTCCCATGTGGTGCCTGTATTGAGGAAGAGCTGGTTGTCCATCGGCGACGCGAGCGGCGGGTTGGGCTGCCCCAGGTGGAGCAGGTCGGGCCGGGTGTCGCCGTTCACGTCGACGAGCATCCAACCGCAGGGTCCTCGTTGGAGGGGGTTGCTCCCGGTCACGATGCAGCGGTGCTCCGGGGCGACCCAGCCGAGCGACGCGAGGAAGCTGTTGTACCCGTCCGACGCGGGTCGCACGAAGTGCCCAAGGTTGTGTGGGTCGCCGAAGTCGACGTGGTCGAGGTTGCTAAAGAGGTCGGCGAAGCCGTCGCCATTGATGTCGGTGGCGCGCACGCCGTAGTCGCCAACGAGGCTGTCGGCCTGGACGGGGATGGGGTTGGCGCTGGACAGCTCTGTCGGCGTGGAGATGCTCACCAGCGAGGAGGCGTATCCGAAGCGCCGGATCACCCGCACGACGTCGCCGCTCGGGGTTCGCACGTCGATGCTCCCGAGGAGGACGGCAGTCGGGTCGTCGTCGTGCTCGGTGTATGTGAACACGATGTCGTAGACGTGCGTCCGCTCGGTTGCCTCCGGCGTCGGGCGCGTCCACACCTGGATCGCCGCGAGGCGTCGGCTCGTGTAGACCAGCTCTCCCTGGCGTGCGGAGGAGAATGGCACGAGGTGGCCGCTGCGCTCGCGGTCGGCCCAGGCGAACACCAGTTCGGTCGCAGCCGCGACTCCCTGTGTGGGGTTTGAGAAGTAGCGGATCCGTTCGACCTGCCGCGCGCCGAAACAGGAGACGGGTGAGGGGCCGCAGGGGGCGTCGGAGGTGAAGGCCCAGCCGTACTCGACGCGGTTGTCGTGGCGGTCGGCGATGGCGGTGAGGTTCCAGCGTCGGGTGCCAGTCTGGTTGTGAAACTCGAAGCGAATGCCGCTGGCGTTCCAGAGGTTCCAGTGGCCAAGCGGCGCGATCTGCTCCGCGCGGAAGTACGCCCGTTGCACCCGCGGGTACCAGGCGCTCCCCACCTGCACAAGCTCCCCACCGCCGCCGGGGAACTCCGCGCGCAGATGGTCAGTCCCGACGGGGGTCAGCGCGGCGGTCTCGGTAGGAGCGATGCCCCCAACACCGAGGTGCCACCCTGGCCCGAGGGGCCCGTCTTGCAGCCCGTTCACCCACTCGATCGACAGGAGCTTCTCAATCCCGAAGCTCTCCGGCAGCGGCGGCACCGGGAGCGGCACGTGCGCCATCACCGCCCCGCTCGCCGGATCGACCGACAGGCTCGTCACGGGCGTGAGCGTCAGCGGCTCCGTCTCCGGGAGGAACCGCGGCCGCGGCACCGAAACCTCCGCCGACTGCGCCCACACCGGCGGCGCCGCGACGAGGGCGACCATGAGAAGCAACCAGAAACCCCAGAACCAACGCGCGATGTTCAGCACAAAACCTCCCCGGACGTTGCGAACGACTCAAACAGCCGAAGACACAACCCAAGCAGCGTCTCCACGCTCGCCGAGCGCAGGACAGATCTCAACCGAAATCGTCCGACGGCTGCACATCGCCTGCGGACCTCGTGCACACCTTTGGCAGAGGCAACGCCTTGGTGGTGCAGGGACGCCGGGCCCCTCCTGCTGCGTCAATGCGCCACCTTCGAGCGCTCTTGCGGCGACTTCCCCCATCCATTTTTCCGCAAGAAGCACGCTGAATCGCGGATTCACACCCTCGCGCGCCGCGGGATGCTCGCGAGAAAAACGCGGTCTCCGAAGTGAAAAATCTCGTCCTCCGACCCGCTGCGACGATGCCCAAACTCAAAGATCGAGCGGAGGGCGTCGGCGATGAGGTACACGGGCGCGGTGCGATGCATCAGTGCCGGTGCAACCGCACGCCGACCCGACGTCTCTTCCGCCGAGCGACGCCCGACCTTCAGTCCGGGAAGGGGACCATCGCATTGCGCGCCGGGTCCCAGAGCTTGAGCCGCAGGCACGCGAGCACGTCGCGCGGGTGGAGCGAGGTCTTCACCGGGTGGCGCAGCTCGGGGATGGCCGCCATCGCCTCGGGAAGCCGGTAGAACGGCACCGTGGGGTTGAGGTGGTGCACGTGGTGGTACCCGATGTTGCCCGTGAACCAGGCCATCACCGGCCCGCACTCCATGTAGCTCGACGACTCGAGCGCGGCGCGGGTGTACGTCCACGTCTCGCGCGGCGCCACGTGGACGCCGGGGTAGTTGTGCTGCGCGTAGAAGAGGTACGAGCCCGACGCGAAGGCGACGAAGAGCGGGAGCACGTGCGCGAGGAGCGCCGTCTGCCAGCCCGCGACGTACGTGATGGCCGCGAGGATCGCGAAGTGAAGACCCAGCGCGACGGGGCCGAGCTTGTGCTTGCGACGGTCGCGCAGGAAGGGCGACACGCACATCCCCCACGCGAACACCGTGAGGTAGCCGAACACCATCGTGAGCGGGTTGCGCAGCGCGCGGTACGCCCGGCGCTGCGTCGGCGTGGCCTTCTCCCACATGTCCGTGGTGAGCATCATGAACGACCCGATGTGCGAGCCGACGATCTTGGCCGTGTGGGCGTGGTGGTAGTTGTGCGTCTGCTTCCACACCGAGGCGGGCGACAGCACGTAGAGGCCGTAGAGTTCGAAGAGCCACTTGGCGGCCGTCGAGCCCTTCAAGATCGCGCCGTGCTGGTAGTCGTGGAAGAGGATGAAGCCTCGCACCACCGTGAGCCCCGCGAGCACGCCCGCCACCACCCGCAGCGGCCACCACGGGTGCAGCGGCAGCGAGGCCGCGAGCGCGAGGAAGAAGGCCAGCACCCCGAGCGTCTCGCCCACGTGCCACCAGCTCCGCGCGCGGTCTTCCACCGCGTAGGGGCGCGTCGCGTCAATCAGCTCCTTGCCCTCGCGGGCGTGCGGCGCCGCCGGGGGAGCGGAGTCGTTCTCCTGCGCGAGATCATCCATCGCAGCGGTCACCATCGTGTGCCTCTTCCTAAGCGGCGCCGAACATATGCGACGCTGGGCGCCCACGGTAGTGCTTCGCACGTTTCCCGCGGTGCGTAGCGCTCTGCGCACCCGCCACGATCACGCCGCGTCGTCGGGGTCGAGGCGGCGCAGGAGCGTGACGCTCACCGCGAGGGCGACCACGCCGAGCACCATCCAGAGGCCCGTCATCGCGCGCGAACGGAGCGCCGTGGCCGACGCGAGCGTGAGCACCGCCACCACGTTGTGCAGCGCGTGCGCCACGAGCGTCACGCGGATGGTGCCCGCCCGCGCGCTCACCCACCCCAGAAACACCCCCGCGGCGAGCGAGAACGCGGCCTGCGTGGGATCGCCCGCGTGGGCAGTGGCGAAGAGGGCGGCGGAGACGGCGCTGGCCACCCACGGCCCCCAGCGCTTGTCGAGGCGCGACCAGGCGTAGCCGCGGAAGAAGAGTTCCTCCCCGGCGGCGACGGCGAGGCCGAGGATGAGGACGGCGAGGATGGTGAGCCCGGGTCGCGCGGGGTCGCCCACCTGCTGCATCGCGCGGAGCGAGGCGCGCGGCGCGACGTGGAAGAGCTGCGCGAGGCCGCCCGTGAGGTCAGCGATGCCGCGGAGCCCCCACGCCGCCAGGACGCCCCACGCGAACCACTTCGGGCGCGCGCGGAGTCGCAGCCGATCGATCAGGAGCTCCGCGGACAAGCTCGCGGGGATGAGCGCGAAGGCCGCCAGCGCGAGGGCCGTCGCGAGCGCGGTGGCGAGCACGCCGACGGGCTGACCGGCGAGGCGGTGCGCGAAGGCGAAGGCCATCGGCGGGCTCATCCAGGCGCCCTGCGCGAGGCGCTGACGGAGCGCGGCGATGAGGGCGATCCCGCCGACCGCGAGGTAGCCCAGGAGCGCCGACGCGACGAGCGCCCCCGCGTAGCCGACGAAGACCGTCCACACGCGCTGCGTCGCGGCCGGCGGGGCCGTGAGCGGCGCAAACTCCACCGGCGGGAGCGGCGGGAGGTCAGCGTCGTCGATGTCGGCCATGGCGTCCGCGGTGGTGCGAGGGGGCGTCGCTCGGGGACGCGGGGGCCTCGGGCGCGACGGCTTCGTCGGGCAGGAGCGCGGTGGCCGCGGGGGCCTCGCGCGGGGGCGGAGCGACGGCGCGCTCCCAGGGCGATGCGGCGATGGCGGTGAGCGGCTCGCGGCGCCCGTACCAGGCCCCGAGGGCGCGGCCCGCCCAGGTCGCTTCAGGCTCTCCGTTGGCCCCTACGATGGTGGCGAGCTGGTACCAGTCGGAGGCCTCCCCGATGCGCCGCTCGGCCTGCGCGCGGAGCCCGAGGTACCACGCGACCTCCGCCCGCCGACGGGGCGTCCGCGCGACCGCGAGGGCCGACGCGAGGTCGCCCGCGCCGAGCAGGTAGCGCGAGAGGGTGAGCTCGTCGGACGGCGGCGCCGTGCGGAGGTAGCGGAGCACTTCTTCGCGCCGCGGTGAGCGCTCGCCCGCCCGCACCACGGCGGCGCTGCGGAGGAGCCAGACCTTGGCGGCCCGCGCGGGGTCGCGGCCCGGGTCGACGGTGGTCCAGAGGAGGTCGTCGGCGCGCTGCGAGAAGGCGTGGGCGGCGAGGAGCGGGCGGTGCTCGTTGGAGACGCGCGGGTCGATCCACTGGAGGGCGGCGGCGTCACCCGCGAGGGCCCGCCAGCAGAGGTACTGCTGCACGAGCGATTCGAGCGCGGTGTCGACGGGGAGCGTGCGCCCGGCGTCGATGCGGGCGAGCGTGCGGGCGGCGAGGTCGGCGCGGCGGTGCGATGCGAGCAGCGGCGGGATGTCACGCAGACGGATGGGGTTGAGGGCGGCGTTGACGAGGGCCCCGAAGGCGCGCTCTCCCACCTCCGCGGGCGATGCTTCGAACACCCGAGCGAAGGCTTCGGCGATGGGTCCGCGCCAGTCGTCGCCGCTCAAGCGAACACCCGACTGCGCCAGCACACGGGCGGCCTGGTCGAAATCGCTCGCCCGCCACAGCACCTCGGCGGCGAGGGCGACGGCCGACGCGTCGCCGCGGCGCTGGAGAAAGAGCGTCGCCACCCGCGTCGCCTCGGGGAAGCGACCAAGCGCCGCGAGCGTGAGGGCCAGCTCACGCGCGGCGTCGGGGCTGGGGTCGCGTTCGAGCGCGCGGAGGGCCTCGGGGAGGTCGCCGCGGGCGCGGAGCACGGCGGCTCGCTCGACGCGCATCCCCGGGGGTGCCTCGCCGCGGCGGGGCGGGGCGGTGCGGGCGAGGGCCTCGTCGGTGCGGCCGCGCGCGGCGAGCCAGCGGATGTACGCACGGCGCGTCGTCCACGAGGCGTCGGGGGCGTCGGCGAGGGCGCGCCACGCGGGCTCGACGGCGTCGTCAGGGCTGAGGTCGGTGGCGAGCTCGAGGGCCTCGCGGCGGGCCGACGGCGACGCAGCGACATCGCGCGCGAGGGCCACCACCGACTCGCCGTCGCCGGCGCGGGCGAGGCACCACGCAGTGGACTCTCGGTCGACATCACGCGACGCGCGGAGGAGCGAGCGGCACAGGGTCTCGACGAGCACGAGGTCGCGCAGCGCGCCACCGCCGAGGCGAGCGAGCCGCGCGCGGTGGAGGGGACGGGTGTCGAGGCGGGCGGCGAGGCGTTCGACGGCGGCGCGGCGGCGGGCGTCGTCGGCTTCGGCGCCGCGCAGCGTGAGGGCGTAGGTGTGGAGAAAGGGCGAGGCACCGAGCGCGAAGGGGGCGGCGAGGTCTTGCAGCAGCACGTCGGCGGAGAGGGTGCCGACCCGCACGTGGGCGACGTGCGTGGCCCAGAGGACGAAGTCGCGGAAGGGCTCGGGCGTGGTGGCGCCGAGGAGGTCGGCGAGCTGGGCGGCGGCGGCGGGCGTTCCGTCGTCGGTGAGGTCGACGGCGAGCGCG
>JBILLV010000268.1:0-12689 GCA_044375895.1 Polyangiales bacterium | reverse complement strand
TGGCGACCATCGCTCGGCCGCGGCGTGGCTGACCTCCGCGCTCGCGACGCGCGCCACGCTCGCCGAAGACCACCCGCTCCGCGTGCTCCAGCGCATCACCGACCGCCTCGCCCCCTCGCCCACGCCTTCTTCGCAGCCGCGCAGCGCGGCCCCACGAAGCCCACGCGGCGAGCGCCCCGATGGCACCATCGACGGCGGGGAGGCGGTGACCCTCATCGGCCTCGGCGGCACCTACGGCCTCACGCTCGGCGTCTGGGCGGCCGTCGCGATCGAGCAGGCGCGCGGCGACGCGGGGCTGGCGCAGATCCTCGTCCCGATGGCGGGCGTCGGGGCGGGGATGATCGCCGCGGGCATCCTCGACGAGCGCCGCATCGTCCGTCGCGGCCGGGCCTACGCGGCCAACGCGGGCTTCTACCTCGGGCTCCTCGGCGCCTTCGGCAGCGACCTCCTCGTCGAGTCCCCGCTCCGCGGCGTGACGCCCTTCGAGCGGGCCTCGGTGTACTTCGGCGCGGCCACGGTGGGCATCGGCGCGGGCATCGGCCTGGCCCACGCGACCGACGCGCTCCCCGGGTCCGCGGCCTTCACGCTCTCGGGGGGCGTGTGGGGCGCCCTCGTCGGAGCGTCCCTCGACCGCGGCTTCCGCAACGACCGCCTGGAGTCTCCCGGCGTCGGCATCCTCGTGGGCGAAGCGGTGGGCGCGGTGGCGGCGATGGTGACCTCGCAGTGGCTGCGGCCCACCCCCGCCCAGACGCGCTGGCTCGACCTCGGCGCGCTCGGGGGCTTCCTCGTCGGGGTGGTCATCACCTCGGGGGCCGACAACCCGCAGGCGACGTCGCTCGCCGCGGGCATCGGCTGCATCGCGGGCGGGACGTTGGGCTACATCCTCGGCGCTCCGTCGGTGCCGCAAGCCGCCAGCTCGCCGAGCGGGTCGTTGCGCCTCCGCCCCACCTTCCAGGGCCTCCCTGGCGGCGGCATCTTCGGCGTCGCGATGTAGCGCGACTACGCGGCGTCGATGCGCGCGATGACGCGGTCGATGGCGGCGGCGAACGTGGCCTCGTCGGGCAGCAGGCTCACCACGAGGTACGCCTCCCGCGCGAAATCGTAGAACCACCCCGGCTGCACCAGCGCCCGCGCGTCGTCGAGCAGCGCGAGCACCCACGCGTCTTCCGACATCGTGCGCGGCACCCGCAGCACCGCGTACCAGCCCCCCTCGGCGCGCAGCACCGTCGCGCACGATCGGTCGTCGACCCGCGCCTCCAACGCCGCTCGGTTCGCTCGAAGCCGCGCGAGGCCCCGCGCCACCACGGCGCCGCGAAGCCCGAGGAGCGTCGGCGCCGCGAGCTGCGCGGCGGCGCTCACGGAGAGGTACGCGTCGGCGATGAGCTCGAGCCGGGCGAGGGCCGCGTCGCGGAGGTGCGACGGTCCGCTCACCACCGTCCACGCGAGCTTCACCTGCGGGAGAGCGACGGCCTTGCTGAGCCCGCCGAGCGTGAAGGTGAGGCAGCGGGACTCATCCGCGAAGCTCCCGGCGTGTGCAGCGTCTGTCCACGCCCAGTCGAGAAACACCTCGTCGACCACCAGCGCCACGCCCCGCTCCGCGCACAGCGCCGCGAGCGACGCCCGCGCCTCCGGGGAGACGAACGAGCCCGTGGGGTTGTTGGGGTGGACGATCATCACGGCCTTTGTGCGGGCCGTGAGGGCCTCGCGAACGGCGTCGACGTCGAGCCCCCAGCGCCCTTCATATGGGAGCGCGAAGGGGCGCAGCGTGACGCCCTCCAGGCGCGCCAGCTCATCGAACAACGGATAGCCCGGGTGAGCCACCAGCGCCTCGTCGCCGGGGTCGCAGAGCAGCTTGAACAGCCAGCCGTACGCCTCGCTCGTGCTCGCGGTGAGCACCACGTGCGACGGGTCGACGTCGCGCCCGTGGGACGCGTAGTAGCCCCGCACCGCCGCGCGGGCGACTGGCATCCCCTGCGGATCCGGCGCGTAGTCCCCGACGCCCGGACGCGCGAGCGCCGCGCAGAGGACGCCCTCTTCAGGAGAGAGTCCGACGCGGGTCGGGTTCGAAGCCGTGAGGTCATCGAAGGGAGCGCCGACCCTGCGGCGAGCCTCCAAGGCCGCGGTGAGCGCGTTGGGGACGAGGGGCCAGTCGGTGCGTCGGGACAGCATCGGGGACGGCGACGAGTGGTACACCCAACCGGGCGCGCCGCGGGCCACGACCTCACCGACGGGCCGCTGGGTGCGTCGATCATTTCGCACGAGTGCTACGCAAATGTGGCCCCCGTCGGGATGTTGCAGGCTCCGGCCGATGCGCGCATTCTCCGCCCGATGTCCAACACGGTTGCGTATCAGGCCGACGATCGCTCGATCCTGCTGCCGTTCTACAAGCGGTTTCTGATCGAGCCGACGCTGCCGCTCATCCCGGCGAGCGTGCACCCCAACACGATCACGCACGCGGGCCACCTCGTGTGCCTCGCGGGGCTGCTCCTGCTCGCGGCGTACAACCCGTCGAAGGGGTGGCTCTTCCTCGCGTCGATGGCGCTGCTCCAGGCGTACAACTGGTGCGACAACGCCGACGGGGCCCACGCGCGGCGCACCAAGCAGTCGTCGGTGCTCGGGGAGTTTCTCGACCACGGGCTCGACGTGCTCAACACGCTCTACATCGGGCTGATGACCATCTTCGCGCTCGGCTCGTCCCCCGAGTACGCCATCGCCCTCGCGATCCTCATCCCGGCCGCGCCGCCGATGACCATCTGGGAGCAGACCGAGACGGGCGTGTACCGCCTCGGCATGCTCAACCAGATCGAGTCGATCATGGTGCTGTCGTTCGTGATGGTGGTCGACGCGGTGTTCGGCACGCACGTGTGGCACGACATCCGGCTCGGCCCGCTGTCGGCCTACGACTTCTTCCACCTCTGGCCCATCGTCACGATCCTCTTCGGCTACGGCCGCGCGATGTGGCGCGTCTACCAGGCCAACCGCCCGGTGGGCCCCGCCCTCGCGTTCCTCTGCGCGCACGGCGCGGTGGCGGTCGCCGGCGTGACGCACTCCACCTCGCTCCACGTCGCCATCGCCTTCTCCATCGGCGTCAACGTGTACTTCGGCGCCCGCATGCTGGCCCTCCGCTTCCGCGGTGAGCGCCCGCGCGTCGAGCCGCTGCTCGTGGCCGTCGCCCTCGGGCTCGGCGTCTATGGTGTGATGCACCGCTACGGCCTCGCCCTCCCCACGGACGTCGGCGCGGCGCTCACCGTCCTCGCCTGCAGCGTCATCGGCTACCAGTCGCTCCGGGAGACGCGCGACTCGATGGCCAGCCTCGGGCGCATCGAGGGCTAAGGCGACGTGAACCGGGCGACCCTCATCCGCGGCATCCAGCTCATCGTCGCGATCACGCTCGGCACCTTCGCGTTCCTCCTCTGGCGGGCCGTCTCCGTCCGCCAGTCCGACCTCTCCGCGGGCCTCACCACCCTCCACCCCGCCTGGATCGCCGTCGCCTGCGTCTTCGCCCTCCAGGAAGGCCTCTGCGGCGGCCTGCGGATGTTCGTGCTCAGCCGCGTGCTCTGCCCCGAGGTGAAGCTCCGCACCGTCGTCGCCTCCGAGTTCGTGCTGATGTTCGTCGGCGGCGTCACGCCCGGGCAGCTCGGCGCGCCGGTCGCGCAGGTGGCCACGCTGGTCGAGGGCGGCATGCCCTTCACGGCCATCGCCACCGCCGAGCTCCTCACCGCCTTCTGCACCATCTCGTTCTTCCTGCTCTCGGCCGTCACGCTGATGTCGATGCGCGCGGCGGGCCTCCTCGTGGTGCCCGGCGCCGAGGCCCTCGACGTGCTCGTCGGGTTCAGCGCGATGGTGTTCGGCTCGTGCCTCGTCGCGCTGCTCCTGTGCGTGCTCCACCCGCCCTTCCTCAAGTCGGTGCTCCGGGCCGCCGGCGGGGTGCTCCGCGTGCCCAAGCAGGCGATGGTGGGCCTCGTCGCCCGCACCGAGCGCTTCGCCTCCGTACGACAGCACCCGCTCGCCGCCGCGGGCGCGCTCTCCCAGCGCCTGGTCGCGAGCGTCGACCGCGTCCACGAGGGCTTCATGGTGTACGTGCGCCGCGGCAAGCTCGCCGTCGCGACGGCCTTCGGGCTCACCGTGGCCTTCTTCTGGGCGCGCTTCTCCGTGGCGTACTTCCTCCTCCTCGGCCTCGGGCTCTCCACCACGCCGAAGACCTTCGTCGCGCCGCTCCCGGAATTCTTCCAGGTGATCGCCGTGCAGAGCCTGCTCAATTTTGCACTCTACCTCTCGCCCACGCCGGGCGCCTCCGGCGTCGCCGAGACGGGCTCCAACGTGCTCATGTCGCCGTGGGTGGACGACGCGCACGCGCTGCCCTATCTGGTGCTGTGGCGCGTGCTGGCGCTGTTCCTCTGCATGTTCATCGGGGGGACGTACGTGTTCCGCTACCTCGGCACCGACGTGCTCGAACGCCGCGCGAAGGAGGCCGAGGCCGCCCGCCGCGCGCTCGAGCCCGAGGCCACCCTCGACCCCCACGCCTGAAGCTCCACGACGAACCATCCGCCTGCGCGCGACCCGCGTAGGTGCCACACGAGACCACCATGACCACCGCCACCATCCGCTCTGGCTACTCCGCCCAGGTCGCCTCCGACCTCGGCCCCTTCGACCTCGACAAGTTCATCCGCGCGTCGCGCCCCCTCGACCTCACGGGCATCGACCTCGACGACGCCGCGAAGCACCCCATCTCCCCGAGCGAGGTGCGCGTCATCCGCTACATGCAGGACACGGAGTTCTACACCGTCCACTACATGAAGGCGCTCATGGAGACCTCGGCCCTCGCCGACAACGAGGCCCGGTCGTTCATGGTCTGCTGGGGCTACGAGGAGTGCTTCCACGGCCGCGCCCTCGCCCGCATCCTCGAGGTCACCGGCCACGAGCCCTCGCGCCGCTCGCTCGACGAGTTCTCCCGCCCGCGCAAGTGGACCGAGGTGCTGCAAGACGCCGGCGGCCGGCTCCTCTCGATGGTGTCGCCCGACTTCATCGCCACCCACATGACCTGGGGCGCCATCAACGAGCTCACGGCGGTGCACGCCTACACGCGCCTCGCCGAGCTCTCCGCCAACCCCGTCCTCGGCGCCGTCGTGCGGCGCATCGTGAAGGACGAGCGGCGGCACTTCGCCTTCTACTTCCAGCAGGCGCGGCGCCGCCTCGGCTCGGCCCTCGCGCGGCGCATGGCCTCGGTGTCGCTCCGCGCCCTCTGGGAGCCTGTCGGCGGCTCGATGGCCCCGCTGGCCGACCGCGATTTCGTCGGAGCCTACCTCTTCGGCGACGAGGCCGGCCGCGCCTGCCTCCGCGAAACCGATGAGACCATCGCGAAGCTCCCGGGAATGGGCTGGTTCGGCCTCGTGTCGAAGCTCACCAACGAGGGCACCGACCGCTGCCTCGCGGCCGGTACCCAGATCCATCGCCCGACCCCCTGCGGGGCCTGAGCGTCACTCGCGCGGCGGGTCGGGGATGAGCGTCGGCGACATCCCCGAGAAGTCCCGCGGCACCGCCACCAGCACCGGACACCGCGCCGCCTCCACCAGCCCCTGCGACACCGACCCGAAGCGGAAGCGCTCCATCCGCGTGCGCGCGTGCGCCCCCACCACCACCAGCTCCGCGTCGTAGTCGATCGCGAGCTGGAGGATCGTCTCCACCGGCCGCCCCATCCGCACGTGGAGGCGCAGCGACGCGGCGCGCTCCCCCGCGCACTCCTTCACGAAGGCCTGCAGGTCGGCCATCGCCAGGTCGAGGGCGTTGTTGTGGCGCTCGATCACCGCGCCGCGCCCCGACGCGCTCGCCTCCGCCACCACATGGGCGACATGCAGCGGCGCGCGGCCGTGCGTCACGCTGAGGTAGAGCGCGTGCTGCAGCGCGTGGCGGCCGTTCTGGTCGAGCGTCACGCAGGCCAGGATGGGGTACTCGTCGTCGGCGTGGCGGGGCCAGTCCGGTCGATCGATGGGGGCGGCGTCGAGGGGATTCTCCGAGGGGTTCATGCGCAGTCGGTCTCCAGTGCCCGACGCACAATGCAACCTCCCGGCCGACGCACTCCGTGCGAATCTTCCGCGGTCTCTCCCCCACCGCACCCACGCACGCCGTTCGCCGCGCGCGCGGTGCGCGTCACGCCGTGCGCGGGTGGTTGCTCGACGACTTCGGCTCGCCGAGGATGCGCGCCCGCTCGGTGTACGTCGCCTCCAGGTTGGCGTCGCCGACCCCGCGGGCCTCGTGCGCCGCGAGCTGCCACGCGCTGATCGCCGTGCGCCGGTCGCCCAGGGCCTCCGCCCGCTCGGCCAGCTCCTCCTCGCAGCGCGCGAGGAGGCGCCCGAGGTTGAGCGCGTCGGCCAGGGGCCTCGCCTCCGCGATCACCTTCTCGCCGTCGAGCCCCGCCAGGCGCCGCGCCCGCGCGAGCCTCACCAGCAGCTCGGCCCGCTGCCGCAGGAGCCCGTCAGGCGCGCCGCCCGCCACCCGCAGCGCGTCGCGGATCCGCGCGTCGGCCAGCTCGAGCGAGCGCACGGCGTCGAGGTGCTCGCGCGCGATGGACTCGATCTCCGCACGCGTCACCAGCAGCTCGGAGACGAGGCCCGGGTTGTTGAGCCGCGTCGCGACGGCGACCGCGCTGTCGAGGGCGCGGATCCCCTCGGACTGCCGCCCCCGCGCGCACAGGGCCCGCCCCAGCGCCCCCTGGAGCCGCGCCCACTCCACGGTGCCGTGCGTGGTGAGCGCGACGCCCTCCCGCAGCACCCCTTCGGCCTCGGCGAAGTCGCCCGCCCGCCCCAGCGCGTCGCCGAGCTTGCGCGTGAAGATCGCCACCGCCCCCTCGGAGTCGGTGTCGCCGAGCGCAAACTCGCGCCGCGCGAAATCCAACCCCCGGCGCAGCGCCTGCGCCGCCGCAGTGTCGTCGCCCCGCATCAGCGCGAGGTCGCCCAGGCGCTCGAGCAGGAGCAACGTGCGGAAGGTGACCGGCGTAAACTCCGAGTGGAGCGCGAGCACCTCGTTGGGGGCCTTGTCGGCCTCCGCGATCTCCGCGCACGACGCGTGGATCTCCCGACGGAGCGAGTACGGGATCGACGCGTCGACCACCTCGCGCAGCAGGGCGTGGGCGATGGAGATGTGCTGGTCGGGCTCGCGCTCCTCGACGGTGATCCACCCGCGCTCGGCGAGCACCCGCGCGGTCGAGACGTCGCCGCCGGCCCCCACCACCCGCGCCACCACCGCGGGGGTCGCCTCGCCGAGCACCGCCAGCGCCTGGAGCACGCGCCGCGCCTTCATCGACAGCCGGTCGAGGCGCGCGGAGATGAGGTCGACGAGGCGCTCGGGGGCCACGCCGCCGCCCTCCACATGCCACCGCAGCCGCTGCTCCAGGTGGAGCGGGAGCACCTCGTCCGAGAGCGACTCCAACGCCTCCTCGGGCGAGTGAAGGGGCCGCGCGCTGAGCGCCACCTCGCGGGCCTGCGCCGTCGTGAGGCCGCGCAGCGTGAGCGTGTGCCCGCCCACCCACTGCCCCTGGTACCGCGGGGTGTAGGTGAACACCATGCACGCCGACGCGGTGCGCGGCCGCGCGAGGAAGGCCGCGAGGACCCGCACCGAGGCGTCGTCGATGCGCTGGAGCTGCTCCCACGCGATGAAGGCGCACTGCCCGCACACGCGCGCGCACTCCGACAGCGCGAGCTCGAGGGCCCGCACCGCGGCGTCGGTGCGCGAGCGGGCGTCGAGCTCCGAGGCGCCGCCGGGGGTGAAGATCTCCACCATCCCCGCGCGCGCCACCACGTCGTACTCGCCCTCGTCCTGGTGGAAGCGCGCGTCGAACCACGCCACCGGATCGTCGCCGACCCCGACGCGAAGCAGCGAGCGGACGCAGCGCGCGACCGCGGCGTAGGCGACGCCCGCCCAGGTGGGGTCGGGCAGCACCGACACCGAGGGCCCGCCCGCGCGCTCCACTTCGGCCATCACGGCTTGCAAGAGACGGTGCCGACCGACGCCCTCCTCCCCCACGACGCTGGCCACCGTGAGCGCGCCCTGCGTCGCCTCCTGCCAGAACTCCAGCAGCCGACGCACCTGCGTCTGACGGCCGACAAAGGGGAGGGCGCCGAGCCCCGACGTGGTCGAGCTCACCTTGAAGCGCGGGCGTCGCTGCTCGTGGGCCCCCGTCTCGTCACCGACCTTCGCGGGGACCACCCGCGCGCCGCACTCGCCGCAGAAGCGCAGCCCCGCGCTCACCGCCGACCCGCACGACGGGCAGCGCACCACCCGGTCGTCGCGGCGATGAACCGCCAGCGTCCCCTGCAGCGCCTCGGCGAAATCCACCGCCGTCCCGTACCGAACGTCCGGGTCCTTCTCCAGGCCGCGCATCAACACCGCGACGAAGTGGTCGGGGAGCCCCTTCACAAACTCGCGTGGGTCGGGCGGCGGCTCGTTGACGTGCTTGAGCAGCACCTGCTGCGGCAGCTCGGCTTCGAAGGGGAGGCGCCCCGTCACGCAGTAGTAGAGAACCACCGCGGCCGAGTAGAGGTCGCTGCGGGGATCGGGCGGCAAACCGCGTCCCTGCTCGGGCGCCATGTAGTCGGGCGTCCCGCACACCAGGCCCGGCGAGGTGACCCCGGGGGTCGTGTCCGAGCGGATCTTCGCGAGGCCGAAGTCCACCACCTTCACAAAATCGCCGCCCGTCCGAAGGGGCTCGACGAGCACGTTCTCGGGCTTGATGTCGCGGTGGATGACGTGCTGCTCGTGGGCCTCGGAGAGCGCCGCGAGCACCTGCCGGATGATCTCCGCGCCGCGCGCCCACGGCAGCGCCCGCGCCTCCCACACGATGCGCGACAGGTCTCTCCCGCGGATGTACTCCATCACGAGGTAGAGGAGGTTGTCGTCGGTGCGCCCGAAGTCGAGCACGCTCACCGCGTTGGGGTGGTTGATGCGCGAGCACGCCCGCGCCTCGGCGTAGAAGCGCGCCACCGCGTTGTCGTCGCCCGCGAGGTGGGGGTGGATCACCTTGATCGCGAGCGTCTTGCCGAGCGACACCTGCTCGGCCCGATACACGCGGCCCATGCCGCCGGCCCCGATCGCCTCGAGGATGGTGTACCCGCCGCCGAGCGTGCGGCCGATGAGCGGATCGCCGGAGGCCGGGCGCAGCGCGCCGATCGGGAAGCCGCACGACGGGCAGAAGCGGTGGCTGTCCTCGCAGGACGTGTTGCACTGGTTGCAGGTGCGCACGAGACCACGGACTCTATCAACCGCTCCCGGGCGATGAAAAGCTGTTACGCTCCGACGCCCCTTCGACCCATGTCTTCTCTCCGACCCGGACCCACCGCCCTCGTGCTGGGCGTCGCCACCTGGGCGCAGCTCTGCCTCGCTCCGGCCCTCGCCCGCGCGCCGGTCGATCCGCTGTCCGTGGTCTTCGCGCTTTTCCCTTTGGGGGCCCTTATTGGCGCCGCGGCGCTGACCCCCCGCAGCGTCGAGCGCGCCTCCGCCCTGGGCCTCGCGGGGTTCCCCATCCTCGTGGGGCTGTCGGCCTTCGTGTCGGGCCGCGACGTGGTGCCCCGCTTCGACGCACCCTCCCGCGTCTTCGCCGCCCTGACGGCCCTCGCCGCGCTCGCCGCCGCCGCCGCGTGGCGTCGCTCGCTCTGGACGCCCGTCCCCGTCACCACCACCCTCGACGACCGCCCCCGCGCGCCCGCCTCGCGCCTCCAGCCCCTCGCCTTCGCCTCGTTGGCCATCGTCGCGTCGACCCTCGCGGTGCTGCTCCCGGCCCGCCTCGGCGCACGGGAGCCCGACACCGTGGCCGAGCGGCTCGCGGGCGAGGCCCTGCTCCGGGGCCGCGGGGCGATGGTCTCCGCCGCCGGGACGCTCCTCGCCCTCGCCGTGGTGCTGCACGGCGGCTCGACGCTGCTGCGCGCCTCCGCCCCGCGCCCGAAGACCCCGTCCCGCGCCGTCGCCTACGCCCTGTGGGCGCTCTGCGCGTTCATCATGCGCCGCTGGCTCGACCATGCGCGGTAGGATCTCGTCGCCGTGAGCTCCCCTCCCCCGTCCGTCGCCCGCCGCGCCGTCCTCGTCACCGCGACCCGCGCCCTCGGCCTGCTGCTCCTGCTCGGCTCGCTCTACCCCTACTGGGAGTGCCTCCGCACGCTCGACCGGCGGGACTACGTCTCCGCCATGCTCGCGGGCTTCGTGGGGTGGTTTCTGACGCAGGCTGGCATCGAGCTCGTTCGCCCGGAGACCGCGGAGTGAGGCCCGCCGCGCTCGCCCTCCTCCTCGCCCTGGGCTGCGTGCGCGGCGAGCGCCCCAACGCCCGCCGCGAGCACGGCCCCGTCGTCGCGCGCGTCGGCGGCGAGGCCGTCCACGCCGACGAGGTCGCCGCCGTCGCCCGCCTGGAGCGCGTCACCGCCCGCGAGGCCCTGGAGCGCATCGTCCGCGACCGCGCCCTCGCCCTCGAAGCCCGCCGCGTCGGCGTGGCCAACAGCGACGACCTCTACGACGCTCAATGGCGCGGGCGGATGCAGCTCCTCCTCGCCCGCGAGGTCGAGGCGACCAACGCGGCCGAGACGATCCCCAACGAGTTCTTTGAAGAGCTCTACCAGCTCCGCCGCGTGTCGCTCCACCACGACGGGCTCGTCCAGGTGGTCCACGCCATCGCGCGCGTGGAGTCCGACGCCGGCCCGTCCGCCGGCCCCGCCGCGATGGCCCTCGCCGAGCGCTTCTACGCGCGCCTCCGCCAGACCGCGGGCGACACCCCGAGCCGCGAGCGCTTCGAAGCCGTCGCCCGCGAGGTGCCCGGCCTCCGCTTCGAAGAGATCCCCGGCTTCGACCGCAGCGGCCAGTCGGAGAACGGCACCCGCTTCGCCGAGGCCTTCGTGCGCACCGCGTGGTCGCTCCGCCCCGAGGCGCCGCTGTCGGCCCCCTTCGTCACCCCCTTCGGCGTCCACGTGGTGCTCCGCGTCGGCGCGCTCCCGCCGCGGGTCGCCACCCCCGATCAGGTGCGCCAGGCCATCGTCCGCGAGGGCGTCACCATCAAGCGCTCGCAAGCGCTCGCCGCCCTGCTCGAGCGCCTCCGCTCCGCCGCCGACGTACGGCTGAGCGAGACGGCCATCGCCTCCACCAACACCCCGCCCGCGGCGACGCCCGCGCCGTGATCGAGCGGCCGATCCTGCCCCGCGACGTCGACGCGACGGCCTTCAGCGCCGCGCTGGAGACGCTCCTCCTCGCGGTGCCCGAAGCCCTCTGCGCCACCTTCGTCGATGCCGAGGGAGAGACCATCGACCTCGCCACCCGCATCGACATCTTCGACGCCAAGATCTACGCCGCCGAGGTGGCTCCCCTCCTGGCGCGGCTCCGCACCGCGTCGCGCGAGCTCCAGGCGGGCGCCCCTGCCGAGCTCCGCCTCGCGGGGGAGCGGCGCTCGGCGGTGGTCCGTCACGTGGCCGACGGCTGCGACGTGCTGCTGGTGCTGGATGGCACCGGCTCGCTCGCGCGGGGCGCGTGGGCCTGCCGTGAGGCCGCCCGCGCGCTCGCCGCGGAGACCGGACTCGGCAGCCGACGCTCGGTGTCGACCCCGCCTGAGGCCGACCCCGGCGAGACGCCGCGAGCCTACGTGCGCGACGGACGGGTGTGCCGCGTCGACGCCGTGCTGGGCGCTCCCGACGTCACCGAGCCCGAAGCGCTGCTGGTGCGGACGCCCGACGGCGAAGAGGAGATGATCGTCCGCGACCCCGCCACCCAGCGGTGGTACCGGAAGTAGCGGAGGTCACTCGGGGTCGTTGTCGGTGCTGCGCAGGCCGTAGCGCTTGCAGAGCTCGCGCAGGTGGTAGCGCGTGAGGCCCGCCGCCGCGGCGCTGCGCGTGATGTTGTCGTTGTGCTTCACCAGCAGCGCGCGGAGGTAGGCCGGCTCGAAGGACTCCAGCACCCGCGATTTGGCGTCCTTGAAGGGGAGCGCCGCGAGCTCGTCGGGCACCTCGCCCACCTTCGTCACCGCGGGCGCCGCGCCATCGGGACGCACGCCCGACGCGGCCCCCGCGATCACCGCGTCGGCCGTGCGCGCGCCGAGCGACGCCCCGGGCACGGAGAGGGAGCGCGCGATGCCCGCCGGGAGGAGATCGTCGACGGTGATCTCCGCCCCTTCGGTGAGCGACGCGGCCCGCTCGACGACGTTGCGCAGCTCGCGCACGTTGCCCGGCCACGGCAGCGTGGAGAGCTTGTCGAGCGCGTCCTTGTGCAGCGTCCGCGCCCCCATCTCCGGGTGACGCTTGCAAAACTGGTCGAGCAGCGCCTGCGCCACCAGGGGGATGTCCTCGCGGCGCGCCCGCAGCGGCGGGAGCTCCACGGTCACCACGCCGAGGCGGTAGTAGAGGTCCTCGCGGAAGGTGCCCGCCCCCACCATCGCGCGCAGGTCGCGGTTGGTGGCGGCGATGACGCGGGCGTCCATCGGGAGCGTCTTCTCGCCGCCGACGCGCTTCACCTCGCGGTTCTCCAGCACCCGCAGGAGCTTCGGCTGGAGGTCGAGGGGGAGCTCGCCCACCTCGTCGAGGAAGAGTGTGCCCCCGTGGGCCTGTTCGAAGCTCCCGGCGCGGCGCTCCGTGGCGCCCGTGAAGGCCCCGCGCTCGTGGCCGAAGAGCACGCTCTCCACCAGGTCGCGCGGGAGGGCCGAGCAGTCCTGCACGACGAGCGGCCCCGCG
>JBILLV010000269.1:0-12689 GCA_044375895.1 Polyangiales bacterium | reverse complement strand
GCCGAAGGGGAAGTGCGCCTCTGCGCCGATGGTGGGGGCGTTGACGTAGGTGATCCCCGCCTCGATCGACTCCACCGCCACGAAGGCCGCGTTGACGTTGGCCGTGTAGATCGACGAGCTCAGCCCGTACGGAACCTCGTTGGCGATGGCGATGGCCTCGTCGAGGTCGCGCGCGCGAATCACCGCCAGCACGGGGCCGAAGACCTCCTCCATCGCGAGCGTCGAGCCCGGCGCCACGCCGTCGACCACCGTCGGGGGATAGAACCACCCCTTCGCGAGGGCCGGGTCGGTCGGGATCGCCCCGCCGCACAGCACCTTCCCCCCCTCGGCGACGGCCTTCTCCACGTAGCCATGGATCTTGTCGCGCTGACGCTTCGTCACGATGGGCCCCACGTCGACGCCCGGCGTGAGCGCGTCGCCGAGCACCATCGCCTTCGCGCGGGCCACCAGCTTCGGCAGCATGCGATCGGCGACGTCGCCGACGGCGATGAGCCGACTGGTCGCCGTGCACCGCTGCCCGGCCGTCCCGAACGCTCCCCAGAGCACGCCATCCACCGCGAGGTCGAGGTCGGCGTCGGGGAGCACGATGACGGGGTTCTTCCCGCCCATCTCCAGCGAGACGCGCTTGAGCATCCGCCCGGCGGTCTCGTAGATGCGACGACCCACCGCGGTGCTCCCGGTGAAGGTGAGAACCTGCGTGTCGGGGTGCGCGACGATGGCCGAGCCCACCTCGTCGCCGGTGCCGTGCACCACGTTGAGCACACCCGCCGGGAGCCCCGCGTCCCAGAGGCACTGGGCGAGGAGGTGACCGCTGCGGGGGGCCTCCTCCGAGGGCTTCCACACGACGGTGTTGCCGCACACCAGGGCGGGGAGGATCTTCCAGCTCGGGACGGCGACGGGGAAGTTCCACGCGGTGATGACGCCCACCACGCCGATGGGGCGGCGGAGCGTCATCCCGAGCTTGCGCGGGAGCTCGGACGGGGCCGTGTGGCCGAAGAGACGTCGCCCCTCGGCCCCCGCGTACCAGCACGTGTCGATGGCCTCTTGAATGTCACCGCGGGCCTCCTCCACGCGCTTGCCCATCTCGCGCGCCATCACGTGCGCGATGGCGTCCTTGCGCTCCACCAGGAGCTGCCCCGCGCGGAAGAGAACCTCTCCCCGCACCGGCGCGGGCACGCGGCTCCAGGTCTTGAATGCGGCGCGGGCGGCTGCTACCGCGGCGTCGACGTCGGCGCTCCCCGAGCGGGGCATGTGGGCGACGACGGAGCCATCGGAGGGGCTGAGCACCTCCATCGTGCGGCCGTCGCGGGCGGGGACGTCGTCAGGGCCGATGCGGTTGGTCATCGCGGTCACGGCAGAAACGGTCATCGGTGCGCCTCTCTCTCTTCTGTGAACCCGAAGCTATACCACCGTGCGCGGTGTCGTACGCGCAGCGTTTTCGCGTACCGTTTGACCCCATGGCAACGGACCGCCTCACCCCCTACCAGCGCTACGTGGTTTTGTGCGCCTGGGTCGGCATCGGCTTCGACCTGATGGACTCGATCCTCTTCAACTTCGTCGCCCCCATCGCCATCCCCAACCTCCTCGGCCTCGCGGCGGGTTCCCCCGCGGCCCGCACGGAGACGGCCTTCTACAGCGGCCTCCTCACCAGCGTGATGCTCCTCGGGTGGGCCCTCGGCGGCATCGGCTTCGGCCGCGTCAGCGACCTCTTCGGCCGCGCCCGCACCGTCGTCTTCACCATGCTGCTCTTCTCGCTCGGCACGGGGGCCTGCGCGCTCGCGCCCAACCTCGCCGCCCTCATCGTCTTCCGCTTCATCACCGCGGTGGGCATCGGCGGCGAGTGGGCCGCGGGGGCGACGCTGGTGGCCGAGTCCGTCCCCGAGTCACGGCGCGTTCAGATGGGGACGGTGCTCTTCACCGCGCCGCCGTTCTTCGTCTTCCTCGCCATCGGGGTGAGCCGGCTGTTCACCCTGGAGCTGGAGTCGGTCGCTTCCAACCCGTCCCTCTCCTGGCGGCTCGTGATGGGCTTCGGAGCCCTCCCAGCCCTCGCGGCGCTGGTGATCCGCCGCGGCCTCCGCGAGCCCGAGGCGTGGCGGCCCGGGACGCGTGACGGGGTCGGCCTCGCGCGCCTCTTCACCCCCGAGCTGCGCGCCCGCACCGTGGGTGGGCTGGTGGTGGCGACGACGGCGCTCATCACGTTCTGGGTGGTGAGCGCGTTTCTGCCGGTGGTGGCGCAGCGCCTCGCCGGGACGGGACCGACCGCGCGGGCCTTGAGCGCCCGCTACGTCACGGCGGCGATGGCGTGGTTCAACCTCGGGGGGCTCGTCGGGTCGCTCGCCGCGGGGCCGCTCGCGCTGCGCGTGGGCCGTCGGGCGATGTTCGCGCTGTACTTCACCTGGAGCGCCCTCGCCGTCGCGCTGGCCTTCGGACTCCCGCTCAGCACCGAGCAACGGCTGGTGGCCTTCGGGCTGGTGGGGGTGTCGGTGTACGGGGTGTTCGGGGCGTTTCAGTTCTACCTGCCCGAGCTCTTCCCCGCGCACCTGCGCGGCACGGGGGCGGGCTTCTGCCTCAACGCGGGCAGAGTCCTCACCGTCGCGGGACCCTTCGCGGTGGGGGCGATCGTGCGCGGCGGCATCTCGCCGCTGGAGGCCCTGCGCGACCTCGCGGTGGTCCCGGTGCTCGGGCTCGTCGCGGTGCTCGCCGGCGCCGCGGTGGAGACGCGGGGCGAGCGGCTAGGCGCGGGGTGAGGTCGACGGCCGACGGACCGCTGCAACGCGGTGGATGACGAGACCCGCGGAGTACCTTACGCTCCGATCGTGGGGCGCCGCTCGGTCAGCCTCCACCAGGCACCATGCGCAACTCCCTCCCATCCCCCGTGGCGGTGCTCCGCGACCGCTCGAACGTCACCGTCGCGCGGGTGACCCTCGGGCTCACCGCGTACCTCGACGACCCCATGCGCTGGGCGCGCGAGGGGGCGGCAGCGGCGCTGCGGATGTTCCTCGCGATGGCGCCGCGGGCGCGCCTCGCGTGGTTCACCACGTCGGCGATGAGCGGGTGGGAGCCCCTCAGCCCTCACGCGCTGGAACGCATTCAGGAGGCCCTTCCGCTGCCCTGGGGCCGCGGGGTCCCGCGTCACGCCTTCGAGCTCCGCCTCGCCGACGCGACCGACACGGCCGGCTTCGGGTTCGCGTACCGCGAGATCGATCCGGCGCGGGGCGGTCGCAGTTGGCTGCAGATCACGCTCCCCGACGATCACCCGTCCGACGACCTCGCCCAGTACACCATCGAGCTCGCCCAGACGCTCCCCTTGCACGCCGCCATCGCGGGCCACCTCGGCGTGTGGCACGCAGGCTACGTCGACGCTGGCTTCGCGGCGCTTCGCACCTGGTGCCGCCGCTACCTCGGCCTCGATCTCCAGCACCCCGACGCGACGAGCCTCGGCCTCGGCGACGCGCTCCCAGGTTCGGGGTGGCTGACCCTGCTCGGCCCCGCGCTCGCGTCGCGGGCCGACCTCACGACCCCCTGGAAGGAGGAGGTCGCGGTGCTGCGACTGCGGCACGCGACGCTGGTGCGGGCGGGCGCGGCGCCCACCCTCGGCGACGCCAACACGCTCACCTTCCCGCGGGCCTACGCGGAGGTCGCGCACCGCCTCGCGGGGCTCCTCGCGCCCGCACCGCCGGAGTTTCCGAGCTGGGACGCGGACGCGGGTGAAACCTCCGCGTGGCGGCGCCGATTCATCGAGCCCGAGGGATGGCGTTGACGTGCGGAGGCCGCCGCGTCAAACGTTGGGAGGGAGGCGATCATGACGGGACCTGCACAGACGCCCGTGCTGTTTCTGAAGAGCGGCGGTGGCTCGTTCTTCAGCGCGCAGTGCCAGGAGGCGCTCGCATCCGCGGGGCTCAACCCGGACTGGTTCGGCGACTATGACTCGGTGTCCAAGAAGATCCGCGACGCGAAGGTCAAGCGCGCGGAGTGGGCGGGGATGACGCCGTCGCAGCAGGCCGCGAACCCCGACCGGCGCCCGACGCCCGAGGACGTCTTCCTCAGCAACTGCACGGCGTCGCACCTGACGCAGGATGGGGTGTACCGACGCGCGCGTGTGCCCAACCCCGACGGCACGGTCGCGCCCCCGCTGCCCCCCGGCGCCCCGATGGGAACGCCCGGCGCGGAAGGCCGAGGGGACCCGTGCGCGTCGCTGGTCGCAGGCTACACGGAGGGCACCGCGCCCTGCTTTCCCGGCGAGGGGAGCGATCGGATCCCCGGGTCGATGGAGCGCCAGCTCGGGGAGTGGGAGCGCCAACAGATCCGCGAGGAGCGCGCGCGCTCGGGCGACCGCTACCCCGCGGCGGCTCTCACGCGCGACGAGAACCTCCGCAGCGAGGTGATCACCGAGCAGCAGCGGGACCGTTGGAACACCGTCCGCAACGACCCCACCCGCGGCGGTGACGGCACCGGCGCGTTGGCGGGGTCGGGCCCGCGCGGCACCGCGGCGACCCCCGGCGAGCAAGCGGCGTTTGCGAACGCCGTCGGTGTGACCGGCAACGGCCAGCCGACGGCCCCCGCGAACCAGGTCATCAACGGCACCACCGCCGACGAGTGCATCAACGCCTGGCGCGAGCGCGCGAAGGAGGAGATGCGCACCAAGGCCCTCGACAACGAGGTCGCGCGCACCGCCCAGGAGACCACGCCCGCCGCGCAAACGGCCGCCGCCAAGCGGCTCCGCGGCGCCGAGGAGCACCGGGCCCGCGCCGAGCGAGCGGCCGCCGCGGCCCAGGAGCGCGCCGATCGGACGGGAACCGCCCAGGATCGCGAGGCGCGCGATCGGGCCGAGGCCAGGCTCTCCGCGGCGAGGCTCCGCGAGGCGACCGCGCGGGAGCGTCAGGAGCGCTGCCAGACGGCCGCAGCGAGGCTCCCCTGCCTTCGGGCGATGCAGCCCGGCGGCGCCAATTCGACCAACCGAGACGGCCGCACGTTTCCGTAGCAAGGTCCGGCTCCGACGCTCGCGTGGAGAACACCAATGCCTGCCCTGTACTTTCAGATCACTGGCGCCTGGGGCGACACCATCGACGACTGCGACCTCCTGGTGCTCCGCGGGGCGCTGGATTTCCGCGACGACGACTCCACGCACTGGCACCTGCTTCGACGCGACGCGCTGGGCCTGCGTGAGCTCGGCCAGGGGGAAGGCATCCCGCGGGGGGTGTGGGTCTCGCCCACGCGGCGCGTCTACCTCGTCGGGCGGCGCGACGAGGGGGAGGGGCTGCACGTCGGCACCCCGGACGAAGGCGGCCTCCGCTGGACCTTCCACCCCGCGCTCGGCTCCGACCTCTCCGGCGTGTGGGGGCTCGACGACACCCTCGTGTTCGTGTGGGGGAGCGGCGTCCTGCGGGAGATCCAGCGTCACCAACCGGCGTACGGCAGCCGCCCCGGACCGATGCCCGCGACGCTGGTCTTCGACGGGACGACCTGGCGCTCCTTCGAGACCCCCGAGATCGTCCACGCGATCCACGGCGTCGACCGCGGCTCGATCGTCGCCGTGGGCGCGCACGGCATGGTCGCCCGCTGGACCGGCTCCGGGTGGAGCGCGATGCGTCCGCCCGCGCCCGAGGTCGCGCTGGGCCGCGTGCAGGTGGTCGGCCCCGACGAGATGTACGCGGCGACCTTCCAGGGGCGCCTCTTCGAAGGCTCCGAGCACGGCTGGCGCGAGCTCCCCAGCGTCGGTTCGCACGTCTACGGCATGGTGCGGTGGAAGGGGGAGCTCCTCGTCACCGCCACCCACGACGGCATCCTCGCGCTGGAGAACGGCCGCTTCGTCAAGCGCGACGGCGGCTTCCCCCGGGACCCGCACGCCGGCGCCCGACTGCTCCTGATCAACCGCGGGCAGCTCGTCGAGACGCAAGACCTCAAGCGCTACCGGCGCGTGCCCAACGCGGAGTTGGAGACCTTCATGAAGGCGCAGGTCGCCCCGGAGTAGTCGCTACGTCGCGACCAGCGCGCGCGCGAGGGCCAGCAGCCCCTCCCGCGTGTTGACGCTCGGGTCGTCCACGGCCCGCGCCAGCAGCGTCGCGAGCAGCGTCCCGAGCTGCTTCGAAGGCTTCAGCCCGAGCTCCTTCATCAGCGTGTTGCCGTCGATCGCGAGGTCGCGCGCGCTGAGGGCCGCGCCCGCCGCCTGCACCGCGTCCGCCCGCCTCGCCAGCGCGTCCACCGCCGCGAGGTCGCCCCCGAGCGCCGTCACGTCCGCCCGCACGAGCGCGAGCACGTCGGCCGCCCCCGCGGGGGTCACCCGCTGGAGCCAGCGCCGCACGTCCCCGTCGCTCCACCCCTCGGCGTAGCCCGGGAGGTGGTGGCCGATGGCGTGGGTCACGCGCGCCCGCTCGTCGTTGGAGAAGCGCCACGCGCGCAGCCATGCCTCCGCCAGCTCCGCGCCGACCCGATCGTGCGCGGGGAAGCTCACCGCGCCCGTCGCCGCGTCCACCGCGCGCGTCGCGGGCTTGCCGATGTCGTGGAGCAGCGCGGCGATGCGCAGGACGGCGTCCTTCGGCGTCGCGTCGAGCGCGCGGAGCGAGTGGACCCACACGTCGCCCTCGCGCCCCGCCTCCTGCGCGCAGCCCACGCAGGCCGTGAGCTCGGGCGACACCACCGCGAGCACGCCGCGGCGCTGCATCACGTCGAAGGCCCGCGACGGTGCGCGCGCCTTCATGGTCTTCATCCACTCGTCTCGCACGCGCTCCGCGGACACCTTTCGAAACACCTCGATGGCGTCTTCCATCGCGCGCTCGGTGGCCGGGTCGAGGTCGAAGTCGAGCGTCGCGGCGAAGCGGGCCCCGCGGAGGATGCGCAGCCCGTCCTCCTGGAAGCGCTGCGCCGCGTCGCCCACCGCCCGGAGCATCCGCCGCCCGAGGTCGCCGCGGCCGTCGAAGGGGTCGACCAGCGTCTCGCGCAGCGGGTCGTACGCGATGGCGTTGACGGTGAAATCGCGCCGCGCGAGGTCGGCCGTGATGTCGTCGAGGAAGTACACCTTGTCGGGCCGACGTCCGTCGCTGAAGCCCGACTCGCCCCGCAGCGTCGTCACCTCGTAGTGGGCGCCGTCGCGCACCACCGTCACCGTGCCGTGCTCGATCCCCGTCGGGATGGCCTTGGGGAAGGCCCGCATGAGCTCCTTCGGCAGCGCCGTCGTGCACACGTCCCAGTCGGCGACGTCGCGCCCCAGCAGGTGGTCGCGCACGCAGCCGCCCACCACCCACGCCTGGTGGTTGCGGGCGCGGAGCTCCTCGCAGATGGCGCGGGCGGCCTCGGGGATCGCCTTCGGGTCGACGGCGTCTCGCACGGCGCCCTCAGCCCTTCGCCGGCGGCGGCTTCGACGGCGGCGAAGGCGGCGGCTTCATGGACGCGCGCGGCACCGCGGGGGGACGCGGCGGCGTCGGGGGCGTCGGGGGCGGCGCGGGCGGCGCGGCCATCACCGTGCGAGCGCCCGGCTCCATGGGTTCGAGCGTCTCCGTCTGCGGCGACGCGGGGAGCGGGACGTTGCTCGGCCCGCGCAGCCGGCTGATGCCCGGGTTGGTCATCGTGAGCACCGCGGGGATCGGCGCGTCCTTCGAATCGCGGCGGAGCTTCTCGAAGATGTCCTCCGAGCGGGCGCGGAGCTCGTCGGCCTCGGCGAAGGTCGCGGGCGAGGGGGGACGGCCGTCGGGGCTCTCCAGGAGAAACTCCGCCAGCTCCTTGCCCGTGCGCGCGAGCTGAATCTCCGCGCCGGCCTCTTCGAACGACGCCAGCGCCTTGCGAAACAGCGCCTCCGCGCGGCGCCCCTTCTCGTCCTCGCGCCCGTACGCGCGGAGCACCTGGGCGAGCGAGCGCTGCGCGATGGCCGTGTGCGAGCGCGACCGCACCTGTTCGAAGAGCTCGAGGGCGCGCTCCAGGTAGCTCTCCGCGCGGGCGATGTCGCCGTGGTGGAAGTACGCCTTGCCGAGCGCGCGGCGGGCCTCGGCGAGCACCAGCCGGTCGCCGAGCTCGACGCAGAGGTCCTCCACCTCCGTGAGAATCTTGATCGACTCGTCGGTGTCGCCGAGGCGGTACTTCCCCTGCCCGATGTTGAGCATGAGGACGGCCTGGCGGCGCCGGTCGCCGATCTCGCGGGCGGTCTCCAGGGCCTGGCGCCACGTGGTGATGGCCCGCTCGTGCTCGCCGAGGTCTTTGTGGAGCTCGCCGAGGTTGTTGAGCGTCGCCACCTTGCCGGGCTTGTCGCCCACCTGCTCGCGGAGCAAGAGCGCGCGGGTCAGCGAGTCGCGCGCCCGGCGGTATTGCCCCGTGTCCTGGTAGACGAGCCCGATGTTGTTGAGCGACAGCGCGATGGAGCGCTCGTCGCCGAGGGCCTCCCGCCGGTCGAGGCCGTCTTGCAGGAAGCGCTCGGCCGTCTCGAAGGCCCCGCGGCGCCAGTGCGTGTACCCGATGTCGTCGTAGCTCGACGCGATGCCGCGCTGATCGTCGGCGGCCTGGTAGAGCGCGAGGCCGGTGCCGAAATGGCGCATGGCCTCGTCGAGGTTGCCCGCGTCGCGGTAGAGGCGACCGATGAGGTTGTGCGCGGCGCCGCCCTTGTTCTTGAGGTCGAAGCGCCACGCGAGGCTAAGCATCGCGGAGTACTGCTTGAAGGCCTCCTCGATGCGTCCCATGGTGCGGAGCACGCCGCCGAAGTGCTCGTGCACCTCCAGCCGGAGCGCGACGTCGTGCTCGCCGAACATCGAGAGGGCGCGGGTGTAGTGCTCGACGGCCTTCTGGTTGGCGTAGCGGTGCCGCGCGATCTCGGCGCTGGACTTGTAGCACCGGGCCGCGCGGAGCTTGCGGTCGCCGCGCTCGTAGTGACGGGCGAGCTGGTCCCACTGCTCCTCGTTGCGGGAGGCGTGCTCGCGGGCCGCGTCGCGCCGCGCCGCCGCGTCCTCCCGCTCGAAGCGGAACTCCAGCCACTCGGCGATCACCTGGTGGTACTCCTGCGAGCTCTCCTCCGGGACGCTCCCCTCCATGTGCTCCCGCTCCATGCTGTTGCGGAAGACGTACTCCTCGTCGTTGGGGATCGAGCTGCGCGGGAGCTTCTGCACGTACTCGCGCTGCTCCAGGTTGTTGAGCAGGTCGCGGTAGTGGTGGGCGATGTCCTCGCCGCCGCCCCACAGCGACGGGGCCTCGCACCCGAGGCGCCCGAGCACCACCAGCCCGCCCACCCAGAACACGGGCCCCATCAGCGCCGCCCGCTCCAGCAGCTGCCGCTCGGCCGGGGTGAGCGTGCCGATGCGCGCGTGCACCGCGTCCTCGATCGACATGGGCAGCGAGATCTGGGTGAGGCGCTGCAGGTCGATGAGGCAGGTGCCGCCCTGCTCCAGGGTGATGACGCCCTGGTCGAAGAAGATGCGGACGAGCGTGTGGATGAGCTGCGGGTTGCCGCCGCCCATGCGCACCGCCGTCTCGATGAGCTCGCGGGGGCACGACTCGATGGACGACAGCAGCGAGCGGGCGAGGAAGTCGCTCTCGCTGGTGGAGAGCGGGGCGAGGTCGACGCGGAGGTGGCGGTCCTTCGGCGACGCGCAGAAATCGTGGGCGCGGGTCAAGAGCTCCGTCCGGGCGGTGCAGAAGATGACGACGGGCGCGCCGCGCAGCGAGTCGAGCAGCGAGCGCAGCATGCGGATGCCGTCGGGCCCCGCGCAGTGGATGTCTTCGAAGACGAGGGCCACGGGCGAGCGCTGCGCGTCGACCTCGAAGAAGCGCCGCAGCACCGCGAGCGACACGAGCTGGAAGGTGCGCGGGTCTTCGTCGACGGCCTCGGCGAGCGCCGTGGTGCCCGCGCGCAGCCCGAGGAAGGCGCCGAGGAAGTGCAGGATCTCGTCGACGCGCCGGTCGCCGAAGAGGTCCATCACCTGGGCGCACACCTCGTTGGCCTGGGCGAGCGCGTCGGCGCCGTCGCGCAGGCCGAAGCGCTGGCGGAGGATGCGCGCGATGGCGGGCTGGAGCCCGGTGTCGGGGCGCGCGGTGCCGCGGTAGTCCCGAAGGTCGGGGTAACGTTCGCGCAGGTCGGCCAGCACCTCCTCGACGAGGCGGCTCTTGCCCACGCCGGGGTTGCCGAGCACGGTGACCACCTCGCAGCGCGACTCCGTGATCGACTGGGAGACGGCCTGCGCGATGGCCGCGCGCTCCTGCATCCGCCCGATGAAAGGGGCCCGACTGATGGGGAGGTTGTCAGCTTCGCGGTGCGGCGCAGCGCGGTCGATGGTCATCGGAGAAACAGCTCTTTCCAGGGAATTGCGCGCTTGGTACGCGGCGTCCGGCGAGGGCGGTGGAGGGGCGCTCCCACGCGCCAGCGACCCGCCGGGTGGGGGGTAGCGGGCGGTGGTGTACAACCTCCGCCGTGGCGCGTCTACCCACCGCGTGGGGGCATTTGCGGCAGAACAGCGGGTGAGCGGGGCCACGGCGCCGTGTACGACTTCCGCCCGAGGCCGATGTGCAACGCGTGGGGCATTCGCTGGCGTCGCGCCCCCTAGATTGACTACCCTACCCCTCACGTGACGGTGCGAGCACAGGGAACTAAGTTCGGCGGGTACACCCTCCAGGAGAGGCTCGCGATCGGTGGCATGGGGGAGGTCTTCCTCGCGAAGGCGCCCAACGACGCCCAGGTGGTGCTCAAGCTCCTCGCGGACAAGAACCGCACCGACCCTGCCTGGCGCGAGCTCATGCGCCGCGAGGGCGCCATCGGCCGCGCGACCGCCCACCCCAACGTCGTGGCCGTCGTCGACGCGGGCGAGAACGACGCCGAGCCCTACATCGTCCTCGAGTACGTCGACGGCGTCGACCTGTGGCGCGTCCAGCGCGCGCTCCAGCACACCATGCGACGGATGGAGGCGCCCCTCGCGTGCCACGTCGTCCGCGAGCTCCTCGCGGGCATCGCGCACATCCACGGCCTCCGCGGCCCCGACGGCCACGGCCTCATCCACCGCGACGTCTCGCCCTCCAACGTCTTCCTCTCCCTCTCGGGCGACGTGAAGCTCGGCGACCTCGGCATCGCCCTCCAGGCCCGTCCGAGCGCCCCCTCCACCCCCGGCTCCGTCCCCGGCGCCCGCCTCGAACCCGTGATGGTGACCGGTCAGCACCGCGGCAAGCTCGGGTACATGGCCGCCGAGCAGCTCATGGGGCAGGCCGTCGACCACCGCGTCGACCTCTTCGCCGCGGGGGTGGTGCTCGCCGAGGTGCTCACGGGGCGCTCGCTCTTCACGCCCGGCTCGGACATGGGGCGGATGCTCGCGACGCGCGACGCCGAGGTGGAGGCGCTCATCGACGTGCTGGCCGACCACTCGCCGAGCCTCGTCAGCGTGGTGCTCCGCGCCCTCGCGCGCTCGCCCGCGGAGCGCTTCCAGACGGCCGACGAGTTTCGCGCGGCGCTCGCTCCCCACGCGGGCGACGCGCAGGAGGCGCGGCCGCTGCTCGCCGCCCTCGTGGCCTGGGCGCGCAACGCCGGGCGTGCGATGGCTCGCTCGCCGGGGCCGCCGAGCGACGAGGCCACCACGCGTCGCAGGGCGTCGGTGCCGTCCGACCCGAGCGCGTTCTATGGCGTGTCGCCCGACCCCGAGGTGACCCGCGAGGTGCCGCTGGTCTTCTACGAGGTCATCCCCGAGAACGGCTCGGCGCGCGGGCGCTACACCTGGGCGCGGCTCATCGAGATGGCCTTCCAGGGCGTGCTCAGCGCGGGCGACGTGGTGCAGGGCCCCGACGCGGTGCCGCGGCGCGCGGCGGAGATCCCCGAGCTCAAGTCGCTCCTACAGCAGAAGACGGCCACCACGAGCGAGGTGGCGACGGCGGTGGCCGACTGGGCCGACGCGCTCCCGGGCTGCACCTTCCTCCATGCGATGTCGCGCCTGGTGTTCGCCGACGAGTCGGGGGTGCTGGTGGTGGAGTCCGGATCCGTCCGCCGCGAGGTGTACCTCCACAAGGGCCGCCCCACGCACGTCGCGAGCAGCCTCGCGGGCGAGGGGGTCGGTGAGTACCTCCTCCAGCAGAACGCGCTCACCCGCGGCGAGCTCGACATGGTGTTCGCGATGCTGCCGCGCTTCGACGGGCGCGTGCAGCGGGCGGTGGTACAGCTCGGCATCCTCGACGAGAGCCGCCTCGTGGGCCTCGTCGACGCCCTCGCGCGCGAGCGCCTCCTCGACCTCTTCCGTTGGCAGAAGGGGACGCTCCGGTACTTCCGCACCGTGACGCCGCCGTCGTCGGCGCTGCCCGTCAACGTCGACCCCTACGAGCTCCTCCGCCAGGGCGCGCAGCTCCTCGAAGACCTCGCGGACTACTTCGCCCCGCAGCTCGACCGCCCCGTCGGCGCGTCGACCTCGGTGCGCGGCCTCGGGCGGCTGAGCGTCGGCGCGATCGGCCACGACCTCCTCACCCGGGCCGACGGGACGGTCTCGCTCCGCAGCGTGGCCCAGCGCGTCGCGGCCGACCGCCGCGCCCCCACCTCCGAGGTGTACCGCGCCCTCTACTTCCTCCTGGAGATCGGCGCCCTCGAGCTGCGGTGACAGCGCGTTGCGCCCGCGCGCAGAAGCCGCTATGTCGTCGCCGCCGTGACCGACTCGTTCACCCCGCGCACCGTCGTCACCGTCGCGCTCGCCTCGCTGGTCGCGGGCTTCGTGACGGTGTTCGGCGGCGGCATGGTCGCCCTCCGCGCG
>JBILLV010000267.1:0-12741 GCA_044375895.1 Polyangiales bacterium | reverse complement strand
GTGCCCAAGACGCACGGCCCGCCGCCGCCGTCGGAGTCGGGCCGCACGACGTGGTTCGCCTGGGTGTCCATCGCGCTGCTGCTGGCGGGCTACGGCGTCGTGCGGATGAGCGCGTCGGGGGGAGCAGGCGGCGACGACGACCTCGCGCTGCGCCTCTTCGCCGAGCGCGTCACCGTCTTCGTCCTCTCGTGCTTCGTCGGCTGGCAGGTGGTGTGGAACGTCACCCCCGCCCTCCACACCCCGCTCATGAGCGTCACCAACGCCATCTCGGGCATCATCGTGCTCGGTGGCATGCTCCACACGCGCACCGACGCGATGGGGGCGGCGGCGTGGCTCGGCGTGGGGGCCGTCTTCCTCGCGATGATCAACGTGGCGGGCGGGTTCCTCGTGACGCGCCGCATGTTGGAGATGTTTCGGAAGTGAGGCCGTCGCGATGATCGAGGTGTTTCTCTCCCTCGCCTGGGTGCTGGCGAGCGTTCTGTTCGTGTCGAGCCTCCGCGGCCTGTCGCACCAGGAGACCGCGCGCCGCGGCAACAGCTACGGCATGGCCGGCATGGCCGTCGCGGCGCTCGCGGTGGTGCTCGGCGGCAAGGTGGGCCACCTGGAGGTGCTCGTCCCCGCGATGCTCGTCGGCGGCGCCCTCGGGGCCACGATGGCGAAGCGCGTCGCGATGACGGCGATGCCCGAGCTCGTCGCGGTGCTGCACAGCTTCGTGGGCCTCGCCGCGGTGCTCGTGGGCTACGCCGCGTACCTCGACACGGGGGCTCACCCCGCGGGGCACCGCTTCATCCTCCGCCTCGAGGTGTGGGCCGACGTCGCCATCGGCGCAGTGACCTTCACGGGCTCCGTGGTGGCCTTCCTCAAGCTCCGCGGGTCGCTCTCGGGCCGGGCCCTGCTCCTCCCGGGCCGTCACGCGCTCAACGCCGGCGCGGTGCTCGCGGTGATCGGCCTCGCCGTCCCCTTCGTCGCGTCCCAGGGCAGCGACGGGCTCCCGTGGCTGCTGGCGATGACGGCGGTCGCGAGCCTCCTCGGGGTTCACCTCGTGGCGGCCATCGGCGGCGCCGACATGCCCGTCGTGGTCTCCCTGCTCAACAGCTACTCGGGATGGACCGCCTCAGCCGCGGGCTTCATGCTCGAGAACGACCTGCTCATCATCACGGGCGCGCTGGTGGGGAGCTCCGGCGCCATCCTCTCGTACATCATGTGCCGCGCGATGAACCGCTCCATCTGGAACGTCGTCTTCGGCGGCTTCGGCGCCGAGCCCTCCGCGCCGTCGAAGCCCTCCGACGTGGCCGGCGCGCGCCCCGAGGGCGTCGTGCAGGAGATCACCCTCGACGAGCTGGTCGACGAGCTCCGCGACGCCCACCACGTGGTGATCGTGCCGGGCTACGGGATGGCCGTCGCGCGGGCCCAGCACGCCGTCAAGCAGCTCACCGACGTGCTCCAGGGGCTCAACATCACCGCGCGCTTCGCCATCCACCCGGTGGCCGGCCGCCTCCCCGGGCACATGAACGTCCTCCTCGCCGAGGCCAGCGTCCCCTACGACATCGTGCTCGAGATGGACGAGATCAACCAGGACCTCCCGCGCACCGACGTCGTCCTCGTGATCGGCGCCAACGACATCGTCAACCCGAGCGCCCAGACCGACCCCGCCTCGCCCATCGCGGGGATGCCCGTCCTCGAGGTGTGGAAGGCCCGCCGGGTGGTGGTGCTCAAGCGCTCGCGGGCGTCGGGCTACGCCGGCGTCGACAACCCGCTCTTCTACCTGGACAACACCCGCATGCTCTTCGCCGACGCGCGCGACGGCATGGAGAAGCTCGTCGCCCGGCTCAAGGCCTGACAGGCAGCGAGCCCCGGCGCCTCCACGAGGCGCCGGTGCGGGTCTCTACGGGGAGGGGGAAGAGCGCGTCAGGGAGCGACGCAGGCGCCGTTGACGCAGGTGTTGCGGATGGGGCAGGGCCGGTCGCAGCCGCCGCAGTGGGCGGGGCTCGTCTGGGTGTTGGTGCACATCCCGCCGCAGTTGACGAGCGTGCCGTCGCACATCGCCATCATGGTCATGCAGGTGCCCATCACGCAGCCCTGACCGGGGCTGCACGCGCGGCCGCACATGCCGCAGTTGGTGGGGTCGAAGTTGGTGTTGACGCAGGAGGCGCCGCACAGGTTGAAGCCAGCGTCACACGAGCACGTCCCCGCCCGGCAGCTCTGGCCGCCCATGCAGATGCGCCCGCACGCGCCACAGTTGAAGGGATCGCTCTGCGAGTTGACGCAGGACGCGCCGCACATCATCCGCGGCGCGGCGCAGGTGCCGTCGTCGCAGAAGCCGCCGACGCAACGGATCGAGCCCGAGCAGGCCCGGCCGCACATGCCGCAGTTGAAGCGGTCGACCATGAGGTTGGTGCAGAAGGCGTCGCAGCGCGTGGTGTTGGTGGGGCACGCGGGGACGCACGCCCGGTCCATGCACTCCTGGCCCGCGGGGCAGGCGTTGCCGCACATGCCGCAGTTCATCGCGTCGGAGAAGGGGTTGGAGCAGACGCCGTTGCAGCGCACCTGCGGGGCCGGGCACGGCAGGGCCATGCACGTGGCGCCGACGCAGTCCTGACCCGCGGGGCACGCGCGCCCGCACATGCCGCAGTTGTTGCGGTCGGTGTTGACGAGCGTGCAGGTCGTGCCGCAGAGCACCTGGCCCGTCGGGCACATGCAGGCGCCCATCGCGCAGGTGCCAGAGCACACGTTGCCGCAGCCGCCGCAGTTCATCCGGTCGCTCTGGAGGTTGACGCAGGCGGCGCCGCAGCGGATGGTGCCGCTCGCGCAGGGCGCCGCGCACGTGCCGCCGGAGCACTCCTCGCCCGCGGCGCAGGCCCGCCCGCACATGCCGCAGTTGGCCGTGCTGTTGGTCAGGTTGACGCAGGCGGTGCCGCAGCGCGTCTCGCCCGCGCCGCCGCAGCCGGTGTCCATCGGGGCGACGACGTCCATCCCGGGCATCACGTCCATGCCGACCATGACGTCCATCCCCACCATCACATCGGGGGGCGGCACCACCACGTCGGGGGGCGGCACCACCACGTCGGGCATCACCATCATGTCGGGCGGCACCACCACGTCGGGCATCTCCACCGCGTCGGGCATCACCATCCCATCGGGCACCACCACGTCGGGCGTCACCATCGCGTCGGGGTCCATCGGCCCGTCGGTGTTCATCGGCCCGTCCGTCGCGATGGGAACGTCTCCCGGGGGCGCCGCGTCGCCGCCGTCCGTGGTCATCACCACGTCGGCCCCGGGGACACGATCGACGCTCGAGTCGGTGTTCATCGTCGGTGGAGGCATCGTGTCGCCCCCACAGCCCGCGATGGCCGCGCTCACGGAGAGCGCGAGAAGCAGGAACCTCCAAGAAACATCCCGATGACTCATGACCGAGGATGCTATCACACGGTGCATTTCCGTCGGCAACGGGATGCGCACGAAGCGCTCAGGGAAGCGATTTCGTCAAAACTGGTAGGAGAGCGCGCCCGCGGGGATGAGCGACAGCGTGCTCGCCGACTGGTGGGTGATGCCGCCCGTCCACGTCGCGTCGCCGAGCGCGTGCGCGAACACCGCGTCGAGCTCCACCGCCGCGCCGAAGCGCCCGAACGCGACCCGGATGCCGACGTTGAGCGACGCCTCGAAGCGGTGGGCCGTGAGGTCGTACGCGCGCCCGTCGGGCATCGCCGACGTGGGGACGAGCGCGAGCCCGAGGTCGTTGTAGAGGTAGCCCGCCCGCGCGCCCACCCAGAGGTCGTAGACATCGCGCCGCGTGACGCCGAAGAGCAGCGAGAGGTCGCCGCCGTAGAGCCGCGAGTTGTTCACCGTGAGCCCCGGCGACGCGCCCGCGTACGAGCCGCCGAGGAAGGCGAAGCGCCCCGCGAGCCCCGCGGTGAGCGTCATGTTCTCGCGCGACCACAGCTCGCGCCGCGCGCCGATGCGCACCAGGCGGCCGATGAGCGCGATGTTGCCCTCGGCGCGCCCGCCGATGCCCCCGCGCCCGGACACGTAGCTCACCACGCCCGGCGGCGTCGCCCCGTGCGTCACCGCCGCCTGGAGCACCGTGTCGACCTCGGCCGACGACGACTGCGCGCTCGACAGCGACGGCGCCCACACCGGCGCGCTCCACGCCGAGCCCACGTCGAGCACCACGCGCCCCTCGCGGAGCACGCGCGCCGGGGCCAGCACGGGCGAGGCCGTCGCGCAGCCGAGGGCGCCGAGCGTCACGGCCGCGAGGAGGGCGCAGCGCGGACGCACCGCGGCGGCTACTTGCGGAAGAGCGACGGGTAGTTGTTCGCGTCGGCCTTCTTCTTCAGATCCATGTCGTCGGGGTGCAGCCGCACCGCGCGGGCGATGAGAATCGCCTCGCTCTCCCGGATCTCCGGGTTGGGCAGGCAGCACTCCACCGGGCACACCGCCTGGCAGGCCTCGTGGTTGTAGAAGCCGACACACTCGGTGCAGAGCTCCGGGTCGATAACGTAGATCTCGTCGCCCTCGCTGATGGCCTCGTTGGGGCACTCGGGCTCGCAAGCGCCGCAGTTGATGCAGTCCGAGGTGATGTAGGTCGCCATGGTGGTGCGCTTTCTCCGGGGAGGGCGCCTATCTAGACAAGTGCACCCCCACCGTCAACAGGCAGCGCGCGCATCCCCTTTCGTAAGGCAATTCGTGTAGAGTCTCCGCAGGGAGCAGGTATGAACCCGAGCAAGCCGCCGCAGCCCCCTTCGGCGGCCCCCGAGCGCGCGTCACAAGAGCCGAAGAAGCCCCTGCTGGGCCGCGCCCCGATGCGCCCCTCGGCCACCCCCGAGGCCCCGCCGACCGCCCCCCCCCCGCCCGAACGGCAATCGGCCCCCGACCGCCCCTCGGCCGTCCCCGAGCGGGCGTCCGCCGTCCCCGAGCGGGCGTCCGCCGTTCCGGAACGTGCCTCGACGGCGCCTCGGGGGCGCGCGTCGATGCCCGGCGGGGAAGACGGCGAGGTGCGCCTCGGCTCGTCGGAGCGGACGCGCATGGCGGGCGACGCGATGCGCTCGCTGGCGCGGGCCTCCCGCTCGTACCTCATCTACGACGCGGGCAACCAGGCGGTGCGGGGCTTCATCGAGGAGGTGCGCACCGGCTTCGAGCGCTTCTTCAACGCCCACGGCGACATGGAGCTCACCGTCCGCCCCTACGAGCTCATGCTCGACGGCGAGGCCGTGTACCTGGAGCGCGACCGCGAGCGCTCCCTCTCGCTCAAGCTGTTTCGCGACGGCGTGCGCAAGCTCACCCTCAACCGCAGCACCGACTGGGGCGAGCTCACGCGGCTGCTGGAGATCCTGTCGATCCGCTTCGTGGGCGTGCGCCTCAACGAGGACGACGTCGTCACGCTGCTCTGGAAGGCGGGCTTCGCCAACATCCGCATCGAGGCGGTGGAGGGCTTCGTCCCCGACGACGACGAGGTGCGCGAGTCCGGCGTCGGCGCCCGCTCCGCCGACCGGCTCTTCGGCCGCGACTCCAGCCGCGTCGGCGACGTCGCCAGCACCCGCGTCCCCGACGATTTCGACCTCCCGGCCCCGCGCCTCCCCGCCCCCGTCCCCGTCCATTACAAAGCCCTCTCCGAGTGGGACACGGAGGCCCTGCGCGCGGAGGTCGACTCGCCGCGGCTCCCGGAGGCCACCCTCGCCCTCGTCCGCGAGCTCCTCGACGTGGTGGTCGAGCCCACCGACCCGATGACCTTCGAAGAGGTGGAGGGCGTCACCCGCGAGGTGCGCGACTTCCTCCTCGCCGAAGATCGCCTCGACATGCTCCTCAACCTCTTCGACGAGCTCACGCGCTTCCGGGCGCGGGCGCCGGCCGACGTCGAGCGCGTCGACGCCCTCCTCGCGGGCTTCGTCGACAGCAACGCCGTGCGCAAGCTCATCCGCTCGGTCTCGAAGGACGGCGCCGAGCCCCCCGAGCGGCTCCAGCAGATCCTCGGGCGCGTGCCGGGCGACGTGCTCAAGCTCTTCTTCGACCTCCTGGAGGGGGAGCGCGACGACCACTCCCGCCGCGTCCTCCGCCACCTCATCACGCAGCAGCTCCCGGCCCGCACCCTCGCCGTCGTCGAGCGCTTCAAGGCCAGCAGCGGGCCCGTCGCCGCCGACCTCCTGCGCGTCCTCGCGGTGGCCGTCCCCGACGCCGCCACGCAGATTCTCACCACGCTCATGCAGGGGAGCGACACGGAGGTGCAGCACGAGTTTCTCCGCCTCTCGTCCGACCTCACCGCGTCGGCCAACCTCCGCGCCCTCCTCGCGATGATGCTCCAGGCCCCCGCGCGGGACGTCCGCGAGCACGCCCTCGACGTGATCGTCGCCCGCGGCGAGCGCGGCGCCTTCCCCACGCTCCAGCGCTTCGCCGAGAACCGCGCCGACGGGGGCGCTCCCCCCGACGAGCTCGCCGCCGCCGGCCGCGCCATGGCCCGCCTCGACCCCGAGCGCGCCTTCGAGATCTTCAAGGAATGGGCGCAGCCGAAGGGCTTCTTCAACAAGCTCTTCAACCTCCGCCCGCTCATCCTCCGGGGCCACGTGGGCGTGTGGGGGCTCAGCGTCCTCGCGACCCCCGAGGCCACCGCCATCCTCCAGCAGGTGTACACCAAGGGCGAGGTCGAGCTCCGCGACGCCGCCCGCGACGCCATCGCCGCCGCCAAGGCCGGGAGGGCGCCGTGAGCGACGCCGCGCAGGTCACCGACGACGCCCAGTCCCGCATCGCCAAGGCCCTCGACCGGGCGCGCGCGGGCGAAGACAAGGAGCTCTCCCAGCAGGTGCGCGACCGCGGCGAGGCCCTCGCCAACCTGCTCACCGGCACCGCCCGGATGACCCACATCCACCACATCGACAACAAGGCCTTCCAGGCCCCGTGCCGCGAGCTCGCGGCCACGATCGAGAAGCTCCACGAGCTCCTCGGCCTCGTGCAGCTCGTGATGGTGGAAGACCAGGTGTACATCAACGACATCCGCCTGCGCTTCGAGGCGCGCAACGAGGTCACCAAAGACCTCGCGCAGCTCTGGCGGCGCCACGAGGTGGGCGGCGTCACCATCCACACGCGCCTCGACGAGGCCCAGGTGAAGGCCGTCATCGTCGCGGTGTGCGCCGAGCCCACGCTCCCCAACCCCCGCACCGCGCTCCAGAGCCAGCTCCAGCGCGCGGGGATGCCGCAGGTCGAGCTCCAGCCCATCTTCCGCTTCGTGCTCAACAACGAGCAGGTGCAGGCGCGCAAGATCCACACGGAGGTGCGCGAGGTGTACGCGCTCGCCTCGATGGCGATGGGCGACCTGTGGGACAGCCTCGCGCTCGGCCGCAACCCCAACCCGCTGCCCGTCCGCAAGATGGTCAACGAGCTGGTGGACATGGACCCGAAGCAGCGCGCCGAGGCCCTCGTCGCCGCGACGCGCGACACCCGCTCGCCCGCGCACAGCCGACACTCCGTGCAGGTGGCTTCGCTCTCGCTGCTCATCGGCCGCGAGATCGGGCTCCCCGAGGCGACGCTGGCCGACCTCGGCGTGGCGGCGAGCTTCCACGACGGCGGCTACACCGCGGAGGAGGACGGCTACCCCCCGCCCTTCGAGCGCCACACCACCGCGGGGGCGCGCCAGCTCCTGAAGCAGCGCGGCTTCCACGAGGCCCGCATCCGCCGCCTGCTGGTGTGCCTGGAGCACCACCGCACGGTGGACGACGACCGGCGCCCGTCGCTCTTCTCGCGCATCATCCACATCGCCGACGACTACGACACGCTCACGCGCTACCGCCCCGCGGGCCCGCTCCTCGCGCCGCCCGACGCCCTCGCGCGGATGTACGCCGCGGCGGGGACGGTCTACGACACCACGCTCCTCCAGGCCTTCATCAACCGCATGGGGAAGTACCCCCCGGGGTCGATCCTCGAGCTCGACGACCGCTCGTGGGTGATGGTGCTGTCGGGCGTGCGCGAGCCGGGGCTCTTCGATCGGCCGCTCACGCGCCTCGTGCGCACGCGCCACGGCGAGCGGCCGCGGGAGGAGGAGGACATCGACATGGCCTTCGGGGGCTTCGACGTGACGCGGATCATCCGGCCCGAGTCGCCGCCCTGAGGGCACGAGAGCGCGTTGGCGAAGGGAGCGTAGGTGGCGGAGAGACGACAGCCAGAGGGGAGGAAGCGCCCCGTCACCCGCGGGGAGCGCCCTACGGCCTCGGCGCGCAGATGACGGACCGTAGGCGCGGAAGCGCTCGGGTACGAGTATTCGTCGCTCCGATGGCGGAGCCGATCGAGCACGTTCCGCCTTCGTTCGAGGCGACGCGGCGTCGTTCGGAGCCCGCGCCCTTCCGCGCCTACGGTCCGTCATTCGCGCGCCGACGGCCGTAGCGAGCACCCAACGGGGCGGCGGGCGACGAGCGGCGAGCGACGCCCCAACGTTCATCGCCGTGGCTTCCCCGCCGACGCGTGCACGGCGAAGACCCCCGTTGCGCAACTCGTGGGTCTCGGCGCCCCGGTGGGTCGCCCGCCTCCCCCCGCTGCGAATCAGGTGACGCCGGGGCCGAGAGACACTAGTGTCCCCCCTCCCAATCCTTCCATGACCCTCGAACTCGCCACGCGACGTCCCGACTGCGACGTCTTCATCCTCGGCGGCGGCGTCAACGGCACGGGCCTCGCGCGCGACCTCGCCCTGCGCGGCCTCCGGGTGATCCTCGCCGAGCGCAACGACCTCGCCTTCGGGGCGAGCGGCAACTCGTCGGGGATGATCCACGGCGGCCCGCGCTACCTCACGACGCACCCCGAGGTGACCCGCTCCTCGTGCCTCGACTCGGGGTACATCCAGCGCATCGCGCCGCACATGATCTTCCGCATCCCCTTCTTCGTGCCGGTGTACGGGCGCGGGGCGGCGGCGCGGGTGCGGCTCGACGCCTACGACGCCTTCTTCGCCGTGTACGACGACTTCCAGCCGCTCAAGCGCGGCAAGCGCCACACCCGGCTCACCCCCGACGAGTGCGAGCGCGTCGTCCCTGGGCTCACCACCCGCGACCTCGCGGGGGCCATCACCACCGACGAGTGGGGCATCAACGGCGCGCGGCTCTGCAACGCCAACGCCCTCGACGCCCGCGAGCACGGCGCCACCATCCTCCTGCGCACCACCGTCGAGAAGATCCACGTGGAAGACGGCGCCGTCACGGGCGTCCGCACCCTCGACCGGCTCACCGGCGTCGCCTCGGAGTACACCGCCCGCGTGGTGGTCAACGCCACGGGCGCCTGGGGCCCCATCACGGCCGCCCTCGCGGGCCTGGAGGGCAAGGTCAAGCTCCGTCCCGGCAAAGGGGTCCACCTCATCCTCGACCGCCCGGTGACGGACGTCGCGGTGCTGGTCGACGCCATCGACGGCCGGCAGATCTTCATCGAGCCGTGGGAGAACACCTCCCTCATCGGCACCACCGACGACGACACCTACGCCGACCTCGACGACCTCCCGGTGACCACCGACGAGGTGCGCTACCTCGTCGAGGGCGTCGAGCAGGTGCTCCCCCGCGTCCGCGAGGCCCGCATCATCGGAACCACCGTCGGCGCCCGCCCCACGCTCTACAAGTACGGCACGATGGAAGACGCGCTCTCCCGCGAGCACGAGATCCTCGACCACGCGAAGGACGGCGCCCGCGGCCTCTACTCCCTCGTCGGCGGCAAGCTCGCGAGCTACCGGATGTTCGCCCAGGAAGCCGCCGACCTCATCGCCCCGACGCTCGGCAACTCCACGCACGGCACCTCGCACACCTCCCCCCTCCCCGGCGGCGACCGCACGTTGGAGCCCGCGGTGCTCGCCGAGCGCTTCGGCATCTCGCGCCACGCGGCCACGCGCCTCATCTCGCGCCACGGCGCCCGCGCGGAGGCGGTGCTCGGCGACGGCGGGCCGCGCGCCACGGTGACGGTGTGCCGCACCGAGCCCGTCCTCGCGGGGGAGATTCGCTACGCGGTGAAGGTCGAAGGGGCCCGCACGCTGCAAGACGTCGCGCGGCGCACCAATCTCGCGCTCGGCCCCTGCGGCGGCGTGGAGTGCGCCCTCGCAGCCGCCGTCATCGCGGGCGAGTCCCTCGGCTGGAGCCCGTCGGAGGTGCGCGCCCAGGCCGCCGACCTCCTGCGCGCCCGACGCAAATCGCGCCTCCCCGCCATCGGCGCCGCCCAGGCCCGCGCCGAAGGAACCATCGACGCCGCCCTCCGCGCCCTCGGCAAGGGGGTGACGCTGTGAGCGACCTCGACGTCGACGTCCTCGTCCTCGGTAGCGGCGCCGCGGGCATCGCCGCCGCCCGCTCGGCCCGCGAGCAAGGCGCCCGCGTGGCCATCGTCTCCGCAGGCAACGGCGCCAGCGCGCTCTCCAGCGGGCTCCTCTGGGGCCACGCGAAGGAGCCCCTCACCGCGTGGGCGGGTGACACCTTCCGCGTCGGCGGGCGCTACGTCACCGTGGCGGGCTGGCTCGCGGCCGAAGCCCGCGGGGCCCTCCCTTCGCTGCTCGACCTCGCCTCGCTGGGTCCTGGCCTGGTGGCCGTGGTCGACCTCCCGACGCACCCCTCGTGGTCGGCCCACCTCGTCGCCCAGACGCTCGGCGCCCGCGTGGTGACCGCCTCCCTCGACGCCGAGGAGACCTTCCTCGAAACCGCCGCCCGGCTCGACACCGACGGCATCGCCGAGGGCCTCGCCGCCGCGCTCCGTCCGGCGTGTGAGGGAGCCGTCGGGGTGCTCTTCCCCCCCGTGCTCGGGCTTCGTCGCGACGACGTGGCGCCGCGGCTCGCGCGCGTCCTCGGCGTCCCCGTGGGCGAGGCCGCGGGGGGCGTTGGCGACCCGCCGGGCGTGCGCCTCGACCGCGCGCTCCGACGCTGGATCCCCGCGGACGTGAAGGTCCACCGCGCGCGGGCCGTCGTGACGCCGGGGAGCCGCGTCGCCGTGACGCTCTCGGACAAGACCGCCGTCCGCGCGAAGTCCGTGGTGCTCGCGACGGGCGGGCTCTCGGGGGCGGGGCTGGCCTTCGAATCGACGCTCCGCGAGGCCACCGCGGGGGCTCCCGTGTGGACGCGGGGGCACGTGCGGGTGCCGAGCGCGACGGGCGCGGCGCGCGGGGCCGACCCGGTGCGCTGGTTCGGCGACGCGGGCGACCGGGCCGACGCCGCGGGGGTTCGCGTCAACGAGCTCGGGCGCGTGCTCGACGCCGACGGGCAGAGCCCGCTGTGCCCGTGGCTCTTCGCCGCGGGCGACATCACCGTCAACCGCGAGGGCGACGGCCTCGTCGACGCCCTCGCCGCCGGGCAGCGCGCGGGCGTCGAAGCCGCTCGCCACGCGACGAAGGGCTGATCCGTGCGCGGCGCGGCGTTTCTCGCGCTCGTCCTCTGCGCCGGGAGCGCCGCCGCGCAGCTCACCCCCCGCGTCGAGGAGGCCCGCGCGGCGCTGGAGGCCGGCGAGGTCGACCGCGCCCGCACGCTCTTCACCGAGCTCGCGCGCTCGCCCAACCGCCGCGAGGCCGCGACGGCGGCGTACCACCTCGCGACGATGGCCGACGACGCGCTCGACTTCCCCGCGGCCCTTGCCGGGTACCGCGACTTCCTCCAGCGCGACCCGGGCTCGCGCTTCGCCGCCCGCGCGCAGGCCCGCGTCGACGACCTCACCTCCCACGGCGAGGGCAACTTCGTCCCGCTCCAGCGCCTCGAACGCATCCGCCGCGACGAGGCGCTGGCCAACTCGCTCGCAGGCATCCGCGCCCTCGACCGCGCCATCGACGGATTCCCCGCGGGCCCCGTGCGCGCGGAGGCGAGGCTGCTGGTGGGGGAGGCGTACCTGAGCCGGCTCAACCGCCTGCGCGACGCCGCCCGCGTGCTCCGCGCGCTCGCCGAAGACCCCGCGGCGCCGACCGATTTGCGCTCCCTCGCGGCCGAGCGACTCGTCGACGCGCGGGCGGGCGTCGGCGAGGAGCGCGACGGCGCCGACGAGGTGCGCGCGATGCCCCTCGACCCGGAGGTGCGCCAGAACGCCGCCGTCCGCGCCCGCCGCGCGCGCCTCCGCATCGCCGCCCGCTGGACGCTCACGGCGGGGGCGGTGTTGGGGATGTTCGCCCTCGCGTGGACGGCGCGGGAGCGGCGCTTCAAGGAGGTGCTGCGCGCGTGGCGAAGGCCGCTGCCGTGGGCGCAGCTCGCCATTCTGACGGTCGGCGGCGGCGGGCTGGCGAAGGCCTACGACGAGCACGACGTCGAGCCCTTCGTGGCGCTCGGCGCGGGCGTCGCGGCGGTGTACCTCGTGGCCTCGTCGTGGAGCGTCGCCATGCGCGACCGGACGTGGGCGCGGGCGCTGGGCGGGGCGCTGTGCTTCGCGGCGGCGCTGGCGGTGTCGTTCCTCGCGATGGACGCGCTCGACGTGATGATGCTGGAAGGGATCCACCTGTGAGCGACGACGACGACACCCTCTCCCACGTGCTCGCCGTGCGACGCGGCCCCGGCGCGAATTGCTCGTCCATCGGGAGCGCCGTCGAGATGCTCTTCCTCTCGGCCACCGCGGGCTCGGCGCTGCTCGTCGCCGTCACCGCGATGCTCCGCACCGACGACGAGGCCGCGAAGCCCGCGGAGGCGCCGCCCGCACCGCCGACCGAGACGCCGCCCGCGGAGGCGCCGTGAAGGTCATCACGCTGCGCGTGACCTGCCGGGTCGGCGAGCCTCCATCCCTCGCTCGCTATCGCTCGCGCGTTCCCCCTTCCTCCGTCGCAGGAAGCGCCAGAGG
>JBILLV010000266.1:0-12758 GCA_044375895.1 Polyangiales bacterium | reverse complement strand
CACGTGGGCTCACCATCATGGAGGCGCGGCTCGCGTTCGGCCTCGCTGCGGAGCGCCGCGGCGTGCTCGGGCACGGCGCCGTCTCGATCGTCGCGCGCGAGAAGGAGCGCGTGATCCGCCAGAGTCAGGTGCTCGAGTACTACGAACCCGACGCGGGGATGGGCGACGTCGGGGGCCTCGCGACCCTCAAGACCTGGCTCGACCGGCGCGGCCGAGCGTTCGGCGTGGGCGCCAGGGACTTCGGGCTCGACTCCCCGAAGGGCGTGCTGCTCCTCGGGGTGCAGGGGTGCGGCAAGAGCCTCGTCGCCAAGGCGGTCGCGCGGCAGTGGGAGTTCCCCTTGTTGCGCTTGGACATGGGTAAGGTGTTCGGCGGGGTCATCGGGCAGAGCGAGGCCAACGTTCGCACCGCGCTCCAGGTCGCGCAGGCCCTCGCCCCCTGCGTGCTCTGGATCGACGAGATCGAGAAGGGCCTCGCCGGGGTGGGGAGCTCCGATCAGACGGACGGCGGGACGACCGCCCGCGTGGTGGGCACGCTGCTCACCTGGATGCAGGAGAAGCGCGAGCCCGTGTTCGTGGTCGCGACGGCCAACCGCATCGAGATGCTCCCGCCGGAGCTCCTCCGCAAGGGGCGCTTCGACGAGCTCTTCTTCGTCGACCTGCCCTCGGTCGCCGTGCGCAAGGAGATCTTGCGGATTCACCTTCAGAAGAAGAAGCGCGACCCGACGGAGTACGACCTCGATCAGCTCGCAGCGCTGTCGGTGGGCTTCTCTGGCGCGGAGCTGGAGGAGGCCGTGCGCGAGGGGCTGTTCGATGCCTTCGCCGAGGGTCGCGCACTTCGCACCGAGCACATCGCCAGAGCGCTCCAGGCCACGTTTCCACTGTCGCGCACCATGGGGGAGCAGATCGCTGATCTTCGACGCTGGGCGAAGGTGCGGGCCCGGCTCGCGAGCCCAGAGGTGCCCGAGGCCCTCGCGCCTCAGACCGCAGGGCAAACGCCGATGCTCCGTCAGGAAGCGCGTAACCTGTTCGTCCCTGAGGCGAAACCATGAGGGTGCTCCACTTCAACGCCGTCGCCGCGCATCCGAGCATCGTCCGCCCACTGATGAGCCAGAGCGAGCAGCTCCTGCGGCCCTTTCTCCAGTACCTCGGGCAGGCGATCCACACGGCGAAGCAGCGGCAGGTTCGCTACCAGCTTCCCTGGGAGCGGGTGCGCAACACCACCGCGCTGACCCTCACCGCTCGGGACACCGCCCTCCGCATCGCCCGCCCGCCGCTGGGGTGGCTCCTCACCGACTGGCCTGCGGAGCAACCGTTCGACCTGTCCAAGCCGATCATGGTCGTGAACCGCGACGTCACGCTCAGGGTGTTGGGCGCGACCCGCACGGCTGCGGGGCCGCGCATCGAGACCGAGATGCCGCTGCGCATCGATGACGTCGTGTTCTGGTGCGCGCGTCCGTGCGCACACGCGCCGGAGGCAACGCCGCGGCCCCCAAGCTCTCTGCGCACCCTCGACGGTCACGAGCTCATCGTGCGCGGCCTCGTGTCGAGCGAAGGGGAGGCTCACTGGCGCTGCGTCGTCGAGGGCAGGGTCGATGCGCGCGAGCTGCTGTCCGACATCGGCCGCGTGGGCGTGGAGGTCGTCGACCCGCTGGAGGGCGTGCGCCGCCTCGACGACACGGAGGGGCGCACCTTCGAACTTTCGGGCGGGCGCGTCGAGGTCGAAGAACTACCCGCGGAGGGGTCGCTGCGCGCAGACAATGGCGTTCGTTTCGATTGGCGACCGCAAGGGCGCAACGCACGGCGCGGCTTCTGGGTGCAGCTCCTCGCGCCGACGAAGCTCGACGACGAGGCCCTCGTCGACCCGCGCGCGGCTTTCTGCGAAGGCGACGTGAAGGAGGTATGGACGCAGGCCCGGCACAGCGCCAACACGACGATCAAGGTCAAGGACGTCGACCGCGACAGGTACCAGCTCCTCCTCGAAAGGCTGCCGTCCGAGGGGACGCTCTATCTCCCGCTCGACCTGCGCAACCTCCAGCTCCAGCACCGTGCGCTGCGTCAGCTCGCCGAGGCGCCGCTCCCCCACCACGCGCCGCTGCTCCGACTCTGCGAAGACCCGTCGAAGGCGCGCTGGCCGACCGCCACCGCGCGCCGGCCAGATCGTTGGTACTCGCTCCGTGACGAGTCCCGTAGCGGAACCGATGAGCAGCGGCGCTTCGTCGCGAAGGCGCTCGGGTCGCCCGACTTCGCCTTCCTCGAAGGGCCGCCCGGCTCGGGCAAGACCACCGCAATCTGCGAGCTCATCCAGCAGCTCGTGCTCGAAGGGAAGCGGGTGCTTTTGTGCGCGTCGACGAACGTCGCCATCGACAACGTCCTAGAGCGCCTGCTCGCCCCGGGCTCGGTGGGTCCTGCGATCGATGCGGTGCGAGTCGGCAGGCTCGACCGCGTCGACGACAAGGTGAAGGCCTGCCAGATCGATGAGCGGGTCGAGAAGCTCGTCACGATCTGGCGCGGCACCGCGGCCTTCACGAGCACAGGTGACAGCGACCTCCGGGAGATGGCCGAGCGCACCGTGGTGATGGGCGCAGACCTCACCTGCGGCACCACGATGGGGATCGTCAATCACCCGATGTTCCTTGATCGGATGCCGAAGGGCCGCCGAGAGGACCAGCCGATCGCGACCGCACCGCACTGGGACGTGCTCATCGTCGACGAGGCGAGCAAGACGCTGATGCAGGAGTTCATGGTGCCCGCGCTCCTCGCGCGGCGGCACGTCATCGTCGGCGACGTGCGCCAGCTCCCCCCCTTCACCGAGCGCGCCGACCTCGTCGCCAACCTCCGCGGGCTCGTCGACGCGAACAACCGGGAGCTCTTCCCGATGGCGCACCAGCGCGCGGCGCTCCTGCTATTCCGCCTCGCGCGTGAGACCCTCCGCGACGCCGGTCAGCGATGGCTCGTGGCGGAGTCGGCGGGCGTCCTCGATTGTATTGAGCGCGAGGTCGAGGCGCGCGGCGAGCCTCCGTTCACCCTCGTCCGCGTGGTGAGCCGCCGCGGGGGTGTGCGCCCGCACGTCCCCACCGTCACGGTCGACGAGGTGCGCACCGGGTCGATCGAGGCGCTGCGCCTCATGGCCGCAGACTGGGTCCTGGTCGCGAGCGACCTGCTCGCGAGCGTCTCGCGCTACCTGCCGAGCGACCTGCTCGCCGCCCGCGACCTCACGACGCGGGATGGTCTCGCGGAGTCGGACCCGTGGCTCCTGCGGCACGCGCATTGGAGGGCAGTGCGGCGTCCGCTCGCTCGCCCCTACAGCGAACGACGCGACGAGATCACGTCCGCGCAAGACGCGGAGGCGCACGAGCAGCGGTGGCTCGCGGAGAAGGACCTAGCCAACGAGCTCGCGTGGCGGATCACCCGTCGCCACGAGCTCCGCCGGAGCCACGACCCGCAGGAGCGCGAGCGCCTCGCCGCGGACATCGAACGGTTGACCCCTGCCGCCGCCGACATCACCGACGCGATCGAGGAGATCGAGGACATCGGCCTGCCGAGCGTGCTCGAGGTGCTCCAGGAGGGCATCGGCGCCGAGCGTGCCCGCCGCAAGGGCGCCCTCACCGAGGGCATCCCCGCGCGGCATCGTCTTGCGTTCGACGCACGCTTCGAACGCCTCTCCTACCAGCACCGGATGCACCCCGACATCTCATCGTTCCCGCGCGAGACCTTCTACGGCGCCGGGGATACGCTGCGCGACGCCAACACCATCGCGTCGCGCGACGAGCTGATCGGGTGGGACTACGCGCCGTTCCGCGCCCGCAGGGTGTGGCTCGACGTCGAGGGACGCGAGCAGGGGGGCGTCAACGGCGACGAGGTGCGGGCGATGCGCTGCGTCTTGGGGGACTTCATGCAGTGGGCGAAGCGCAAGGGTCCGCCGCGGGGCCGCCTCACGGGAACCTGGGAGGTGGCTTGCCTGAGCTTCTATGTGAAGCAGGAGGGGGCGATCGCGAAGATGCTCGGCGAGCTGACGGGGGACACCCGTAAGACGCGCTTTCTCCGCGACGGGGTCGAGGTGGTGTGCGGCACCGTCGACCGCTTCCAGGGACGTGAAGCCGACCTCGTGCTGCTCTCGATGCGCAACACGGGACGGGTGGGCTTCCTCGATAGCCCCAACCGCCTCAACGTCGCGGTGACGCGGGCGCGGCAACAGCTCGTGGTGATCGGTCACGGGCGGTACTTCGACGAGTGTAGGATTCAGGAGCTGCGCGACCTCGCGAAGAAGAGCGCGCGTGAACCCGGAAGGCTTTGGCTGGGAGGTGGACGATGAGGTGTGTGTTGCGTGACAGCGTGCCCGTCGAGCGCTGGGCCGTGTCCGCGGAGGTCGCGTGGCACGAGCGGCGTCCTGAGCTCGGTGCGCTCTGCCGAGCGGCGCGAGACGCCGGGCGGCGAATCACCGCCGCGGTGGTCGAAGGCGCGCTGCCGGGCGTCACGGCCGCGGGGGCTAAGAACATCGTGGCGTGGTGCGCAGCGATCGGGCTGTGTGACGCGAGCGGCGCGTTGTCCCCGCGCGGCGACGACGCGGCCGACACGGACGAGGCGCCGGTGCCGGAGCAGGGCGTGTTCGACCTCTGGGTGGTCAGCCATCCGCTCCTCGGGCGGCGCGCGCTCCACGCCGATCGGATCACCTCGAAGCTCGATGGTCGCTTCGAGTTGATCTCGCCGTTCACCATGGCCCCCGAGCGGCGCCGGGTGTTCTCGTCGGTCGTGTCCCCTAAGGATCGGTTCGAGGTCCGGGCGTTGCTCCCTAACGACACCGCGCCTGTCGGACTGTCGCGCGCGACCGAGGCGCGCTGCGAGGTGCGCTGGACGTTGGAGTTCACCGATCGGCGCGAGCAGTGGTCGCTGCACGGCGCGGTCGATGGCCACGAGCATGCGGCGCGCCCCATCCAGCCCGTGCCCGAGCTGGCAGGGGTCGACCTCGATGGCCTGCTCGTCGACTGGGCGCACGGCCCGTTGGCAGGCTTCGGTCGATGGATGCCCGACGCGCGGCGGCTCGCTCGACGCTTCGACGGGTTGAGCGAGATGGAGCAAGAACATTTCGTCCAGCGCCTCACGCTCCCCGAAGTCGAGGCGCGAGGGCGCGGTCGGTGGAAGGACGTGACGCTCGAGGACGTGCCGATCGCGCCCGCGACGCAGGACGATGCGACCCGTTGGGCCGCGGCCCGCCTCGACCGACGACTCCGCGCGAAGCCGCAGTACCGCACCCGGGACGCCGTTCGCGGCCTCTTCGCGGAGCTCACGGAGGCGACGCCCCTCGCGTCTATGCTGCCGACGCTGCGCCCCCATGACGCGCTGCTCGAGCAGTACGCGGAGGAGCCCGAGGTGTTCTGGAGCCTCGCGGCGCCGGTTGATCTGGCGCCGACACTGGTCGACCAGACACAGCTCGGCGCGGCGCAAAAGGAGGCGGCCCGATGAGGTTCTCCGGTCTCATTCACACGCGACTCGAAGGCGCGGGCCGGGCGCTGGATCGGCGCGAGGAGCGACTGCCCACCGCGTGGATTCGCGGGGCTGACACGCCAGCGCCGACCACCGCGACGCTCGACTGTGACCCGAGCGCGCCCATCGCCTGGAGCGGCGCCACGAAGTCCGCGATCGTGATGCTCTCGGGGCGCTGCGCCGGCGCGGAGGGGGCGCTCGACGACGCGCTCGCATCGGGCGCCCGCGTCTACGTGATCGCGCCCGAAGGATGGGGCGAAGGTGTTCGCGGTGGACCCTTCGCGAAGTCGTCGAGGGCGCATGCGCTCGTGCGCCGGGTCGCGCGTCCGCCCGCGACGGCCGTGTGGACCTCGGAGCGCGCGTGGATCTGGTTTGGCGACAACGCCGCCGAGCCCGGGTGGAGGATGGGCCTCGACGCCACGCAGGCGGAGGCGCTTCGGCTCGCGTGCCTGCGCCTCTTCTGGCACCACGGCCTCGACGAGGGCCACAACCGCGACGGCGTGGTCGCGTTTCGCGCGTGCGGCCGACGTCCGTTCGACGTGCCCGAGGCGCGTGAAGACGCGGCGCTGAGGATCTCCGAAGGCGTTCTCCCGCTGGATGAGGGCGCCCCCGAAGCGCTGGTCTACACCGACTCCGTCGCGACGCTCCCGACGCGGGCCGCGCGGGTCTGGTGCCCTCCATCGGGCGCGGGTCACCCGTCGCTCGCGCGGCTCACGGACAGCGGCGCCGAGGTCGTGTGGGCGCCTCTCGCGCTGCCTCGCTGCATCGTGAGTCCGAAAGGGGCCTTCGTCAGCCCTACCTCGGCGCACTGGTCAATGTCGCTGAGGCTCTCGTCTGAGCAACGTGAGGAACTCTCCGCGATCCTCCGTGCGCCAACCCCTTGGCGATTCCAGCGCGACGTTGCCTTGCGGGAGATCGAGGTCGGCGCGGACCTCCGCGTGCTGCTGCCTGGCGCCGACGACGCGGTGCCGCTGACGGTCGACGAGACGCTGGTCGCACCGCAGGTCCGCTCGCCGTCCCTGCGCGCGTGTGAAGCCGCGGAGCCGCCCTTCTGGCCCGCACCCCGCCCGCTCACGCTCACGGCGCGATGGCGCTGGGAGGTGCTCCCTCCGACCCTTCCGAAGGGCAGCAAGGACGACCCGCTCATCGAGGCGTGGCGACAGCTCGATCGCGCGTTCGAGGCGCGCGTGAAGGCTTCGCAGCAGTCGCTCCAGGGCGTTCGGGAGCAGCAGGGCACGCTGGCGCGGACCTTCGAAGCACTGAAGGGCGCACTCCTCGGGTTCGATCGAACGTTGGGCGGCATCGAGCTGAGACTTCGTGAGCTGGCGAAGGAGGTTCCGTCGCAGGTCGGCCCCGAGCAGGCGCGCGCGCTGGGGCTTCGGCTCGGCGACGTCGAGCAGGAGGTCGCGACCCTCGTGCGGGACGTCGACGCGGCGGAGCAGAGGGCGCGCGAAGACAAAGAGCGCGCTGAGCAACGAGCGACGTATGAAGGCGCGCGGGAGGAAAACACCCGTCACCGCGGTCGCCGCCAGACCGAACTCGATGCCCAACGCCGGAGGCTCGCGGCGCTCGACGAGCAGATCGAGGCGCTGTCGAAGACGCCCGACGGGGAGAGCCCTGCGCAGGCGAAGGACCGTGAGGTCGCGCTCATGGGTTGTCGAGACGAACACCGGAAGGCGAAGAGGCATGTCGAGCTCCTCGAAGGGCAGGTTCGTGAGCTCGAACAGAGCCTCGCTCGGGAGTTTGTCTTTCGACCGTCCGCCTCGAAGACTTCCCCCCGCGGCGGCGCGGGCTTCGTCCCCGCGGCGATGAAGACGGAGCTTCGCCCGCCGTCGGAGGCGCTGCCTAGCGTCGGGCGACTGGTGACCGCGAAGCAGCGCTACCTCGCGATCAAGGTGTGGGAAGACCTCGACGCAGGCGAACGGGAGGCAGAGCGGCTGTCGGCCTCCCTCGTCGCAGACCAGGAGGACGCATGAAAGAGCAGAGGATCACTGTCGACATCGACCGCGACGGGAGGGTGACCGCCGACGCCGAAGGGTTCACCGGCGATGCCTGCCTGAAGGACTTGGAGCGGCTCCTCGAGGGCCTCGCGTCGACGCCCGACGAGGTGACGCGGAAGACCGCCGCGGGGGCGGCGCTGGTCACCGGAAAGACGGTGGCCAAAGTGACCACGGGGCGAAAGCCGTGAGCGCCTACCTAACGCTGCCGACCCCGCTGCTCGATCAAGACGCGCTCGTCGCCGCCCTCGAAGACCTGGGCTTCGCGCGCGCTTCGATCGAGGCGCACGCCGACGCGGTGCCGCTGGTGGGCTACGAGGGCGTGGCGCGCGGTGAGCGGGCGCACGTGGTCGTCCGGAGACAGCACGTCGGCGCGAGTTCCAACGACATCGGCTTCGAACGTACGGCCACGGGGTTCCGCGCACATGTCAGCGACTTCGACCGTGGCCGGTATGGCGTGCAGTGGCTCGGGCGGCTACGCGCCCGCCACGACGTTCACCACGAGGCCGCGCTCGAACGACTGGCCGTGGAGGCGCGACGACGCGAGGAGGAGCGACGCGAGGAGGAGCGGCGCAGGCTCGTGGAGTCACAGCGCGCGGCGATCTGTGAGAAGGCGCGCCGACTCGGCTACCGCGTCGAAGAGAAGCGCGAGGGGGAGAAGATCCGCCTTGTGCTCGTGAAGCGTGTCTATTGATGGAAGCGATTCCGAAGCTCAACGTCGCGCACTGGATCTCCGCGAGCCGCGTGAACGGCCCCGGCGAGCGCTTTGTGCTCTGGCTCCAGGGCTGCGCGCTCCGCTGCCCCGGGTGCTGGAACCCCGACACCTGGAGCCACGGACCGCGGCGTATCGTGAGCGCGCGGGACGTGTTGGACCTGATCGGCGACAACATCGAGGGGATCACCCTAAGCGGAGGAGAGCCCTTCGAACAGGCGGAGGCCCTGGTGCCGCTGCTCGACGCCGTCCGCGCGCGGGGCCTGTCGGTGATGGTCTTTACGGGCCACACCCTCGACGAGCTCACCGGCGTCGCGGCGGAGGCGATGATGGCGCGCTGTGATGTGCTCGTGACGGGTCGCTACGTCGCCGCGCGACGCTCGCTCGACCTCGTTTGGCGGGGGTCGAGCAACCAGCGGGTTCACTTCCTCACGGAGCGCTACGGTGGGAAGGACATGCCGACAAGCGCAGAGGTGGAGGTGCACCTCGACGCCGACGGGTCGTTGGAGGTGACCGGGTTTCCGGGTGACGAATGGATGCGTGGCGCGAGCGTATAGCTACCTCCCGTCGGGGTCGGCGAGCCAGCGGGCCAGCGCCGCGGCGTCGAGGTCGAGCACCACCTCTCCGACCCGCACACGCCCGAGGGTACTGAGACGAGCGGCGAGCGTCGCCGCCTCGTGCTCCGCGAGGGGCCTGCGCAGCCGGTGTTCGAACTGCCCCTGGAGGGTCTCCCGGCGCTCGTCCTCGCGGATCTCGTTCGCCACCTCGGGGAAGCCCCCAAGGAGGATACGGGTCATTTGCAGGCCGCGCAGGCGCTCGGCCTCGGTCTCGCTCGGTGCTTCGACGAGTTGCTGGGTGATCTGCACGTTCATCGGGTGCGATCGTATCACGGCGACCACACTCCCCACACCTCGCTCCGCCGCCAGCCAGCGGACGAACTTCACCAGCGCTCGACCGCTCCTCGCCCACAAGAACGGCACCAGCGACGGGTGCAGCGGCAGCTCGTTGGCCGCCACCCACAGCACGACGTGGTCGCGCGGGCTCAGGCAGTAGCACCCGTCGGCGACCCGCGTGACGGCGAGCTCCGCTGGATCGCGTACCTCGCGCATCCAGTCGGGCAGGTGCGGCGCGACGACGAGCGTCGCGTAGTGACCCGGCGGCGCGGCCTCGTCCTCCTCTTCGAGGTGCTTCACCCACGCCGCCATGCGCCGCAGCTCGACGCGCGCGAGCGTCGGGCGGTCGACGTGGTCGCCCTCCATCTTGAAGTCGACCACCGCGCGGTGCGTGATGAGCGTCCACGGCGCGAGCACCGCGGCCTCGACCGGCCACCCCCCGACGAGCGTGAGGAATCCGTCGGGCGTGAGCGACGCGGTGGCCACCTCCGGCGCGCTCTCGAACGCCACCGCGTCGAGCGTCACCCGCGCGGTCTCCTCGCGAAACCGCTTCTTGATGAACTGGTCCGCCTCCCCCATCGCTCCCCTCAGCGCGCGACCGTCCCGCTCACCTCGGCGCCGCCGTCGCTCACCAGCACCACGTCGAGCGCGTAGTCGCCCTCCCGCGCCCGGTCGGTGGCCGCCACCGCGAGCCGCGCCGTCACCACGCCGTCGGGCACCAGCGCCCGCGTCAGCGCCGCCGCCGGGATGGTGAACGCCCCTGCCCGCGCCGGCGCCGCGCACGTGACCAGCAGCCCCGCGCCGTGTCCGCCCGCCGGCTCCAGCGTGAGCGTCAGCGTGACGTGCGAGCCGCTCCCGCCCGACCAGCGCACCGGCAACCCCTCGCCGACGCGCACCACGAAGCCCGCCGCGGGCGCCTCGCGACGCACCGCCGTCGGCACCATCGCGGGCGTACGGAAGCGGTGCGCGGGCACGTCGGCCGAGCCCGGGATGTTGGCCGCCACGCGCGTCCCCGCCGGGAGAACCGTGCGCACCGCCGCCTGGTAGACGCCGTCGCGGTTGCGCTCCACGTGACCGAGGATGTCGCCCGCCACCACCCAGGTCTCGAGCCGCCCCGCCGGCGCCGACACCGGCTCCGCGCCGTCGTGCATGGGCACCGCGAGGCAGTTCGCGTCGTGGTAGCGCACGTCCCGCGCGGCCGTGAAGCTCCCCATGATCACCGTGAACGCGGGCCCCGGCCCCACCATCACCACGTTGCGCGGGGCCTTGTCCTCGCGCGGCGGGGCGGGCGGACGGCACGCCACGAGCGCGCAGGCCACGAGTCCGAGCGCCCTCACGAGAGCTCCCCCCGCTCGATGCGCTGAATGGTCTCGTAGAGCTCGCGCGCGGTGACGTAGTGGAGGAGGTAGCGTCGCGTGTCGGCGTAGCGGGCTTCGAGCAGCGAGAGGAGCCGGTCGAAGGGCCCGCCCTCGTTGAGAAACCAGTCGGGCGCGTCGCCGTTGCACCCGTGCGCGTGGAGCTTGATGAAGCGGTGATTGGGCGCGCCGCGGAGGGTAGGCGCGTAGCGAACCCAGGCCGCGACGCGCTGCTCCAGGGGGATGGGGCTCTCGGGTTCGAGCATGCCGGCCTCGATGCGCGGGACGACGCCCTTCACGCGCGACCCGAGGTGCAGCCCGAGGGGCCCGGGCACCATCATCAGCTCGCCCGGCGCGCGCGCGCTGCCGACGTGCACCTCGCGGCCCTCGTCGTAGCCGCGCGATCGGCCCGCGTGGCTGCGCGCGTAGTAGACGGTGTTCACGACGCGACCCTGGCAGGGAGAGGGGACGCAGGGGAGCGTCATGTCGGCGTAGCATCCCGCCTCGACGAGGACGGAGAGCTCGTCGTCGACGCCGCAGAAGAGCCCGTCGGGGTGCGAGTTGTCGAGGGCCCAGTTGCCGTGGATGAAGGCCCAGGTGATGTCGCCCGTCGTCGGGTCGCGGCGCAGCAGGCCGTGGCCCTCGTGGAGCGTCCGCGCGAAATCCGTGAGCGTGCGGCGGAGGTTGTCCGCGGTGTCGTCGTCGTGGTGGAGGTGCACCTCGACGTCGAAGAACCCCTCCCGCGCCCGTGACGCCAGCGCGTCGATGTGCTCGACCCGGTACTCTTCCACGGGGAAGAAGAGCGTGCGGACGTGCGCGCGCCCGAACGAGTCCAGGTGGCGCCTCGCGAGGCGCGGGTACTCGTCGACCCAGCGGCCGACGCGACGGCGCTCCTCGTCGATGGAGGGGCGGCGCCAGCGCGGTTCGAAGTGGTCGGCGACGCAGACGTAGAGGTGGACCGGACGGGCGGGGTCGGGCGCCTCGCGGGCGCGTTCGGCGCGGAGAAATCCGGCGCCCCAGAGGTGGATGCCGCGGGGGTCGACGCGGCGGAGGAGCGCTTCCAGGTGCGACGTCATCGGGGTGCGCTACCTATCACGGCCCCGCACCGCCTGACACCGCGCGACGAGGGCGCTCGCCCGGTCGTCCCAGGATTCGCCCGCGAGCAGCGCGCGACGTTCGGCGCGGCGGTCGCGCGGACCGGCGAGGGCGGCCTCCACCGCGGCGATGAAATCGTCCCGCGTGTCGGCCACGCGCACCTCGGGGGCGTAGCGGGTCACCTCGGGGAGCGACGTGGCCACCACCGGCCGCCCCGACGCGAGGTACTCCCGCAGCTTGAGGGGATTGATCGAGCGCGTGAGCTCGCTCCGCACGTAGGGGAGGATGGCCACGTCGAAGGCCGCGAGCGCCTCAGGGACGCGGGTGTACGCCACGGCGGGGAAGATCCGCACGTTGGGGAGGGCGAGGCGAGGGTCGGGGGCGGCGTCGGTGGGGCCGACGAAGACCACGTCCCAGTCGGGGCGGGCGCGGGCGACGGCGGTGACGAGCTCGACGTCGAGGCGCGCGTCGAGGAGGCCGAGGTAGCCGAGGACGGGCCGACCGCGACGAACGCCCTCGAGGGGAATGGTCGCGGGGTCGGAGGCGCGCCCGAGCTGGTCGACGTCGACGCCGTGCGGGAGGAGTTCGGTGGGCCCGCGCGCGGCGCGGCGCGTGTCGGCGAGGTGCTGCGAGGTGGCGAGGACGAGGTCGCAGCACCCGAGGAGCTCGCGCTCCAGGGAGGCGGCGGCGAGGGCGTCGACGCCGGGCCAGTGGGTGAAGTCGTCGACGCAGTAGTAGACGAGCGCGCGGGAGCCCGCGAGACCCGCGCCGTCGACGCCGTTGGGCACGGTGGTGAGCACGATGGGGTCGCGGATCCCGAGGCGCGCGGCCTCCCGCTCGACGCGCCCGCGCATCGAGTGGCGGTTGAGGGCGCGGAGGGCCGCCGGGCGCATCCACGGGAGCATCGGGGGCGCGACGACGTGCAGGTCGAGGGCGGCGTCGGTGGCGACGGCAGTGGGGGCGGGCGCGCCGCGGGAGCCCCACGCGCGCAGCTTGCGGACCACGCGGGCGGCGTCGGCGCGGTCGAGGCGCGGCGGGCGGAGGCCGAGGGTGTTGACCCAGAGCGTGCGGTGCGCGCGGGCGATGCGGCGGAAGAGGTGCTGCGCGCTCGACGGGTGCGCCCCCCAGTCGTCGGCGAACACGATGAAGCCGAGGCTCACGGCGCGGTGCAGTACGGCTGGTTGCGGAAGGGGTTGGGCCGGCAGCGCGTGGTGATCCAGCGGGC
>JBILLV010000619.1:0-3094 GCA_044375895.1 Polyangiales bacterium | reverse complement strand
CGCCTCGTCCAGTGCCTCCATGCGCCAGTGGAGCGCCTCCCGCGCGGGCGTCACCGACACCGTGGTCGCCGCCGCGCGCAGGCCCGCCGTCGCCACCACGTAGCGACCGTCCCCCTGCGCGAGCACCAGCGTCGCCGGGAGGGGCGGGTGCGCCGCGAAGGGACCCACCACCAGCGTCAGCCCCCCGCGCTCGGCCGCGTCGAGCGCCCAGTCGACCGCCGGCGTCGTGGCGTCGTCAGCGTCGTCCGCGCGCCGTCGTGCCTGCGCCTCCTCGAAGCGCCGGAGCACGTCGCCCATCCGCCGCCGCTCCGTCGCCTCCACCACCTCCGTCGCGAGCTCGCGCACAAACGCCAGCCGCGGCTCCGCGCGCGTCGACGCCGCCGCGGGGGCCGCCTCCGCCGCGTACGAGACCGGGAGCGCCTGCGCGAGCGTCTTCGCCGTCATCCGCCGCGTGAGGAGGGAGCCGAGCTCCTTGCGCATCGCCTCCAGACGGGCGGCGCGCTCGTCGGCGGTGAGCGCCTCCCAGGCCGCGAGGCGCGGATCGTCGAGCGACACCTGCAAGCGCCCGCTCGCCACCGACACCGCCGACGCGAAGAGCCGCTGCGCCGCGCGGAAGCGAGCGAGGGCGGCGGCGTCCCAGCGCCGCGTCGAAGCGGGCTCGCCCGAGAGCCAGAGGAGCGCCGCCGCGCCGGTCGCCTCCACCAGCGCCGCGTCGAGCGCTTCGAAGGACCCGTCGCTCACGAGAGCTTCCAGACCTTCATCACCTCGTCGCCGTAGTGGTTGATCACCTTCACGGCGATGGTCCCCGTGGCGGGGCGCGCGAAGGCCCGGCTCACCGTCGCGCGGAGCGACTGCCAGGCGTCGGCGCGGATCTCCGCCTTCAGGGCCTTCTTGAGCTTCTCGTAGGGGTCCTTCTTGCCGGGGAAGTAGATCTGCCGCACCACGAAGGCCCGGCTGTCGTAGGCAGTGTCGAGCATCCAGCAGGCGACGTCCTCGCCCTTGAACTTCTCACCGTCGCCCTCCGCCGATCCGCTCCGCACCATGCCCGTCGCCGGGTCGTAGACGTCCATCCCGACGAGCGTGACGGTGTACTTCCCGTCCTGCTGCCGGTCGACCTTCAGCTCGGGCTCGCCGAACACCATGAAGAGGTTGCCCGCACCGGTGTTCTTCAGCCGGTCGGCCATCCCCAGCGTCAGCTCGGGGCTCATCCGCACCGGGAACACCTCCACCTTCGCCCGCTTCGCCTCCACCGCCGTGAGCGCGAAGCCGTCGCCCCCCTTGTCGGCCGCCGTGTCGCGCGCCGCCGCGGCCTCGAAGGCCATCCCGCACACCAGCACGATCCCTTCGAACTTCGCCGCCTCGGCCTCCTGCCGGGCCGCGTCGATCAGCGCCTTGCCCGCCGTGCCAAACTGCGGCCCGACGGCCACCGCCACGCGCCGCCCGCCCTTCGCCTCCCCCATCGCCTGGAGCCACGTCCCCGGCCACGGGTCGAGGCGTTCGAAGGTGAGCCGCTGGGCCTTGCGCCCGTTCTGCACGCCCGTCTTGCGCAGGTGCTCCAGGACGGTCTCGACGAAGCGCGCATCGCCCCGTCGCGCCTGCGCCTCCCGCTCGCTCTCCGGCGCTTCTCCGCCCGCTGGGATCACCCGGTGCGGCGAGAGGCTCTCCACCGTGAAGGGGCCCGCGACGCGGACGCGCTTCGTGTCCTCGTAGGGCTGGTCGTAGAGGAGTTCGACATCGGCGCGCCGCGCGATGGAGGCGTCGATCTCCTTCTGCCGCGCGATGCGGTGCGTCCACCACTGCGCGAGCGGCGCGTGGGTCTCGGGCGGCCAGGACGTGTCGGGCTCGCGCGGGATCTGCCACTCCTCCAGCGGCTTCTTCAGCAGCGCGTTGAGCGCCGCGCGGGCGGCATCGAGCTTCGGCTGCCAGGAGGCGTGGAGGGCGTCGATCTCCTCGTTGTTGGCGATCGAGCCGAGGGTGATATGCGGCACGCGCTTGTAGACGAAGCCTTGCCTGATGTCGCCGCTAGTGTGGTGGCCCAGCGGGGGAAGTCCCGCCAGCTGGCCCTCCTTTCGCGCTCCTTCCGCGCTGTCCACAAGGAGGTAGAAGGGGAACGTGGCACAGATCAATCTGGAGCGCGCGAGGGCAAGCGCGACGCGACTCGTGTCGCACGTGATCCACCTGCGTCCGTGTTGCTCGGCGACATAGGCAGCGGATGCACCGCCACAGGTCGGGTCCAGCACGAGGTCACCCGGGTCCGTCGTCATGAGCATGCAACGCTCGATCACCTTCGTGTGCGTCTGTACCACGTATGTCTTGTCGAGCTCACCGGTCGTGTCTGTCCAGGAATTGGTGAGCTTCATCACGGGAAAATCATCGAGATACAGGACGTAGCGAACGGTCCGGCCAGTGTCGGTGATTCGGTTAGCGATGGCGAGCCTGCTCATCCCCTCGCGCGTCGTCTTCCAGCTCTTGCCCGACTCGGACCTGTATCGACCCCCGTCGTACTCGAACTCATAGATGCAGGACTGGGTGTAGCCGCTCGACACAAGGTCCATCGCAGACCACGGACGCGCGGCGGCGGGGATCAAGCTCGGATCTCGTCTCTCGTCGGGAGACGGTGTACGGCGCGTGCCGTCAGCCAGTTCGAGGTTCGTATAGCGAGACTTCTCGCCGGTCTCCCTCATGGAGAACAGATCATGAAACTTGTAAACCCCCTTGTTCCTACAGTACCAGAGGAGGTGGTCGCTGACCGAGCCGAGACCTGAGGACGTCAACGGGACGGATGTGCGGTAGGTGATATGGCTACAGAAGTTCTCCGCTCCGAACACCTCATCCATCAGCAATCGGACGCGGTGGACATTCTCGTCGCCGATCTGCACGAAGACGCTGCCGCTCTCCGTGAGCATCTCGCGCGCAACAAGCAGTCGGTCACGCAGGTACGAGAGGTACGAGTGGATGTTGTCCTTCCAGGTGTCGCGGAAGGCGCGGATCTGCTCGGGGTCCTTGGCGATGTCGTCGACGTCGCCGTCCTTCACGTCGCGGTCGTCGATGCGGGCCTGCCAGTTGCTCCCGAACTTGATGCCGTACGGCGGGT
>JBILLV010000038.1:0-44170 GCA_044375895.1 Polyangiales bacterium | reverse complement strand
TAGAAGGGGCATTGGCTCGCCCGCGCGGCGACTGCGAGGAGTAGACGGACGATGGACGAACACGACATGGAACGACGGCGATTTCTCTGCGTGCTGGGGGCGACGGGGGCGGCGGCGACGGTGGTGAGCGCCACCGGCTGCGGCGACTCGGCGATGCCCGCGGCCCCCTTCGCGGCGGGGCGCGTGGCGGATCACCCGCAGGGGCTCTGGAAGATCTACCGGGCGCAGAAGGTGGCCGTCGGGCGCGACGCGATGGGCTTCTTCGCCTTCAGCCTGCTCTGCCCGCACGAGGGCTACGACCTGTCGTTCCGCGCGGCGGACGGGGCGTGCATGGGGACGGCGCTCTGCACGACGGCGAGCATGTCGGGGTCGCTCGTGTGCGAGTCGGGTCACGGCGGCACCTTCGACGGCAACGGAACCCGCACCGCCGGCCCGCCGATGACCAACCTCCCGCACTACCAGGTCACCGTGAGCGCCGGCGCGCTCACGGTGAACCCGGGCGTCAGCGTCGCCGCCAGCGCCCGCTCGATGGGCTGATCGCTACCGCAGCCAGATCGCGACGGAGCCCGTCCGGCTCGTCTGCGTCGGATCCCACCAGCCCAGGTGCCAGTAGGTGTGCGCCGCCCCATCGGGCGCGCGCGGCCACGGGTAGCTGCGCAGGTTGCCCACGCCGGTGTAGTCCGACGCGTAGTTGGGCCCGAGCGAGCCGTTGTAGCAGTTGTTCGAATCCATCACGCCGTACGACGTGGGGTACGTGTCGGTCCACGACACCGAGAGGGTGTTCTGGAAGACGTAGCGCATCGCGCCTGTGATGCTCGGCCCGCGCAGCGAGGTGATCGCCACGGGGATGCAGGGCCCTCGGTCGGGGTTGCTGACGGCGGGGTTGCTGTTGAGGAAGTTCACCGTCGACGGCGACGGGATGTTGAACTTCGTCGCCACGTCGTACCCCTGGATCGGGCCGGTGAAGAAGTCCGCGTCGGAGCGGGAGAGCAGCATCTCGCGCGAGCGCCGCGCGATGGGGACGGCGGCGAGGGAGGCCACGCCGCGGCGCGCGAGGCCGTCGTACGTCCCGCCGCCGGTGGCGAGGCTGTAGAGGTTGCGGATGCCGGTGTCGGTGGTGAGGGCCGCGACGCTCCCGCGGGAGGCGTAGGCGACGAGCGTCCAGCCGCCGCCGTCGGTGGTCATGTCGCAGTAGACGCTCAGGGGCCCGGCGCCGCCCGCGCCGTCGGGGTCGATGGTGAAGATGCCGCTCGGCGCAGCCGGGGTGAGCTCGTGGATGGTCTGGCACGTGGAGAGCGACCCGCAGCGCCCGGCCGCGCAGACGCCCGACGCGCACGTCGTCCCGCAGGCGCCGCAGTGCGAGGCGCTGGTCTGGGTGTTGGCCTCGCAGCCGTTGGTGGGGTTGCCGTCGCAGTCCGCGAAGCCCGCGTTGCAGGCGACGTCGCAGGTGGACATCGCGCAGGTGGCGGTCGCGTTGGAGCCGCCCGCGCACATCCGACCGCAGACCCCGCAGTGCGCCACGCTCGTGCGCACGTCGACCTCGCAGCCGTTGGCGGCGTTGCCGTCGCAGTCGCCGAACGTGCCCTCGCAGCGGAGGCCGCAGGTGCCCGCCGCGCAGGCCCCGGTGGCGTTGGGGCCGCCCGCGCACACGCGCCCGCAGGCCCCGCAGTTGCGCGCGTCGGTCCCCAGGAACACCTCGCACCCGTTGGCGGGGTTGGTGTCGCAGTCGGCGAAGCCGGTGTTGCAGGTGAACCCGCAGGCCCCCGCGGCGCAGGTGCGCACCGCATTGGCGACAGCGGGGCACGCGTTGCCGCACATCCCGCAGTCGGTGACGTCGGTCTGGAGGTTGGCGCACGCGGCGCCGCAGCGGGCCTGGTCGGCGGCGCAGCCCGAGGAGCACGCGAAGGTCATCCCCGACGCGGCGCAGAGGGGCGTGGCGCCGCCGCAGATCACCCCGCAGCGCCCGCAGCTCCCGGTGCCGTCGAGGGCGGCCTCGCAGCCGTTGGTGGCGTTGCCGTCGCAGTTGGCGAAGCCCGGCGCGCACTCGAGCTGGCAGAAGCCCATCGCGCAGGTGGCCCGCGCGTTGGTGCCGCCCGCGCAGACGGTGGCGCAGGTGCCGCAGCGCGAGGGGTCGCTGGTGAGCCGGGCCTCGCAGCCGTTGGCGGCGTTGCCGTCGCAGTCACCGAAGCCGTCGGCGCACACCGATCCGCAGCGGCCCGCGGCGCAGGTGGCCGTCGCGTTGGATCCCGCGGCGCACACCGTCCCGCAGCCGCCGCAGTTGGCGGGGGAGGTGGCGGTGTTCACCTCGCAGCCGTTGCCGGCCATCCCGTCGCAGTCGGCGAAGCCCTCGGCGCAGCGCAGGCCGCAGCGGCCCATCGCGCACGTGGCCGTCGCGTTGGCGCCCGCGGGGCACGCGTTGCCGCAGGCGCCGCAGTGGGAGACGTCGTCGGCGAGGGTGCGCTCGCAGCCGTTGGCGGGGTTGGCGTCGCAGTCGCCGAGGCCCGCGGTGCAGGCCGCCACGACGCAGCGGCTCATCGCGCAGGCCGCGACGGCGCCGGGGAGGGTGCAGGTCACGCCGCACATGCCGCAGTGGGCGGAGTCGGTGGCGGTGCGGCGACAGGCGCCCGCGCAGCAAGCCTCGCCGGTGGGGCAGGCCTGGCGGTCGTTGCAGCCGGGGACGCACGACATCGCCGTGCACACCTCGCCCGCGGGGCACTGGTCGTCGCGCACGCAGCCCACGCAGGTGTTGCGCGCCATATCGCAGCGGAACATCCCGCCGTCGACCATGCAGTCCGCGTCCTCGTCGCAGCCCGCCTCACAGCGGTTGACGGTGGTGCAGTAGAAGCCGGGGCGGCAGGCGGTGCGGTTCATCGCGGTGCACTCGACGCACATCCCGGTCATCGTGTCGCAGGTGCGGAGGCCAAACTCGTTGGAGCCGCAGTCGGTGTTGTCGCGGCACGGCCCGCGCGTGTCGAGGGCCACGTCGGCGACGTCGACGACGACGTCCTTCGGTGCGTCGACAGCGGCTTCGGGGGGCGCGTCGGGGGCGGGGACGTCGTCCGCGTCCATCCCGGGCTGGTCGGGCGGCGGCGCGACGTCGGGCTGATCGAGCGTCGCGTCGGGGAGGTCGGGCGCGGCGTCGAGGATCCCCCCGACGACGGGCGGGGTCTCGCTGCAGCCGAGGGCCAGCGCGACGAGGAGCGGGAAGGACCAGAATCGGTTCACCACGGGAGCACCACCTTCACCGCGAGGGTAGCGCCGACCCGGCCGTCGCCGTCCAGCAAAGAAGCGCTCGGCAACGGGAAGGGTCCGCGCAGCATCTCACGGCGACCATGACGCACGCCCCGCCTCGCCCCCTCGACGCCGACGCCCTCCGCGAGCTCTTCGCGGGTGCGCCCTTCGACGAGTCCGTCAACGAAGCGCTCGCCCCCTACTACGCCGAGGACGTGGTCTTCACCGACCCGATCCAGACCGTCCGGGGCCGCACGGCCTTCCTCGCGATGAACCGCCGCCTAGTCCGCCGCGCCCGCTCCATCCGCTTCGACGCGCGCTCGATCGCGCAGCGTGGCGACGACATCTTCATCACCTGGACGATGACCATGACCCCGCGCCCGATCGGCCCGACCCTGGTGATCGACGGGGTGACGCACGTCACCCTCCGCGACGGCCTCGTCTGGCGCCACACCGACTACTGGGACCTCCTCGGGTCGATGATGGACGCCGTCCCCTTCGCGGGGTCGGTGTACCGGGCGGTGGTGCGTCTCGCGGGGTGAGCGCTCTGCGAGACGCGCGCGCCCTGCTTCGATTACACTCCCGCGCCATGGCGTCGTCGCCCGAGGTCGTGGTGCTGGGAGCGGGTCCGTCAGGCCTCGCGGTGGGCGCGTGCCTGCGTCGGCGAGGCGTCACCTTCTCGCTCCTCGAGCGCGCGGCCGCGGTGGGGAGCACGTGGCGCAACCACTACCACCGGCTCCACCTGCACACGGTGAAGCAGCACTCGTCGCTCCCCTTCGCTCCCTTCCCCGAGCACGTCCCGCAGTACCCCTCGCGGCAAGATGTGGTCGACTACCTCGACGCCTACGCGCGCCACTTCGACCTCGCGGCCCGCTTCGGCGAGTCGGTCTCGCGCGTCGCCCGCGTCGACGGCCGCTACACCGTCACGCACACCACCGGCGTCACCACGGCCCGCGCCGTCGTCGTCGCCACGGGCTACAACCGCGTCCCGCTCGTCCCCCGCTGGGCCGGCGACGATCGCTTCGCGGGGACCCTCACCCACTCCTCGGGCTACCACCACGGCCACGCCTGGCGGGGCAAACGATGCCTCGTCGTCGGCGCGGGCAACTCGGGCGCTGAGATCGCACTCGACCTCTGGGAGGCCGGCGCCGCCGCGGTCGCGCTGTGCGTCCGCGGTCCGCTCCACGTGACGCCGCGCGACCTGTACGGCGTGCCCGCGCAGGTCAACTCGCTGCGGTTCGCGAGCCGGCTGCCGACGCGCCTCGCCGACGCCATCTCCCTCGCGCTCGTCAACCGCGCGCTCGGCGACCTGACGCCCTGGGGCATCCGCCGCCCCGCGCGCGGCCCCATCGCGCAACTGCTCGAAGAGAAGCGCGTCCCGCTCATCGACGTGGGCACGGTGGCGCTCATCAAGCAGGGCAAGATCCGGGTGGTACCGGGCATCGCGAGCTTCACCGAGACGGGCGCGGTGTTCGAGGACGGCCGCGAATTCCCCTTCGACCTGGTGGTGCTGGCGACGGGCTACCGCACCGGCATCGACGAGTTTCTCGAAGGGAGCGGCGCGGTGCTCGACGGGCGCGGTCACCCGCGGGTGTTCGGCGCGGAGGCGGCGCCGGGGCTCTACTTCGTCGGGTACCGCAACCCCATCACGGGTCAGCTCCACGACATCGCCCTGGAGGCCGAGCGCGTGGCCGACCACATCGCCCGGAGGACGTCGTGACCGAGCTCGATCACTGGCACCCCGTCGCCCTCTCCCGCGAGCTCGGCGCGAGGCCGTTGCGCGCGACGCTCCACGGCCAGCACCTGGCACTGTTTCGCACGCGCGACGCGGTCGGCGCGCTCGACGACGCCTGCGCGCACCGCGGGTATCCCCTGCACAAGGGGCGCGTCGAGGGCGAGCAGCTCGTGTGCCCGTACCACGGCTGGCGCTGGTCGGCCGACGGTCGCGGGGAGTCGCCCGGGACGCCCACCGCGAAGCCCTGTGCGCGCGCCTGGGACTGCGTCGAGGCCCTCGGCGCGGTGTGGGTGAAGCCGGCGGGCGCCGAGGTCGCGTTCCCGTACGTCGACGTGGGCGGTCACACGGAGATTGGCACGACGCGATGCCGCGCGAAGGCGCCGCTGGAGGTGGTTCTCGACAACTTCATCGAGGTGGAGCACACGCCCTCCGTCCACGCCTTCCTGGGGTACCGACCGGGGACGCTCGCCGCCATCGACTGCGAGACCACCGTCACCGACGACGCCGTGCGCGTGTACAACCACGGCCCGCAGCGCCCGCTGCCGAGGCCCTTGCGGCAGATGTTCAACATCCCTGACGACGCGCACTTCATCGACGACTGGACGACGCGCTTCTCGCCCGTCCACACGGTGTACGAGCAGTACTTCCTCGCGGGCTCGCACGGGCCGCGGGCGGGCGAGGCGCTGCGCATCGCGGTGTTCTTCACGCCGGTGGGCCCGAAGGAGACCGATGTGTTCGTGCTCGCGTACACCAACGCGACGCGTTGGGAGAGCCCCGTGACGGCGGCGCTGCGCCTCCCGCTGGTGATGGCGCTGGTCGAGCTGGAGGTGCGCCGCGACTGCGCCCTCCTGGCCGACATGGCCGACGCGCCGGTGTCGCTCAAGGGGCGGGCGCTGGGGCGCTTCGACAAGGCGCTGACGGCGTCGCGCAGGCTCATCGAGCGCATCTACCGGGGGAGCCGCGAGGGGGCGCTCCGGGTGGTGGACGAGGGGTAGCGGTCAGGGAGCGGCCTTGCGGCGCGCCCGCTCCACCCACCAGGCGAGATAGCCCGCGAAGGGACGCAGCGGCCCCTGCGGCTCGCGAATCTGCGCGAGGAGGGCATCGAGCTTCTTCGCGGGCAACGATCCCGCTCCGTAGCGCCGCACGAGCTCCCGCTGGAGCGCGTCGAGCGCCCGACGCCTGCGCTCGACGAGCGAGTCGGCGTTGAGGTTCAGCACTTCGTCGAGCGACCGCTGGTGCTCTTCGCGCGTCGACGTCACGTGGCCGCGACGGGTGTAGTCTATGGCTGCGACGTGGGCTGGATCGGTGGGATCGACGGGCAGAGGCCGGTCGCCCTTCGCCGAGTCGCAGTGGAGCACCATGGCGCCGCGGCCGTTCGGGTTGGGCACGGAGCCGCAGCACGCGCCGAGGAGGTTGCTCCAGTCGAGGTCGCGCGCGGCGTCGCCCCACTGCCCCCGCTGCGGAACGTGGTGCTCGATCTTCATGCCCTCGTCCGTCGCGGCGATCCGGTCGGTGCAATAGCAGCACACGCCCCGCTGTTCAGCCACGAGCGCGTCACGAATCGCGGGCTTCACGGACTCGAAGCCGGGACCGTCGTAGCGGGCTGGGCGCGGCGGGTCGGTGGAGGTGTCGGGCGCGAGGCGGTACGTGGTCAGCGCGGGCGGCGGTGCGCGCTTCCGCACGAGGATCACAGCCCGGCCTCCGCGAAGTCGAGCCGCGTGCGGAGGCGAAGCACGGCGTCGTCATGCTCCGTGAGCCGCGCCGCGAGCTGGAGGAGCCGGGCGCGGGCGTCGTCGATGCGATCCTGGTCGATGAGCGCGGCGATGGCGAGCACCTCCCGCTGCTCGTCAGCGGGGCGTTCGGGGACGCCGAACACCTCCCGCAGGATCGCGTTGGTGTCCCGCCCGCGCGTGGTCCCCTCGACCGTCGTCGCGCGCTCGCCATCGAGCACGACAACCGCTGACGCGGGGACCGACGAGAGCACCTGCGGTGAGTGCGTCGTCACGATGAGCTGCGCCCTCGGGAACGCACGTTGGAGCGCGGGGATCACCTCGCGCTGCCACGCGGGGTGCAGGTGCTGCTCCACCTCGTCGATGAGGATCACGCCCTCCGTCTCGAGCGGCGACTCGTTGGCCGGGTCGGCGATCACCATGCGGCGCGCGAGGTCGCCCGCGAGCGCGAGGAGGTTGCGCTCGCCGTCGGAGAGCTGGTCGAGGCGGAGTTCGACGCTGTTCTTGGTGACGACCATCGCGGGGGCGGCCTGATCGCGGTCGATGCGGAGCTTCTCGAAGCCGGGCATGAGCGCTGCGACGGCGGTGCGCACGGCGCGGAGCTGGGGGTCTTCGAGCGTGAGGTCGGCGCGGGCGACGCGGCGCGCGTTCTCTGCGTCCTCGCGCTCCTTGAACCAATTGAGGAAGCGCCCGTAGCCCGGTGTCTTCGCGAGCACGCCGAGGTTGTCTTCGTGCGTGTTTGAGTTAGTTGGCACCCACGCGGACGGTACCTGACGCTCCGTTCCGACAAAAAATCCAAAGAGACGAGATCCGTTACGCTTGCTGTTGGCTTCCAGTGACGCACTGGCGCCTCCGTCCCACGCAGGTGCAGTCGCGAGGGCGCGCAGCGCGATGGTAGAGTCGAAGCTCTGGTCGGCAAGCTGACAGCGAACGTCACTACGGTCAGTGCCGGAGCGTAAATCGCGCTGGTCCAGAGGTGCACCCTTGGAACTGGAGCCGATGCCGCTCACGTTCTGAAGCGTCGTGATCGAGGCGGCCACCGCCCGCAGCACTGAGGTCTTCCCCGCGCCGTTCACCCCGATGAGCACCGTGACGGGCCGGTCGAGGTCGAGCTCTAGCGACGCGAAGCCGCGGAAGTTCGTGAGCGACAGGTGCTTGACCCGCATGCGTCGATGACTAACACACGGCGATTCGCCCCACCAACTCCGCGCTTACACGGCGGCCCGCGCGATCGACCGCAGCGCGCGCAGGATCACCTCGGCCTCCGAGCGCTCCGCGAACTCGCGCGACCACGACAGCGTCACCGCGAGCCGCGCGCCGTCGACGTGTGCCTCCGCGCGCACGAAGGTCCAGATGTCGCCGACCGTAAAGCAGCCGTGCGTGGCGACCTGCGCGCCCGCGCCCGCCTTCGCGAGGTTGGCCCAGAGGACCGCGAGGATCGCGCCGATGAGCTGCGGCCGGGGGTCGGCGCCGTCCATCCCGCGCTTCGCCTCGACGACGAGCAGAAACGGGTGCCCCGGCGCGCCGGCGAACACGCCCTCCTTCGCGAGCACCCCGTCGACCACGCCCGCGAGCTCCGTGTCGGAGTAGGGGTCGCGCGCCGCCAGCGGGACCTCCGCCCAGGCCCGCACCAGCTCGGTCTCTGCGAGTTCGAGGAGGGGATAGATGGCGCGCGACCAGATCGTGGCTCCGTTGAGCGTCGTGGAGCGCGTCGCGGCGAGCTTCGTGGCCAGATACCGGAGCTGCTCGCGGGCGACATCGTCGAGCGGAACGACGTCTTCCTCCCACGCGCGGGTGTCGAGGTCGCGGCTCTCCAGGTGGGCGAGCCTCGCGACATCGTCGAGCGTCATGGCAGCGAGCGAGAGCTTCATCACGGCCGCTCGGATCCTATCAGACCCGTAGGATGACGACGGGTGATCCCGCGCTACGCGAGCCTCGCCGTGATGGCCTCCGCCGCCTCCGTCGCGCCGCGCACGCAGCCCGCGATGCCCGGCCCGTCGACGCCCGCTCCCACCACCGTCATCCCGCCGAGGCTCGCCGCCCGCGCGCGGCACTCCGCGGTGCGACGGAGGTGGCCCACCTCGGGGTACGGCGTCCCGATGGAGAAGCGCTCCACCTCCGCCCACCGGGGCTCAGGAACGTCGAGCAGCGCGCGCAGCCCCGCCAGCGCCTGCGCCACCACCGCGTCGTCGTCGCGCCCGAGCCACTCGGCCGCCACCGACGGACGAATCGCCGCCCGCACCAGCGAGAGGTGATCGGCCACGCGGCCGGGCCACTTGTGGTCGACGAAGGTCAGCGCGCTCAGCGCCCCGAGCGGGTCCGGCGTGTCGCGCGGGATGAGCGCGCCGCTCGCCCGCGGGGCCGCCACCTCGCCGCGCGCGAAGGCCATCACCGCCGTCAACGCGGGCCGCAGCCGGATGCGCTCGAGGTGCTCGGCGAGCTCGGGCGCCGCGTGGGCGATGAGCCTTCCAGCGGCGCCCGGTGGGGTCGCGAGCACCACCTCGTCGGCGTCGAGGCGCACGCCGCCGTCGAGCACCACGCGCCAACCCCCCTCGGGGCGGCGCGACACCGCGCGGGCGGCGACGTCGGTCAGCACGCGCTCGCGCCCGATGGCGTGGGCGAGCGCGTCGACGAGCCCCACGAGACCGCCCGCGGGCGCGCGCATCGGCGAGGCCCCCGTGGGCCGCGGCGCCCGCGCGAGCGCCCGGATGAGGCTGCCGCGCACCTCCGCGAGCGAGGGCATCACCACCGCGGCCTCCAGCTCGTCGACGTCGCCGCCGTAGATGCCGCCCACGACGGGCTCGACGAGGTGGTCCTTCACTTCGCGGCCGAGGCGGTGGGCGACGAGCGCCCCGACGCTCGCGTCGCGCTCGGATCGCTCGGGGAGCACGAGGTCCATCACCGCGCGAGCCTTGCCGAGCGGGGAGAGGAGCGCGGTGGTGGCGAGCTGGCGGACGCTCCGCGGCATGCCCATCGCCATGCCGTCGGGCAGCGGGTGGAGCGCGTTGCGGCGCGCCACCATCACCCGCGACGCCCGGGGGTCGGGGGCCACGAGGGTCCCTTCGATCCCGAGGCTCTGGCAGAGGGCCTCGGCGTGCCCCGGACGCGTCACGAAGGCGTCGGGACCCAGCTCCACGGTGCAGCCGTCGCGTCGCAGCGTCCGCACGTTGCCGCCCGGGCGCGCCGCGGACTCCAGCACGAGGACATCGAGGTCGGGGCGGCGGGCGAGGAGCGCGTGCGCCGTGGCGAGGCCCGCGATGCCGCCGCCGATCACCACCACGCGAGGGGTCGCAGGAGCGTTCATGCGCGCACCGCCTCACAGGAAGCGTGCCACGGGGCAAAAGCGCACGTGGCACCGCAAGCGATGCGTCAGGGCCGCACGACGCGCGGCGTGCGCGTCAGCCCTTCGAGGAGAGGGTCTTGTACCCGCGCTCGGCGTCGGGGCCCGCGGCCGTCGGGAGCCCGGCGCCGCTCCAGCCCGCCTCGCTCACGCGACCGAAGGCGTCCTTGGCGCCGCCCCAGCCTGCGCGCTGGTCGACGAGGGTGGTGTAGCCCAGCGGCGCGAGGGCGCCGATGGCGCGCATGCTGCGGTTGCCCGACATGCACCCGAGCACCAGCTTCGCGTCCTTGGGGAAGGTCTTCTCCATCACCTGCACGAAGTCCGGGTTGGGCTGCATCCCAGCGGGCGACGCGTGCATGAACGGCACGTTGTACGACCCCGCCGGATGCCCTCCCTCGTACTCCGGGACGGAGCGGACATCGACGTAGACATAGCCCTCGTCCTGGACGAGCGCCTGCGCTTCTTGCGGAGAGACCCTTCGCGTCATGGGGACGACGTCTGTGGGAGCAGAGGGGCGCTTGTCAATATGCGGCGCGCGCGAGGAGCGAGGCGAGCGCGTCGGGGCGCTCGGCCGACCAGTCGCCGAGCACCACGTCGCCGATCGATTGACCGCGCGCGGCGGCTTCGATGAGCGGCGCGAGGTACATCCGCTCGTCGCGCCCCTGCGCGTCGAGGCGAGCGCGGCGGGCGAGGGCGGCGTCGGCCACGGCGAGGAGCTCGTTGGCGAGGGCCCCCACGGTCGTCTCTGCGATGGTGGCGCGGAGCCCCTCGGCGGAGACCTTCGCGCGCGCCGCGGCCCACGCGTCGTGACCGAGCGTGACCAGCCGGGCGTCGATGAAGTCGAGGGACTGCTCGTCGTAGAGGAGCCCGAGCCACAGGGCCGGTAGCGCCATCGACCAGCGGGCGGGCACCGAGTCGGCGCCGCGCACTTCGAGGGTCTTCTGGAGGCGTGCTTCCGGGAAGAGCGTCTTCAGGTGCGACTCCCAGTCGGCCATGGTGGGGCGGTGGCCCTCGATGCCGTCGGCCATGAAGCCGCGGAAGGTGTGCTTCGTCGCGTCGATCACCGCGGCCCCACGCTTCACGATGAACATCGGGACGTCGAGGGCGTAGCGCACGTAGTCGCCGAGGGTGGCGTCGGCCTTCCAGCCGAAGGGCAGGAGGCCCGCCCGCGCGTTGTCGGTGTCGAGCCACACCCACGCGCGGTGGCTCTGGATGGGCCGACGGACGCCCTCGACGACGGGGCTCGACGCGAAGAGGGCCGTCGCGATGACCGACGCCGCGAGGCCCGCGCGGAGCTTGCGCATGGCGTCGCGCTCGGAGGAGAAATCGAAGTTGGCCTGCACCGTGGCCGTGCGGCGCATCATCTCCAGGCCGCGCGTCCCCACCGTCGGGAAGTACGAGCGCATCACCGGGTAGCGAGACTTCGGCACCCAGTCGAGGTCGTCCTGGCGGGCGATGGGGTTGAAGCCGAGGCCCACCCAGTGGATGCCCGGCACCTCGGTGAGCGACGCGAGCTCGGCGCGGTGCGTCTCCATCTCCGCGAGGACGGCGTGGACGTCGGCGCAGGGCGAGCCCGAGAGCTCAAACTGTGAGCCGGGTTCGAGGGTGATGTTGGTGGCGCCGCGGACGAGCTGAAGCGGCGGGCCGCCGGGCTTCTCGGCCTCGGGCGTCCAGCCGTAGCGGGAGGAGAGCGCGCGGAAGAGCGTCTCGACGCCGGGTCGGCCAGGCGCGTCGTGGTAGTGCAGCGGTCGGCCGTCTTCGAAGATGCCGAACTTCTCCGCTTCGATTCCGACGAGGCGCGCGGTGGGTCTGAACGCGCCCTGAAACACCTCCAGCAGATCATTCTCGGAGGTGAGGACGCGGGCCGTCTCGGGGGATTCCGTCATAGAGGCGCGCAGACTAGTGCGCGATGCGCCCGGGCACAATCGCGGAGATGGCGCCGCGGCGTTGACGAAACCGCTTGCTTGTCAGCACCATACTTCGGCCGGCGGCGCGCCGTAGCGCACCCCGGGCGACCCGTCGTCCGCCGGGGCGCCGTCGGTGACCGCGTCGACCGCCGCGTCGCCGGCGTCGTTCAGCGCGGCGTCGGGGGGCGGGGCGGGGGCGCCGTACACGGGCGTCGCGGACTCGATGCAGCCCTCGAGCGACAGCGCGGCGCCGAACGCGAACGCGACCGCCCGGGACACGCGCACGCCGCCGGTCGTGGCGACGGGGACGTCGACGGGCGTGACGGCGCAGTGACAGAAGGGGCACGAGGAGGACGTCGCGCGGACGTGCCGGGCGCAGCAGGGGCAGGGGAGGAGGGCGCTCATGGCCTCTACCCTACGCAATCGCGGTGCCGTCGAGAAGCCTCGGTGATGCGCGGCGAGGCGCTGCGGGTTGTGTGCGGCGCTGGCACCGTGTGACCGGGGCGCACGCACGGGGCGAGACGACGGGAGTTCCCTCCGCGGGGCGATTCCGTTAGGGTGCGCCGCCGCGTCGCGACACCCCGCGGCGCGCGAGGACGTAACCGATGGGCAGCAGAATCGAAGCGGGCATCACGATCGAAGGAAGCCTCCGGGGGGAAGGGGAGCTCACCGTCGCCGGGCGCGTGCGGGGCGTCCTCCACCTCCAGGGCACGCTCATCGTCGAAGAGGGCGGCGCCGTCGAGGCCGACGTCGAGGCCTCGTCCGTGGTGGTCTCCGGTCTCATCTCGGGCAGCGTCACGGCCCACGACGAGCTCCGCGTGCTGCCGGGTGGCATCGTCGACGCCCGCGTCCGCGCGGCTCGCCTCGCGATGTCCGAGGGCGCCATCTTCCGCGGGGAGATGCAGGCCCCGCTCGCGGCGAGCGCGCTTCCGCACGGCCACGCGGCCCCCGCGGCGCGCCTCGCGAGCCGCTCGCAGGTGGCCCCGCAGCTCGCGTCGCCGCCGCCGCACGCGCCCGACGCGATCCCGCCGATTCCGACGCTGCAGAAGTCGCCCCACGCGCACATGCAGGTCGCAGCGCCGCCGCCGCCGCTCGGGGGCGTGACGCGTCACGCGACCATCAACCCGCCGCCGACGACGCGCCCCTCCGCGCCGCCCACGACGCCCGCGCCGATGGTCGACCTCGAGCCCATCCCGACGACGCCCGCCCCCGCGATGAAGTCCGCCGCGCGCGACGAGGTGCCGCCGGCGCCGCGCGTCCCGGACATCGAAGGAGCGCCCCGGCCCGCCCGCGACCGCAACCCCAACAAGCCCCGCGCCTTCAGCGCGCCGCCGCCGAAGGACCGCGCCCGCGCCGACGCCCGCCCCATCGAGAAGGCCCCGGCGGCGAAGGCCGACGCGCCCCGCGACCGGAGCGCCTCGCCGAAGATGCCCGCGCTCCCCCGGGGCCGCGCGTCGATGGGCCGCCGCGGAGGCGGTGCGTGAGCGCGCATGACGATCTCCTCGCGCTGCTCCGGCGCGACGCGTACAAGCAGGGCCGCTTCACGCTCGCCTCGGGGCGAGAGAGCGATTTCTTCATCGACTGCAAGCGCGTGATGCTCACCGCGGAGGGCCACCGGCTCATCGGCGCGGTGCTCTTCGACGAGGTCGCGGCGCTCGACGGCGCGACGGGCGTCGCGGGCGTGGCGCTCGGCGGGTGTCCGCTCGTCAGCGCCGTGTCGCTCACGTCCGCGCTGCGGGGGAGGCCCTACGACGCCCTCTACGTGCGCAAGGAGGCGAAGGACCACGGCACCGCGCGCCGCGTCGAGGGGAGCGTGCCGGTGGGGTCGACGGTGGTGCTGCTCGAAGACGTCCTCACGACGGGCGGCAGCTCGCGGGCGGCGATCGAGGCGCTGCGCACGGAGGGGTGGAAGGTGGATCGGGTGATCGCGCTCGTCGATCGGGAGGAGGGCGCGGTGGCGGCGCTCGCGGCGATCGGGGTGACGGCGCGAGGGCTGTACCGACGCGGGGATTTTGTGCGGTAGCACTTTTGGGGGCTACGGAGGGGAGCCCTCGACGCGTCTCCTCGCGGGGCCCCCGCACCTCAGGGAGCGGCGCTGACGGTGAGGGCGTACGCGCGGTCGGTGTCGAGCGGTGATCTGGCGACCGAGACGATCACCTCCTCTCCCGCACGCAACGTGTAGTCCTGCGTGGCAGCCATGTCGCCGCTCGTGCAGAAGTGCACGTTGCCCCACGCCGGGTCGCCGCAGGACGCCACCGCGCCGAGCTGCACGGCCCCTTCGCGCACGGTCGCAGCGAAGCGCCAGCGCCCGGCCCGCGGCGCACGGAAGCGATGGACGTGATCACGCAGCGTCTCGTTGAGCATGCACATGACCTGTCCGAGGCTGCGGGTGTCGCCGATGGTCCCCTCGGTGCGCCAGGTGTCGACGGCGGCCGCGACCGGGAGGGCGTTGAGGTCGACGATGAGCGAGGCGCCGGGGCAGGTCCAGGTCGGCCGCGCGCAGCGGTGATCGCGGCATCCGGGGTCGCCGCCGCAGGTGGAGCGGACGCAGGCGAGGCCCGCGGCCTGATCACATCGCTGTTCAACCCAGTTGGGGTCGCACCGTTCGCCCTCGCCCACGGTGATCGTCGGGCGCACGGTGAAGTCACGCACCTCCGTGATCATCCCCTCCTCGTCACGGAGGCGCGCGACGTACCGAATCGCGGACGGAGGGGTCGCGCGGAGGTCGGCGATCTGTACGGTGTAGTGGCCCGCGAGGCTCCAGCGCACGGTGCTCTCACAGACCGCCCGGTCCGCGGGGCGTAGCCGCAGCGAGCCGAGCACCACCTCCTGAGGCGGCTCGAACTCTGGCCGCCGCGTCCCCGTGTGGTCGAAGGCAATCAGGGAGAAGAACACCTGCCCATGGTCTACCTCCTGGAGGGCGATGCGCATCTCCGCGCGCCCATCGATCGCGTTGTGGAGAATCTCCGCGGAGAGGATGATCGGCGGCGTGCCGCGCACGCACCGGGGAGCGCCCGCGTTGGTGACGGGGCGGCAGACTCCGCCGGCGAAGCAGCGGTTGAGCACGCCCAGGAAGTCGCACGCCGCCCCATCGCCGAGGATGGGCATCGGGAGGACCTGCACCACACGGGACGCGCTGTGCCCCGCGATGTCGCTCACCGTCACGCGAACGCGGTGGATGCCGAGGCCGCGGAGCGACATCGTGCGACGGAAGCGCACGCCCTGCTGGGAGTGGTCTCCGTAGGTGATCGAGGCGGGGGTGACCGGCTGCCCGAGGTCGTTCAGCGCGTCGACCGTGAGGGTGGCGGCGTCACCATTTACGTCGGTGCCGACCGCTGACACCGTGACCGCGTCCGAGACGCGTGTCGCGACAACCTCCGTCAGCTCCGGCGGCGCGGAAGGAGCATCGCGCAGGACAGGGGTCGTCGTCGGCTCAGGAGGGCAGAGGTAGCCCACGCGACAGTGCGGCAGGGGTACGCAGCCATTCGAAGATGGGGGCGGGTCGGCGGTGTCCGCGCGCGCGTCATCGGGGGACGCGCGATCGACCGCCGCGTCGGCGCGCAGCGGGTCACCACCGTCCGGGAAGGGCGCGGCGTCCATGGGTGGGGGCGCGTCGGGGCGCGCCGGGTCACTGCCGTCCGCGGACGGCGCGGCGTCCGCTGGAGGGCGCGCGTCGTGGTCAGCGCACGAGACCACTGTCACGTCAGCGCATCCCTGGATGAGGAGGTAGAGCGCCGCGAGCGCGCGGTGAGCGGGAGGTTTCTGCGCCGTGGTGGGAGCCATGTGAAGCGAGCGAGCAACCGACGTGCCCAAGCGGAAGTGCTGCTGTTTCGCCGGAACCGACGGCACCGCGGCGGGAGGTGGCCCTCCCATGGGAGACTCGCAGCCCCGAGTGAATCGCGCGTCGGCTCCGGGCGTCATGGGGCAGGTGTCTCTCAGACACGCCGTGCGGAACGCCACGCCAGGCGCGTGATGCGACCTCCCTCCAAACCATGACGCGCCCCTCCGTCCGGCGCGAGCGCCTCTCAGACCTTGATTCGAAACGACTCCTCATCGAAGGGGTCTTCGATCGAAGCGAGGGCCTTCATCTCGCGGGTCGACTCCTGCACGGCGCCGTCGAGGGCCGTGAGGGTCGCGCGGGAGAGCGTGCCGGTGTCTTCGTACTCCATCGCCACGAGCTGGAGGTTGTTGGCGAGGTTGTTGATGTGGTGGTGCACCTTCGACATGGTGAGCCGCAGCGTGCGGAGCTTCTCCTCGCGCACCCTCATCGCGGCCAACTCGCGCTCCAGCGCGAGCGTGTGCTCGAGCTTCTCGATGAGGGCGGCCTTCTCGCGCTCGGCCGCCTCGCGCTGGGCGATCTCACCTTCGAGGCGGCGCTGGTGCCCGAGCAGCGCACCGACCACCGGGAAACCCATCGCCGCGGCGGTGACGAAGCCTGTCACGAGGTAGTCGCTGCGAATCTCACCGTGGAACCACAGCGAGAACGTTGAGACGACCACGAGGGTACCCACCGCCGTGAAGCCCGCGAAGTGTGGTGCGCGGAGTCGGCCGAAGGAGGCGACGAGGTCGAAGCGACGAGACGCGTCGAGGGGCACGCGGCGAGATTGATCCCACCCGGGGTACTCGCCGCAAGCGAATCCGTGCGGTCGCAAGACCGGCCCAAGGAACAGTCGTCGACCCGGCGCGCGGGGTGCGTGTAGCCTCCGCGCCATGGCGACGACGCGACGCACGAAGTCCCCGACGAAGCAGGCCCCGGCGCGCACGGCCGAGCATCGCCCGTTCGAACTCGTGGGTCCGATCCACTGGGGTTACCCCTTTACGGTCGCGCTGAGCGGGAAGGCGAAGCGCGAGGTCACCGACTTCCTGACGCGCTTCACCGCTCTGGCGAAGCCGGGCGAGCTCTCGGGCTACGTCATCCACGACGACGACGACCTCGACACCGCCGTCGCGGCCTTCGAGAAGAACCGCCCCGCCATCCCGTACTCGTGCTTCGTCGCCGCGTGGGGCCGCGACCTGGCGCCCGCGCAGCGCCGCGAGGCCCTCGCCGAGGCGCTCGCCCGCCCGACCGACCGCAACCGGGCGATCGTCGAGCGCCTCCTCGGCACCTGGCCCGCCGACGACGATCCGCAGGCCGCGGAGGCGCAGGCGCTCGCCGCCGCCGAGGCGTGGCCGCGGTACTTTCGCCGAGGCTCCATGCGCACGGAGAAAGCCGCCGCCGCGGGCGACCTCACGCTCCACCGGGCGTGGGTTCGTTCGTATGCGTCGAACCAACTGGAGGCCAACCTCGCGAAGGGGCTCTACGACGGCGTCGAGGACACCCAGTTTGAATCGCCGGCCGAGCTCATCGCGCACCTCGACCGCTTCCGACAGCTCCGCGAGGTGGGCTTCCGCGGTGTGCCGACGGCCGAGCAGTGGGACGCGATCAAGGAGATGCCCGAGGTCGAGGAGCTCGGGCTGTGGCACTTCGGCTCACGCGCCAAGGGCTACGACGCCGCTCGCTGGCGAGACGCTCCGCTCGGGCGGAAGCTTCGCGTGCTGGAGGTGTACGGCGTAAAGCTCGGCGCCGCCGACCTCGCCCCCTTCGCGCAGGGTCCGGCGACGCTCGAACACCTCAAGCTGACCAACACCGGGCTGAAGGGCGCCGCGGCTGGCAAGGCGCTCGCGGCCCTCGGGGCGCACCACGGGATTCGAACGGCGGTGTTGGAGTACAACGAGCTGGAGGGCCCAGGCGTCAAGGCGATGTTCGCCAAGGGGTCGTGGTCGCGGCTCGAGGCGCTCAACCTCTCGGCCAACGAGATCGGCGATGAGGGCATCACCGCGATCGCTCGCAACGGCTCGCTGGAGAGGCTCCGGTGGTTCACGTGCCGCTCCGACGACGACAAGGGCCAGATCCACGAGGCCGGCGCGGCGGCGCTCGCGGACGCGGCTGCGCTCGGGTCGCTCGCGACGCTCGGGCTGGTGGGGCAGCCCCTCGGGTCGGACGGCGTCGCGCGCATCCTTTCGTCACCCCGCCTGCGCTCTCTCCGCCGGGTGGTGATGGGTTATTGCAGTGCCTCCTGGCAGGACGTCATCGGGGCCCTCCGTGGGCGCGAGATCGCCCCTTTAACCCACCTCGACGCGAGCTCATGGAACACCGAGGGCCAGGTCGACTGGGAGGGCGCGACCTTCCTCCGCGGCGTGAAGCACCTGCGCCTCGACGGGCTCCCTGGCGACCAGTACGGCCCGTTCCTCGCGTGCGGGCACTTCGACGCGCTGGAGGGCCTGGTGCTCGGCGGCGGCTACGCGGCGAACGAGGCCGCGGCCGACGCCCTCTGCAAGGCCGCCCCGCTGCCGCGCCTGAAGACGCTCTCGCTCAAGGGCTGGCGGATGCAGGCGGCGCAGGCGGAGGCGTTCGCGGCGTCGCCCCTCTTCTCGACGCTCCCCGCGGTCGAGCTGATGGCGATGGGCTACGTGCAGCCCGCGGCGGCGAAGGCGTTTCTCGCGCGGGGTATCCGACCGGTGGCGACGCCAGAGTTCGACGAGTACTTCCTCCACGAGTCGCCCTTCCCGGACATCCACGTGCAGGTGCCGGAGCCGTAGCGCGCCGCCGCAGACGGGTCGACGGTGTCTCTCGGCCCGTCATCGCCGGGATGCGACGCTGCCCGTGTTTGAGGCGCTTCGTATCGACAGCCGTGTGCACGATACGATAGAGCTCAAAGAGCGAAATGGGTGCCACCAACCTCGACACTGCTCTGTGGAACGGGCCGCGACGCTTCGACGACTTCGAGGTGGTGCGTCCGCTCGGGCGCGGCGGCATGGGGCAGGTGTTTCTCGGGCGCGATGTGGTGCTCGACCGGGAGGTGGCGCTGAAGTTCACCATGGCCGACGACCCGTCGCCCGCGGTGCGCGCGCGTTTTCTCCGCGAGGCGCGGGCCATCGCGCGGCTGTCGCACCCCAACGTGGTGGGCATCTACCGCGTCGGCGAGGCGCTCGGGCGCCCCTACATCGCCTACGAATTTGTCGAGGGTGACGACCTCGACCGGCTGCGCGCCCCGATGCCCTGGGCCCGCGTCGCCCGCATCGGGCTGGGGCTCGCGCGCGGCCTCGCCGCGGCGCATCGGGCCGGCGTGCTCCACCGCGACATCAAGCCGAGCAACGCGATGCTCACCGCCGCAGGCGAGGTGAAGCTCCTCGACTTCGGCCTCGCCCGGCTGGGCGATGCGCACGCGGCCGACACTGGCTGGTCGGCGCACGGCGCCCCGGTCGACGCCGACGGGCGCACGCTGCCCGCCCACGCCACGAACAGCCACGCCGGGGGCGTCACCAACGCCGGTGCGATCATGGGTACGCCCGCGTACCTCCCGCCCGAGGCGTGGCGGCACGAGGAGATCACCGCGCGCTCCGACCTCTACGCGCTGGGCCTGGTGCTCTATGAGCTGCTCACCGGCACGCTGCCCCACGGGCGCCAGCGACCCGTGCCCGTCGAGCTCGTGCTCAACGTCGACGCGCCCCCGTTGCAGACGTGGTGCCCCGACGTGCTCCCGTCCTTCGCCGAGCTCGTGCATCAGTGCCTGGCCCGCGATCCGGCCGGGCGCCCCGAGTCCGCGGCGGAGCTCGTCGGGGCGATCGAGCGCATCTGTTCGATCTTCGTGCCCGCGCCGGTGGCTGCGGCGCCGCTCGGCGAAGACCGCGACGCCACGCTGGTGGCCGGCTCCTTCGAGCGCGTGCTCGCGCAAGGCGACGCGCTGCCGCGGCGGGTGTACGAGCGGCTCTTCGCGGTGCGGCCCGACCTGCGCGCGCTGTTTCCCGCCGACCTCGAGCCCCAGCGACGCAAGCTCGCGCAGGCGCTCGAGCTCTCGCTCATGGGCCTGCGCGACCACGACCGGATCGCGCCGATGCTGCGCGACCTCGGCCGCCGTCACGCGCACCTGAACCTCGGACCGGGTGACTACGGGCTCCTCGGGGACGTGCTCATGACGGCGGTGCGCGAGCTCGACCCCGAGATCGACGACGAGGTCGCCCACGCGTGGCGACGGGCGTACGCGTTTGTCACCGACACGATGCGTGAGCCCGCCCGATCGTCCGACGTCGCGAGCAGCACGCGTCCGCCGTCGGAGCCGCCGTCACCGCCGCCGCGGAGCTGGTCGGGGATGGTGCCCGAGGTGCGCTACGCGTTTCATGGTGACGTGAGCCTTGCGTATCAGTTGTTCGGCGAGGGTCCGCGGGAGATCGTGTTCTTCGGCTGGTTCTCGCACCTCGAGCTGATGTGGCAGCGGGAGGAGTTCGCCACCTTCCTGCGGCGGCTCGGGTACCTCGGCCGGGTGGTGATGTTCGACAAGCGCGGCGTCGGGCTGTCCGACCGCAACATCACCGGCTGCACCTTCGAAGACCGCCTCGATGACATCGAGGCCATCGTCACCGCGGTGGGGTTCCGTCGTCCCATCCTGTTCGGCAACATCGAGGGCGGCGCCCATGCGATCGCCTACGCGGCCCTGCACCCCGAGCGCGTGCCCGGCGTGATCCTGTTCGGCACCGGCGTCCGTTCGGGGCTGCAAGCGCAGGGGAGCGACCCGATCACCCCGGAGGTGGAGGCCTTCCTGGAGGAGCTGCGCACGCGCTGGGGCCGCTCCGAGGTGCCCGACACGCCGGGCGGAGCGACCCCACGGTCCGCGAACGCTGGCGCCACCGACTGGCTCGCCCACTTCCAGCGCATGGTGATCTCCCCCGGCGGGATGATCGCGATGACGCGCTCCATCCTGCGGATCAACGTGGGATGGCTGGCGCCCGCCATGCAGACTCCCGCGCTCCTGCTGCATCTCCGGGGCGACGCGCTGGCGCCGATCGAGCTCGCCGAGTCGCTCGCCGCGTTGCTGCCCGACGCGCGCCTCGTGGCGATCTCGGGGGCCAACTACCAGCTCGAACCCGGCGAACCCGAGCGGATGTTTCGGGAGATCGAGGCTTTCTTCGAGCGGCTCGATGGCCTCGTCGACGCGCGCCCCGCCCACCCGCCGTTGCGCGTCGTGCTGGGGCTCGTCGCCGAGGGCGATGAGGGCGCGCTGGCCTCGCTGGCGGACTCCGTCGAGCTGCTCAGCGCGCGCTGGGGGGCGACCCACGTCGAGCGCCTCGACGGCGCCGAGTGGGTGTCGGCGCACCCGCGCTGTCTCCCCGCGCTCCGGCTCGCGGAGGCGCTGCAGGGGGTCGCGCGCGGGCTTGGGGTGCGGCTGCGCTGCGCGGTGCGGGCGGGAGTCTTCGCGTCGCGCGACAGCGGGGTGGTCGCCGAGGCGCTCGCGCAGGCCCGCACGGCCTCCGTCGGCGAGACGATCACCGACAGGTCCGCGGCGTCGTTGCGCACGGAGTGAGCTGCGCGCTCCTCCCGCCGCGTGCCGTAGTCAGCTCACCACGGCCACGCCACGATGTTCAGCGGCAAGAGGTCGGCGCTGCTCGGCGCACCGAAGCACGGACCCTGCTCGGGGAGCACCTCGACGTCGGAGTGGAGCTGCTGCTGGTAGTCCACCAGCGCGCTGGAGCGGGTGAGCGACGCGTCGCGGGCCGGGGGCGCTTCGAGGGGCCGCGTCTCGGTCGCGTTCACGTCGCGGACCAGCGGAAGGACGGCCTTCACGGAGACGTAGGCCGTGGAGCCAAGGACGAGCGTGGCGATGACGAGAGAAATGACCATTGGGTGCAACCTCCGACCGCGACGCGCGCGGTCCATCAGAACATGTTCAGCAGGGCGCCAATGCGATCACCATGGGCGGGATGCGCCCGTGGACCCACCGCTCCGCGAGGTATCCCCGCAGCGCCTCGGCGTCGAGCCGCGCGCCCTCACGGAGCGACGCGCGCACCTCGGGCTGCTCCACCTGCGTCGGATGCGCGACGCACCCCACGCTCGCGGTCGCGACGTCGGGGTGCGTGCGCACGGCGCGCTCGAGGGCCTCGGCGTCGACCCACTCACCGCCGCAGCGGATCATGGGCTTGAGACGTCCCGTGACCCGCAGGGCGCCGGCGACTTCGTAGCGCCCGAGGTCGCCCGTGCGGAGCCAGCCGTCGTCGGTCCAACGGTCGGGGGTCACGCCGTCGCCGTGGTACGCCATCGCCACCCAGGGCCCGCGGAGCTGCACCTCGCCCTCGCCCGCCGCGCCGACCTCGAGGCAGGCTCCGCGCGCGTCGACGATGCGCAGATCCATCAGCGGCGCGGGGTGCCCCTGGGCGCTCTCACCGAGCGCTGACGTGGCGAGCGGCCCGGTCTCCGTCATACCGTAGACGTGGAGCAACTCCGCGCCGTGCCCGCGCAGCGTCTCGACGAGCGCGGCGGGCGGGGCGTTGCCCCCGGCGAGGAGGCGGATCCCTCGCGGCAGCGCGGGGCCCTCGGGGTGCGCGGCGAGCGACTCGGCGAGCCCGGCCCACGCGCTGGTGACGCCCGCGGCGAAGGTCACGCCCTCCCGCGCGATCGCCTCGCGCACGGCGCTGGGTCCCAGGCGTTGGCGTGAATCGCGGAGAACATCACGTTCTGGAGGAAGACCTGGTGGTACTTCTCCGTCGCCCAGACGCCGAGGCGCGCGCGGTCGGGCCGGGCGTGCGCAAGGGTGCTCACGAAGGGATGGCTCGACGCGCGGTGGCGCTCGGTGATCACGCGGCAGGCGGCGAGGGTGTCGTCGAGGGAGGTCTTCATCGTCGGCTCTCCGTGGCGTGACGTCACAGCTGCACCGCGCGGTCGCCGCGGCCCATGAAGGCCTCGAAGTCGGCGCGGATCCTCGCGGCGTTGACGCCCTCACGCTTGAGCGTCCCGTTGGTGAAGTTGAGGATCGTGGTGGCCATGCGCGCGGGGTTCTCGTACGCGGCGGTGCCGTGGTCGATGGCGCAGTCGACCCCCTCGCGAATGCTCTCGGGGACCTCATGGAAGCGGAAGCAGTTGCCCATGGACGAGGGGTTGCCGCTGGAGCCCACGAAGCACCAGCCCTCCGACCAGGCGCGGCTCACCAGGCGCTCGAAGAAGCCACCGCAGCGCATGAAGACCGCGAGCGTGCCGCGGGTGACGGCGTGCGCGCGCACCCAGGGGTCGAGGCCCTGAATCAGCTGGCTCTCCAGGCGCGCGGGAAACACCGCCGCGCAGGTGGAGTACCCCACCACGCGCTGGAGAAACGCGCGCTCCTCGGGGGTGACCACGGCGACCTCGTCGAGCACGTCCCAGTTGCCGGCGAAGACGCAGGGGTTGCTCTCGGGGCGACCCTTGAGCTCGTACATGTTGCGAAGGGCGCGCTCGGTGCGGCCGAGGAGCCCGTACCCGATGTCGCCCTTCGCGAGCAGGAGCCCGCCGCTGCGGAGGCAAGAGAGGGCCTCCTCCTCCTCGGCGCGCGCCCAGGCGGGCACGAGGGTGAGCGAGGGGCGGCTGTTGCGGGGGGCGAGGAGCGCGTGGTCGAGGGCGGCGTTCTGCATGGTCGAGACTCCTTGTTGGGGGTGCAGAGGCCCAAAGCAGCGCGCGTACCGGCCTCGCCGAAGGCCGAAATCCAAGGCATCTCGTATGGATTTGAAGAGGTGCCATGGGTGGCCGCAGTGGCACGTGCCAGAGGGTGGTGCCAGCGCCGCGGTGCACCGCGTCCCCTTCGGCGGGGTGATGCGCCGCGCCTCGAACTCCGCTACGGGAGCGGCGTGTTCATGTCCAACCCCCCACGGCCTCAAGCTCGAGCGCCGGGGCTTCGATGACCGCGGTCGCTACGGCGTGAACTGCCCCGCCCCCCAGTAGTCCCGCGGACCGAGGCGAAGCGCCACCGAGCGCGCGAGCCCGTACGTCGGCGCCGTCCCGACGCGGCTGAGGTACACCCGCGCGACCCGGTCGATGTCCGTGATGTCACGCCCCGCCGCGGCGGTCATCGCGCGGACGTCCCCCACCGCCGCGAGGTCCATCGCGCCGTCGCCGTTGACGTCGCCGACGGGCTCGAGCACCCACGCCGCCGGGATCGCACCGGCAGCGTCGACGGTCGGCGGTCGCTGAAGGCCACGTCGCGCAGGTGACGTGTTGAGCACAAGGTCGCCGACGAGACCGTCGCCGTCGAGGTCGCCCGCGAGCGTCGCCGTCTCCCACAGCGCCTCGCGACCGCCCGCCGTGAGCCACGACGACGTCGACAGCGTGGCGCAGCCGAACTCGCCGGGCGCGGCGGCGGACAGCCTGCCGCGACGAGCGCGACAAACCACCGGGTGAAGGGGCGGACGTTCCGCAGTCGCCGCTTGTGTGACAGGCGGCGGGTGTGCGATCCATCGCGCCGTGAGGACGGTGACCGGAGTCCTTGTTGCGCTCCTCGCGCTGGCGGGCAGCGACGCGTGGGCCGACGATCCGACCTACGCGCGCCTCACCTACGAAGCGGCCGAGGGCTTTCGCTGCCCGTCGCAGGACGCGCTGCGAAACTCCGTCGCCTCCCGGCTGGGCTACGAGCCCTTCCGCAGCGACGCGCCCCTGTCGCTCCAGGCCCGCATCTTCTCGGAGGGCGCTGGGCTCCGCGCGGAGCTCCGTGTCCGCCGGGAGGGACGGAGCCTCGCCACGCGCGTGATGCGCACGTCGACCACCGACTGCGCGGAGCTCGCGGGCGCCCTCACCCTCGCGATCAGCCTCGCGATCGACCGGCTGAGCTTCGCCCGCGCCGCGCCGCCGCCCCCAGCGCCGATCGACGCACCGGCCGCCGCGCCCGCGCCGCCCCCCGTCGCCCCGCCAGCGCCCGTCGCCCCGCCAGCGCCCGTCGCGCCGCCACCGCCCGTGATCGTTGCCGCCCCCGCACGCGTGCCCGTCGCGCGCCCCGTCACGCTCGATGTCTCTGTCGGCGTGGCGGCCTCGGTGGGTCTCGTCCCGCGGGTCTGCGCGGGTCCCGTCGCGCGATTCACGATCCGCGTGGGGGCCTTCTCCACGGGCGTCGAGGCGCGCGGCGACGTGGGCCTCGGCGGGCTCGCGGTGGGCACATCCGGCGCGGCGAGCGTGCAGCTGTGGCGTGGGGCGCTGTTCGCGTGCGCCCACGCGGGGCTGTTCGCGCTCTGCGGCGTGGCGAGCGGTGGGGCCTTCGCCGCGCAGGGGGAGGGGCTCGCGGCGTCGCGGGCCGGGGTGGTCCCCTGGGCGTCCCTCGGCGCGCGCGTCGGCGTGGAGAGGCGCCTCGCGGGTCTCTTCTTCCTGCGAGCCTTTCTCGACGTCGAGGCCCCGCTGGTGCACCCGTCCCTCCTGCTCGACGGCGTCAACCAGTGGACGGCGTCCCCCGTGGCAGCGTCCCTCGGCGTTCTCGTGGGGGCGACGATTCCGTGACGGACCGCACCGCAGGCCACAACCGGGTGTGATGGACGCGCCGCTGTCGCCCGCTGCCGTGGATCGGGACGCGGAGTTCCGCGCGCTCTTCCGCGCCCAGTGCGGGTACGTCATCGACTCCCTCCGCCGCCTCGGGGTCGCGCCCGCGGACGTCGACGACATGGCGCAGGAGGTGTTTCTCGTGGCCTTTCGCCATCACGCCCAGTACGACCGAGCGCGCCCGATCCGCCCCTGGCTCTTCGCCTTCGCCGCGGGCATCGCGTCCAACTACCGCCGCCTGGCGCGCCACCGCCGCGAGGCGGCGCCCGCGGACGACGTCGCCGCCGACAGCGCCCCCTCCGCCGACGAGGGAATCGACGCCGCGCGCGACCGCGAGCTCGTCATCGAGGCCCTCGGCTTGCTCGGTCCCGACCGGAGCGCCGTCCTCATCCTGGCCGACATTGACGGTGTCCCGGTCCCCGAGATCGCGGCGGCCCTGAAGGTCCCGCTCAACACGGCCTACTCGCGCCTCCGCCTCGCCCGTGAGGAGTTCACGGCGGCTGCGCGCAGGCTCCTGGCCCGACGAGGCCGACGATGAACGACCCCACCCCCGAGCCCGCCCCGCTGCCCCCCGAGGTCGCCTCGCTGCTCGACCACGAGCGCGCGCGCGAACCCGTCGACGCCGCCCGCGTCGAGCGCCTCCTCCGCCGCTTCGAGGTCGCGCGGAGCGTCGCGGAGCAAGGACCGACCGACGCCCCCGCGCCCCGTGACGCGCCGCGCTGGGCGAGCTGGCGGCGCGACCTGCTGTTCCTCTCGGCCGGCGTCGCGCTCGGCGTAGGCGCGCACGCGGCCTTCGCGCCCCGGGCGGCGCCGGTCGTGGTCACCCGCACGGTGCGCGTCCCGCAGGTCGTCGAGCGGGTCGTCCAGGCGCCGCCCGCGCCTCTCCCGGACGCGGCGCCCGTTGTTCCGCCATCCGCCGCGCGCAACGACGCGCCGCACCGCAGCGGCCCGACGTCGCACGCCGACGCTGACCGCGCGCTCGCCGCGGAGCGAGCCGCGCTGGAGATCGCCCGCACGGCGCTCGCGCGCGGACAGGCCGGCGCCGCGCTCGACTCCCTGTCGCGTTACGAGCACCAGTATCGTTCGGGCGTGCTCGGCGAGGAGCGCGCCTCGCTCTGGGTCATCGCGCTCGCACGGGCGGGCCGGATGGCCGAGGCGCGCGCGCGGGCGGCGAGCTTCCGCCGTCGCTGGCCTGAGAGCTATCTGCTCCCCGCGGTCGAGGCCGCGCTCGAATAGACGGGCGGAGGCGACCGAGGCCGCGTCGCGGCGTTCTGGATGGGCAGGGTCGTCCCTACTTGCCGCGCGGCTTGAAGCGCTGGCCGGCCTTCTGGAAGCGGGTCTTCGGGTCGACCTTCTTCGTCTCCTTCGCCGCTGGGCTGGTGGCCGCGTCGGGGAGCACACCCCGGTTGATGGGACCGCCGACGTTGGCCGCGCCGCCGCCCCCTTCGAGCACGCGGACGCGGTCGCGGAGCATCGCGGCCCGTTCGAAGTCGAGGGCCTCGGCGGCCTCCACCATCTGCCCGCGGAGGTCTTCGATGAGGGCGCTCTTCTCGGCGTCGTTGGTGGGGGCCTTCGTCGCGTCGATCTCGTTGCGGCGCCGCGCGGAGACGGTGCTGTAGTCGCTGTTGCCCGCGGCCGGGTTGATGTCGCTGATGGCGCGCTTCACCGTCGCGGGGGTGATGTTGTGCGCCGTGTTGTAGGCCGACTGGAGCAGGCGGCGGCGGTTGGTCTCGTCGATGGCGTTCTGCATCGCGTCGGTGACGCGGTCGGCGTACATGATGACGCGCCCCTCGACGTTGCGGGCGGCGCGGCCGATGGTCTGGATGAGCGAGCGGGGCGAGCGGAGGAAGCCTTCCTTGTCGGCGTCGAGGATGGCCACCAGCGACACCTCCGGGAGGTCGAGGCCCTCGCGCAGGAGGTTGATGCCGACGAGCACGTCAAACTCGCCGCGGCGCAGGTCGCGGAGGATCTCCACGCGCTCCAGGGTCTCGATGTCCGAGTGGAGGTAGCGCACCTTCACGCCGAGCTCCTGGTAGTACTCGGTGAGGTCTTCGGCCATGCGCTTGGTGAGGGTGGTGACGAGCACCCGCTGGTCGCGCTCGACGCGGGCGCGCACCTCGGCGAGGAGGTCGTCCACCTGGTGGGTGACGGGGCGCACCTCGATCTCGGGGTCGATGAGCCCCGTCGGGCGGATGATCTGCTCGACGAAGGCCCCCTCGGTCTGGCGGAGCTCGTAGTCGCCCGGCGTCGCGGAGACGTAGATCACCTGCCCGATGCGCGATTCGAACTCGTCGAACTTCAGCGGCCGGTTGTCGAGGGCGCTCGGCAGGCGGAAGCCGAACTCCACCAGGGTCTCCTTGCGGGCCCGGTCGCCGCGGTACATCGCGCCCACCTGGGAGACGGTCTGGTGGCTCTCGTCGATGATCATCAGGAAGTCGGGCGGGAAGTAGTCGATGAGCGTCGGCGCGGCCTCGCCGGGGCCGCGGTTGGAGAGGTGGCGGGAGTAGTTCTCGATGCCGTGGCAGAAGCCCACCTGCTCGAGCATCTCGAGGTCGTAGAGCGTCCGCTGCGCGATGCGCTCCTTCTCGATGAACTTCCCGATCGACTCCAGCTCCTTGATGCGCAGGCGCAGCTCGTCGCGGATGGTGTTGATGGCCTTGGAGAGCTGCTGCTTCGGCGTGACGTAGTGGGAGTTGGGGTAGATGGTGACCGTCTTCTGCTTCTTCTGCACCTTGCCGCGGAGGGGGTCGATCTCGGCGATGTCGTCGATGGTGTCGCCGAAGTACGCCACGCGGATCGCCGTGGCCTCCTCGTAGGCGGGGAAGATCTCCACCACGTCGCCGCGGACGCGGAAGGTGCCGCGGTGGAAGTCGACGTCGTTGCGCTCGTACTGCATCTCGACGAGGCGCCGCAGGAGGTGGTCGCGGGGGTAGTCCTCCTCGACGACGAGCTCGGCGGTCATGTCCATGTAGGACTCGCGGTCGCCGATGCCGTAGATGCACGAGACCGAGGCCACGATGATGACGTCGTGCCGCGAGAGGAGCGAGCGCGTGGCCGAGTGGCGCATGCGGTCGATGGCCTCGTTGATCATCGCGTCCTTCTCGATGAAGGTGTCGCTCGCGGGGATGTACGCCTCGGGCTGGTAGTAGTCGTAGTAGGAGACGAAGTACTCGACGGCGTTCTCGGGGAAGAGCTCGCGCATCTCGGCGTAGAGCTGGGCGGCGAGGGTCTTGTTGGGCGCGAGGATGAGGGCCGGGCGGTTGGTCTCGGCGATCACCTTGGCGGCGGTGAAGGTCTTGCCCGAGCCCGTGACGCCGAGGAGCACCTGGTGCTTCTTCTTCGCCTTGAGGCCCTCCACGAGGGCGGCGATGGCCTTGGGCTGATCGCCCTGCGGCGCGAACTCCGACACGAGCTTGAACGCGTGGGTCATGGGGACCGACACACGTCGCGCGAACCGCGGGCGACGTCAAGAGGATGGCGCGACGAGCGCCCTACGGTCCCCAGCGCGTCGACCCCGCCTCGCGCTCGATCGACCCGTTGGGCATCACCCGCGTGACCCGGCCCTCCGCGTCGCTCGCGAGGATGGTCTCCCCCGCCACCTGAATCTGCGCCAGCCCGCGCGCGCTCCCCGCGTCCGAGAGCACCTGCAGCTCGCTCCCCTGCACGATGGCCCACATCCCACCGGCGCCGTCGGCGAGCACCGCGTTGCGGCCGTGCACCACCGCCTGCACCACGCGCCGCGAGGGCAGCTCGCGGACGTACCGCCACGACACGCCGCCGTCCTCAGTCACGTGGATCGCGCCCTCGGCGACGGCCACCCCGAAGCGGGTCTCCGGGTCGAGCGCGAAGAGCTGCGGGCGGTTGACGCCGTTGAACGACGCCCGCTGCCAGCTCCGCCCGCGGTCGTCGGAGTAGATCACGTCCCGGTCGGTGGAGGCGATCACGCGCCCGCGGCCGTCGCCGGAGAAGGTGCGGGCGCGCACGAGGTCGGGGCGCGTCCCGAAGACGAAGCCCACCGCCCGCCACCCCGACGGCTGGCACCCCGTACCCGGGACCCACGCCGGGCCGCACACGTACACCCGCTCGGCGTGCATCCCGGGGCCCACGGGCCAGCGCTCGGTGCGCGCCGTCGACCCCGGCAGCGGCTGAAAGGTCGGCGTCGCCCACGACTGCGCGAGCGACACGCCCGGCATCAACAACGCGGCCACCACGAGGGAGGTACGGAGGCTCATGGCGCGATCATAGGGCAACGGCCGCGTGTCGGGGAGTGAGAGGGCTCCGACACGCGGCCATTGGGGAGAAAGAATAGCGGCGACTGACCTCTGGCGTGGGGGGGACCGCCGGCGTCGCCGCTTGAGATTCTCTTGAGCAGGGGTCGTGCCACTCTCCCTTGCGCGGAATCTGCGAGAAAGGCCGGTGAGACCTCGCGGCACGACGTTCACTTCTGCCGCGTGCGGATTGCATGGGTGAAAGCCGGTGAACAGATGGCCAGGGAATGGGACGTGATTCCGTGTGGTTTCACGATCGAACCCCTATACTCCGCGGCCCCACATCATGCGCACCCGTCTCTCCCTCGCCTGGAAGGCCTCGCTCATCTTCCTGACCTGCCTCTTCGCGTCCTACGTGACGGTGTCGCGCAACGGCGGCCTGTTCGGGGTGGCGGGGTCACGGTCGTTGCTGGCCCAGACGCGCCGTGCGCCCCGCGCGCCCGACCCCAACTTCGACCTCACGCGGATGCAGGTGCTGCGCTACGTGATGTTGGAGATCAACAACAACTACGTCGACCCGGCGCGCGTCCACCCGCAGGAGATGATGCTCAAGGGGCTCGACGCCATCCAGCGGAGCGTCGCCCAGGTGCTCGTGCGCCACGAGGAGGGCTCGGGCACGCTCACCGTGAAGGTCGACACCCACGAGCAGACCTTCCAGATCGGTGAGATTCGCGCGCTGTGGGACCTCGAGCCGCGCTGGCGTGAGGTGTTCGCCTTCCTCCAGACGCACCTCCGCGGGTCGGGCGTCGACCTCCGCGACATCGAGTACGCCGCCGCCAACGGGATGCTCCACACGCTCGACCCCCACTCGATCGTGCTGAACCCCGACCAGTTTCACGAGATGCAGATCCAGACCGGGGGCCACTTCGGCGGCCTCGGCATCGTGATCTCCATCCGCGACCGGCAGCTCACGGTGATGAACCCGATGCCCGAGACGCCCGCGTCGCGCGCCGGGCTCCTCCGCTACGACCGCATCGTGAAGATCGGCGACGAGAGCACGCAGAACATGTCGCTCTCCGAGGCCGTCAACCGCCTCCGCGGCCCCGAGGGGACGCCCGTCACCATCTGGGTGGTGCGCCCCGGTCGCGCCGGCTGGGTGGCCCCCCGCCGCATGGAGCTCACCCGCGCCGTCATCAACGTCCACTCGGTGGAGTCGCGGATGCTCTCGGGCACCGTCGGCTACGCGAAGATCAAGAGCTTCAGCGAGACCACGAGCGACGAGCTCACCCGCGCCCTCGCGGGGATGCGGCAGCAGGGGATGCGCTCGCTGCTCCTCGACATGCGCGGCAACCCCGGCGGCCTGCTCGAGGAGGCCGTCAACGTGTCCGACCTCTTCCTCCAGGACGGCGTCGTGGTGACCACCGCGGGCAACCGCCGCGAGGGCCGCGACGAGCGTGAGGCGCGCCCCCAGGGGACGGAGCCCAACTACCCCGTGGCCGTCCTCATCGACGGCGGCAGCGCCAGCGCCAGCGAGATCGTGGCCGGCGCCCTCAAGAACCACAACCGCGCCCTCATCGTCGGCAGCACTTCGTTCGGCAAGGGGAGCGTGCAGACCATCCGCAACCTGCCCGACGGCGGCGCGCTGAAGATCACCATCGCGCAGTACCTCACCCCGGGGGATGTCTCCATCCAGGGCGTCGGCATCGCGCCCGACCTCGAGCTCTCGCCCATGACGGCCGACCGGCTCGACATGGACCTCGACGCCGACCGGCTCTTCCCCCGCGAGGCCGACCTCTCGGCGCACCTCACCAACACCCGGGCGCGCGGCGACCAGCGGGCGAGCGAGGTGCTCCAGTACAACTTCCCCGCCGAGGAGCGCGAGCAGCTCCGCCTCCGCGGCGCCGACGACCTCGCCGACGACGGCTTCCGTGAGGACTTCTCGGTCCGCTTCGTGCGCGACCTGCTCTCGGCCGCGCCGCGCTCGGGCCGCCGCGAGATGCTCTCCGACGCGCGTCCCCTCGTCGATCGGGTGCGCGGTGAGCAGCTCGCGGGCGTGAGCCAGGCGCTCCGTACGCTCGGCGTCGACTGGGACGGCGGCACCGACGGCGGCGCCTCCAACCTCGTCGTCGCGATGAGCACCAACCGCCCGGAGAACACCGGCGTCCCGGGTCAGTCCTTCGACCTCACGGTGACGGTGACCAACCGCGGCAACGCCCCGGTGTACCGCCTCCGCGCCTCGACCCGCAGCGACAACCCCCTCTTCGACCGCCGCGAGCTCGTCTTCGGCCGCGTCAACCCCGGCGAGACCCGCACCTGGACGACGCCGCTCGGCATCTGCGAGTACGAGGGCTTCCGCCCGGGCAGCTCGTCGCTCCCGGCGCCGGGGACGCGCAAGGTGTGTCTGATGCCCAAGGCCTCCCTCTCGCGCACCGACGGCGTGCGGCTGGAGTGGTCGGAGTCGCACGGGCGCGTGCCGGGGGATGTGGCGCCGCTCCGCGCGTCGGTGCGCGGTCTGGATCGCCCGGTGTTCGCGTACGGGTGGCAGCTCGCCGAGGTGGGGCGTGGGGGCAACGGCGACGGGCGCGTCCAGGCGGGCGAGCTGGTCACCATGTACCTCACGGTGCGCAACGTCGGCCGCGGCCGCTCGCAGGTGACCCTCGCCGCGCTGCGCAACCTCTCGGGGGCCGGCGTGCTGCTCCACGACGCCCGCTTCAACATCGACAACATGGCGCCGGGCGAGGAGCGCCGCGTGGCCTTCACGTTCACGGTCGCCGAGGGCTACCGCGAGCCGGAGGCCCGCATCGAGCTCGCCCTCGAAGACGAAGACCTCCGCGAGGTGGAGACGCAGAAGATCGCCGTCCCCGTCGCCCGCGAGGCCCTCGCCGTCGCCCCCGCCACCGGCGCGCTCGCCTTCACCGCCGAGACCGACCTCCGCGAGGCGCCGCTGGCCGACAGCCGCGTGGTGGTCCGCGCGCCCGCGGGCGCCTCGCTCCCGATCACGGCGCGCTCGGGCGACTTCGTTCGACTCGACGTGGGCAACGGCCGCCCCGCGTGGGTGCTCCGCTCGGTCGGGGGGGCTCCGCGGGTCGGCGCTCAGCCCGCCCCCGCGCTCACCTACGTGCTCCACAACTCGCCGCCGATGATCGAGACCAACGGCGTCGAGCTCGCGGTGCGCGGCGCGACCCTCACGGTCAACGGCACGGTGACCGACGAGACGCGCGTGCTCGACATGTACGTCTTCGTTGGCAACAACAAGGTGCACTACCAGTCCAACCGCGACGCCGCCGACCGGCACCGCATGGCCTTCGACGCGCAGCTCCCGCTCCGTCCCGGCGCGAACATCGTCGCCATCGTCGCCCGCGAGGATGACGACGTGGTGGCGCGACGCGTGTTCGTGATCCGCCGCGATGGTCCCAACGGCGAGCTCCTGGCCACGCCGAGCCGCAACGCTGACGACGACGAGTGACGCGCGACGGCGCGCAGCTCTGCCCGGAGTGCGGCGCGCCCACCCGCGGCGAGCGCTGCCCTTCGTGCGGGCACGCGCCCGAAGCCCCGCGGCCGCTCGACGCGGCGGCGGAGCGTCGTGTGGAGGCCGCGTGGCGACGGGCCGAGCAGGCGACGCTAGCGTTTCTCGGGATGCAGGTGGCGCTGCGGGCGGTCGTGATCGCGCAGGGGAGCGGCAGCGCGCGCGCTCACCTGGTGGCGGCGGCCGTGGGGGCGGGGGTGATCCTCGGCGTTCACCGGGCGCTCGTGCGGCGCAACGAACCCGTGCTGCTGGTGTGGTCGTGGGTGTCCGCGATCGGTGCAGTGTGCCTCGCGGGGGGGACGGCGCTGTGGTGGATGCTGGGCGCGCCCACGTACGCAAAAGTCGCGGTGTCGCTCGGGGCCGCGGCGCTCACCGGGGTGTACGCGTGGGTCTTGCGGCACTCGGTGGCGACGATCGACGTGTGAGGCCGCGCCGGGCTCGGATTGGGTATTCTCGTCGCTGATGCTTCCTCCCTGGTCCCGCGTCCTGCTCGCCGCCGCGGTCGTCACCGCGTGCAGCGCCGACCCTGAAAGCCCGCGAGACGCCGCGGCGCTCGATGGCTCCGACGCCGTGGCGGACAACGCGCCTGACGCGGACGCGACGCTCGCGCGCGCCGACGAGGCGTCCGTGCCGACCCGCGATGTGGGCATGGACGGCCGTGACGAGGGGACGGGCTTCGCGCCAGCGCCCGATGCGCCCACCGATCAGTCGCCGGGGATCGCGGATGCGCCTCCCCCGGACGTCGCGGTCGATGGGAGCGTCGATCGTGCGACGGACGTCGCGGGCGATGCCTTGGACGTGGCGGTGGCGGCCGATGTCGCACGCGAGGCGAGCGTCGACGTGGTGGCGGACGCGGCGCCCGATGTCGCGGTCGACCTGCCGCGCGAGGCCGCTCCTGATGCGGCCGTGGACGCGCGCCCCGACGCGCCCGCCGACGTCGCGCCCCCTCCGCCTCCTCCGCCTCCTCCGCCTCCTCCGCCTCCTCCGAGCGCGGTGCTCTCTCCGGCCGGTGCCGTGTGGCGCTACCTCGACGACGGAACCGACCCTGGCCCCACCTGGAACACCCCTGCGTTCCGCGACACGGCGTGGCGCTCGGGTCCGGCGCAGCTCGGGTACGGCGACGGCGGTGAAGCGACCGTGGTTCGCTACGGCGCCGACCCCGCGAACAAGCACATCACCACGTACTTCCGCCGCACGTTCACGGTCGATGATCCGACGGTGTTCCGTTGGGTGGTGCTGCGGCTCGTGCGCGACGACGGCGCGGTGGTGTACCTCAACGGGCGCGAGGTTCGCCGTGACAACCTCGCGGTCGGGGCCGTCACCCGCGCCTCCCTCGCGACGATCACCATCGCCGCGCCCGAGGAGGACACCTTCCAGGAGCGCCTCCTCGACACCTCCTTCCTCGTGGCGGGCGTCAACACCCTCGCCGTCGAGCTCCATCAGGCGGCGCGCGACAGCTCCGACCTGAGCTTCGACCTCGAGCTCGTGGGCTTCCGCAACTCCATCATCGCCGACGCGAGCGATCCGGTGCTGCTCTCCGTGGGCGACATCGCCACCTGCCGCAACGACGACGACGAGAAGACGTCGCGCATCCTCGACGCGCTGCCGGGCCCCGTCGCGACGCTCGGTGACACGGTGTACGACACGGGCACGGAGGCCGAGTTTTCGACCTGCTTCCAGCCCACGTGGGGGCGGCACCGCGCGCGCATTCGCCCTGCCGTGGGCAACCACGAGTACTACACCCGCGGCGCCGCGCCGTACTACCGCTACTTCGGCGCGGCGGCGGGCGATCCGGCGCGCGGGTACTACAGCTACGACATCGGCGCGTGGCACCTCATCGCGCTCAACAGCAACTGCGCGGAGGTCGGCGGCTGCGGGGCGGGCTCGCCGCAAGACCGCTGGCTCGTCGCCGACCTCGCCGCGAGCCGCGCGCGCTGCACCCTCGCGTACTGGCATCACCCGCTGTTCTCGTCGGGCGTGCACGGCTCGACTCGGGAGGTCGCCAACCTCTACCAGCGGCTGTACGACGGCAACGCCGACGTCGTTCTCACCGGGCACGAGCACAACTACGAGCGCTTCGCCCCGATGGACGCGATGGGCAACGCCAACGCGACGCGCGGCATCCGGCAGTTTGTCCTCGGGACGGGGGGCGTCGAGCTGCGGTGGTTCCCGGGGGTGGCGGCGAACAGTGAGGTGCGCGACGTGACGGCGCACGGGGTGATGCGCTTCGTGCTGCACGCGACGAGCTACGAGTGGCGCTTCGTGCCGGTGGCGGGCGACGCGTTCACCGACTCGGGGCAGGGGGCCTGTCACTGAGCAAGGACGGGTAGGGGCGCGCCGATCCGTTCCGTTCAGCGCGTGCGCGCTAGAGTGCTGGACGCATGGCCGCCGCACGGTCGACAATCGCCCTCTTTCCGGAGGTGCATTGTGCGGCTCGCCAACTGGTCTTCGCTCCTCGTCTCCCTCGCGCTCCTGTGCCCGATGGCCGCCTGCACGGATGGGCAGTCCGTCGTAGGCGGTCGCCTCGACGCGACCCTCGCGGACACGCCCGCGCCCGACGTCGCCCCCGACCTCCCGGCCCCCGACGTCGCCCCGGACGCCACCGATGCCCGCGTGGGCTGTGGCGCCAACGCCGACTGTGTGGGCAACGCCGGCGGCGCCGTGTGCGACGTGCCGTCGGGGCGCTGCGTGGAGTGCGTCACCAGCGACGCGTGCCCGGCCGGTCGCTACTGCGGCGCCGCCAACCGCTGCCTCGCGGGCTGCCGCGACGACGCCTCGTGCACCATGACCGTCGACGGCGGGGCCGCGATGCGCCGCTGCGACCCGATGACCCGCGCCTGCGTCGACTGCCTCACCGACGACCAGTGCGCGCCGGGGACCCGCTGCGTGAGCAACGCCTGCGTCCCGGGGTGCTCGCCGACGCGGGCCTGCCCGGCGGGCCAGGCGTGCTGCGCGGGGGCCTGCGCTGACGTCCAGACGAGCCCGGCCAACTGCGGCGCCTGCGACATGGCCTGCCGCACCGCCAACGGGACGCCTGCGTGTCGCGCCGGCGCGTGCGCCGTGGGGGCCTGCACTGCGCCCTTCGCCGACTGCGACATGAACGCGGCCAACGGCTGCGAGGCCGACACCCTCAGCAGCCTCGAGCACTGCGGCGGCTGCGGCAGGCAGTGCCCCTCGCGCGGCAACGCGATGTCGCGCTGCCTGGCCGGGCGCTGCGAGGTCACCTGCGACCCGGGCTTCTCCGACTGCGACATGGACCCGTCCAACGGCTGCGAGGCCGACACCCGCGCGAGCGTGCTCCACTGCGGCGGCTGCGGGATGGCGTGCGCGCCGCCCAACGCGGTGGCGACCTGCGCGGCGGGCGCGTGCGGCATCGCGCGCTGCAACGACGGCTTCGGCGACTGCGACGGCATGGTGGCCAACGGCTGCGAGGTCGACCTCCGCGTCACCGTCGACCGCTGCGGGATGTGCGGCAACGCCTGCCCCGCGCGCGCCAACGCCACCCCCACCTGCGCGGCGGGTCGCTGCGGGTTCACGTGCGCCGGCGGCTTCCTCGACTGCGACGGCAACGAGGCCAACGGGTGCGAGGTCGATCCGCGCACGAGCGCCGCGCACTGCGGCGGCTGCGGGCGGACGTGCGCCCCCGCGCAGGCGACGGGCGTGTGCACGGCGGGCGCGTGCGGCGTGGGGATGTGCGAGGCGGGCTTCGCCGACTGCAACACCAACCCCGCCGACGGCTGCGAGGTGAGCACCGCGACCGACGCGCGCAACTGCGGGGCGTGCGGCACCGTGTGCAACCTCCCGGGCGGCACCTCCGTGTGCGTGGCCGGCGCGTGCCGCCTCAACACCTGCCTCCCGGGCCGCGGCGACTGCGACATGAACGCGGGCAACGGCTGCGAGACCGACATCGTCACCACCGTCGCCCACTGCGGCGCCTGCGGCCGCGCCTGCGACCTCCCCAACGCCACGCCCGGGTGCGCCGCGTCGGCGTGCACCGTGGCGAGCTGCAACGCGGGCTTCGCCGACTGCGACGCCAACCCCGCCAACGGCTGCGAGGTCGACACCCGCGTGAGCGCGGCCCACTGCGGTCGCTGCGGCAACGCGTGCTTCGCCTGCGCGGCGGGCGCGTGCGTCGCCGGGAGCACCGCGGCGCGCGACGGATCGGTCACCGCGGGCGTCGACCTGCGCTACCAGTACTCGCCCGTCGCCGCGGGGATGGGCGTCATCCAGGCCAACTGGGACGCGACCACGGGGGCGACCCAGTATCAGGTGCGCGTCGGCACCACGCCGGGCGGCGCCGAGACCGCCGCGGATCGTATGGTGACCGGCACCTCCGTGATGATCACCGGGCTCACGCTGCGCGGCGCGTGGGAGGGGGTGACGTACTATGTCAGGGTGGTGCCGTTCAACGGGGCGACGGCGGGGATGGCGGCGACGTCCAACGGCGTGCAGATCGCCGAGGCCGCGAGCTGGGACGGCGTGTCGACCGTGGGGATCACCCGCGGCGTGAGCGTCAACTGGCCCGTCGCAGGGGTCAACGCGTGGTACGGCACGCACTACTTCGAAACGGTGACGGTCGCCGCGGGGGTGACCGTGCGCGCGCAGGGCTTCGGCCGCGTGGGGATGGTCGGCGAGGGCGTGGCTTCGACTGATGCGCGCGTCACCACGCCGCAGGACGGGTGGCTCGCCGTCTACGCCAACACCATCACCGTCAACGGAACCGTCACGGCTTCGGGGCGTGGCTACGGCGGCGGCGGTGGCGGCGGCGGCGGCGCGGGGTCGCTCGGGCTGCGGGGGCGCGGCGGCGTCAACGGCGCGGGCGGCAACGGCGGCAACGGCGAGGGGAGCATCACGGGCGGCGGTGGCGGGGGTTCGCCGGGCGGCGTCGGCGGAACCTCCGGGATGGGTCCTGGCGGCAACGGGACGATGCTCGGCGGCGGCTCCGGAGGCACCGGTTGCATCGGCAGCCGCGGTCGTGACGGCGGTGACGGCCCCGTGGCCGAAGTCGGCGGAACGGGCGCGGTCGCGAGCTCGGGCTCGCCGGGCCTCGGCGGCGCGGGTGAGTTCGAACGAGGCGGCGCGACGGGCGTGGCGGGCTGCGACAACTGGTCGGGCGGCGGCGGCGGCGGCTACGGTGGCGGCGGATCGGGCGGCGGTCAGTGGGACGGGCCGGGTGCCGAAGCGGGCGGCGGCGGGGGCGGCGGCTGCGGTGGCGGCGGCGGCGGTGAGGGAGCCGACGGTCGTCCGGGCGCGGGTCCCTTCGCGGGCAACGGCGGCGGCGCCGCAGTGGCGGGACAGCCCGGCGGCTACGGGGCCGCGGGCGGCAACGGCGACACGAGCACCGACCGTTCGCTGCGCCTCGGCTCGGGCGGCGGCGGCGGCGGCGCGGGCAACTCGCAGGAGGCAGGCGGCGCGGGCGGCGGCGCGGGCGGCGGGCACGTGACGCTGTACGCGGCCGATCGGCTCGTGCTCGGCGCCACCGGGCGCGTCGTCGCCAACGGAGCGGGCGGCGGCGGTGGCAGCCGCGACGACGGCGGCGGGTCGACGTCGGCGTCGGGCGGCACGGGCGCCGGCGGCGGTGTGCTGCTCGAAGGCCGCGCGGTGGAGGTGCAGGGCACGCTCGGCACGCGGGTGTCGGCGCGCGGCGGCAACGCGGCCACCACCAACGGCGGGACGATCAAGATCTTCTACGGGACGTGGACGGGCGACCGTCCGGCGGCGGGCGCCGCGGGTCGCGTGTTCGACGCGACGGCGGGATCGTTCCGCTGAGTCACCCCTGCGCGTCGTCGACGGCGGGTGCGCGCTGCGCCGCTTCGATGCACCCGTCGACGAACGAGCGCAGGCGGTACATCTCCTCCGCCCCCAACCCCTGCCCGATGAAGGCCGCCCCGTACGTGAACGCCACCAGCGCGATCGACGCGGGCACACCCCAGAGCGCCCACGGCGACTCGCGCACCATCCACTGGCTCACGCCGTACATCAGCGCGCCGAGCCCGAACATCCCGAGGATGCCGTAGATCCCGAGGAAGAGGATCCACACGTTGGGCTCCGGGGCGAAGCGACCGCGGAGCGACCACGACGCGTCGTCGCCGCGCGTCACCTCCACGCTGAGGTACGGCGACCAGAAGTGCTGCTCGGACTTCGCCGTCGTGAGCTCGGCCCCCGCCGCGAGCATCACGCCCTCCACCCGCAGCTTCGGGTCGCGGAGGCGTCGGCGAACCTGCTCGATCACGGCGTCTCCTGCCACCGGCAGCGCCACTTCGAACACCGGTCGCATGCGGGGCCTGCGGACGCGCGTCTCCTCCATAGAACGACGAGCGTATCGCCCGCGCGCGCTTGAAAACAAGGCGAACGCCTTGCGCGGCGATTGACGGCGGGCACCGATTCGCACGATCGTCACCGCACGATGGCGCCTCGCCCTGCGATCTCTCGCCCCTGCGTCGCCCTGGTCGCTCTCCTCACCGGCGCCGCGTGCGACGGGACGCCGGACGCCGGGCCAGACGCCGCCGCGCCGCTGCCGGGCCCGCGTCCGCCGACGACGCTGGGGCCGGGCTTCGTCGACATCACCCCCGCCGACCTCCGGCCGGGCGTCTTCCCTCGGCCCGCCAACACGATGGGGCGTCGTCTGCTCGCGGGGGGAGTGTTCGTGGACGTCGATGGGGACGGGCGCAGCGAGGTGGTCCTCGCGCACCGCGACCGCTCGGTGGGGGGCCCCGGCGTCCCGCTGGTGCGGCGGCTGATGGGCGCCACGCTGACGCCATTGGCGGGCTTCGACATCCCACAGGAGATCTTCGACACGCTGGTGACCGACCTCGACGGAGACGGTCACGTCGACGTGCTCGGGCTCCGCCCGGCGATGCAGCCGCCGGGGTTGAGCCTCGCCGAAGCGAGCGGCCAGGTGGCGGTGATGTACGGGATGGGCGGCGGGCGCTTCATGGACGTCCCGGCGATGCGCACGGCCCCCGGGGTGGCGCCGTCGTTTCAGTTGGAGTCGGTGGCCCTCGCCGACCTCGACGCTGATGGCTGGCTCGACCTCCTCTTCGCCGACAACGGCTGCTGCACGGAGTGCCGCGCCATTCACCCCATGCTTCGAACCGGTCCGCGGAGCTACGAAGACCGCGGCGATCTCCTGCGCGGCAGCCTCCGCGGCGGCGCGTACACGGGCCTCGCGGCGCCGCTGTTCGGCGACGCGATGGTGCTCGGCGCGGTGGGGCGCCTCTGCGCCGACTCGCAGCACGCCTTCTTCCGCGCGACGGCGCCGGGGGACGACGGGTACCCGCGGTACGAGGGCTTCGACCCGACGCCGCGCAACGCCGTCTTCCGCGTGGAGACGTCGGGCGAGACCTGCGCCACCATCGGGTGCCGCGCGCCGATGGGCGCCGCGTGGAGCGACCTCGACGGCGACCAGCTCTTCGACATGTTCATCCCCTTCGACCCGACGCACGTGCTCTTCCGCGGGACGGCGGCGCCGCCGTGGCGGGACGTCACCAACAGCTTCGGCTTCCGCGAGGTGATGGGCCCGCGGCGCAACATGCTCGCGTGGGGCTCTGCCCTCGTGGACATCGACGGCGACGGCCGCGACGACCTCCTCGCGGCCCACGGCGACGACGACGGCACCGCCTACGACCCGCGCCTCGCCGTCGGCCCGCAGCGCACCACCCTCTTCTGGAACGCCACCGCCCTCCGCTTCGCCGACATCACCGCCCTCACGCACCTCGACCGCCCGGGCCAGTGGCGCTCGGTCGCGCTCGGTGACCTCGACGACGACGGCGACGCGGACGTGATCATCGGCGGCTTCGGCGAGCCGCCGCGCGTGTACCGCAACGACGTCGCCGCGGGCGGACACATGCTCTCGCTGCGGCTCCGCGGGACGCTCAGCAACCCGCGGGGGGCGGGGGCGAGGGTGGAGACCTTCCTCCCCGGCAGCGACGCCCCCGTGGTGCGGCTGGTGGGGAGCTACGCGTCGCCGATGGTCAGCGTCGAGCCCATGGTGTTCATCGGGACGGGCGCGCTCGATCGGGCGCCGCGGGTGCGGGTGACGTGGCCCTCGGGTGTCGTGCAGGAGCTCACCGACCTCGCGACCGGACGCGCGCACGCGGTCACCGAGCCGCTGGGGTTTGTGATGGAGCCCGCGAGCCGCCACGTGCGGGCCGACGGGGTGTCGGCGGCGACGTTGCGGGTGACGCCCGCGCGGGCGGAGTCGGTGGTGACGGCGCGGCTGCGCGGCCCCGGCGAGCTCACGGTGATGCGCGATGGGGCGGCGTGGGTGGTGCGGGTGGTGGCGCCGCGGGCGGCAGGGAGCGCGACGGTGACGCTCACGCTCGACGGCGTCGAGCTGCGGGTGCGGCCGCGCGTGTGGTGGGAGGGATAGGAGGTCGCGCGCCGTGTACGCGCTGCCGACTGACGAAGATCCGCACGTGTGGACGCTCACCGTGGGAGGCGAGCCCGGCGTTCGCTGGCGTCCGCGCGTGCGCGTCGAGGCCGCGATGGCAGAGGGGCGATTCCACGGCCCGCAGCTCCTCCGCGTGATTGCGGGCGGCGCGACGCTCCTCTGGGCGCGACGCGAAGACCCCTGGAGCGACCACGCCTCGTTCGTGCGCGGCGAGCTCCCCGCGCGCACCGACGCGCTCCCTGCGGTCACCCTCGCCGATCAGCGACGCGCGCCGCAGACCGCGGGCTCCGTCGCGTGGTGGACGCACTGGCTTCGACACGTCGCCGACGCGCTCGCGAGCACGCCGACGGCCGTGCTCCAACCGGGCACCTACGCGCTCGCTGCGCTCGTGCGACCGCTCACGCTCCGCGTCAACGACTTCGAGACGCTGCCCGGCGCAGATCGCTTCGGGGCGGTGGAGTTCACGCGGAGGCCGTCCGCGCACGACGATCGCCGCGTGTCGATGTGGCGAAAGCGGGCGCGCGAGGGCATCCCGCCGGCGCTCTTCTACGAGTGGGTGTGCGCGCCGGGACCGCTCCTCGTCGACGGCCATGACAGGCTCCTCGCGATGGCGCTCGAGGGGGTTCCGCAATACGCGCTGCAGCTCACGCCGACGGCCTACGGCGGACGCGGTCGACGACTCGTCGGTGGCACCGCGTGGGGGGAGACCCGCGAGGCGCAGCGCTACGCCGTCGGCCGCCTGTGCCCGCTGCCAGGCGGCGCGGCGGCGTGGTATCGCGACGTGCGCGATCGAACCTGGGCGCTGCGCGAGACGCTCGATGCCCGCGTGCGCGAGCGCCTCCTCGATCGCGTGCTCGACGGACCGTAGCAACCACCGCAGACGCGGTGAATACCGTGTGCTCGATCGCGATGGGGAGGGTCGAGGCGGTGGCGCCTGGGCCGCGGTGGTGCTCAGGCGGGCTTCGCCTTCTTCACCGGCGCCTTCACGTGCGCCACCTTGGTGCGCCACGTCAAGACGGCGAACGAGCGCCGTGACGCGCTCCCATATCGGTCGCGGCCTGGGGAGCAGACCCGTATCGGGGATCGGTGGGAGTGGCGCGCGGTCAGCGCTCGAGGCGCTCGCGGATGCGCTGTTGCGCGGCCTCGGGGAGCGTGGCGAGGTAGTCGGCCGGGAGCGCGCGGAGCGCGGTGTCGGGGAGCGAAAGCACCCGGTCGGCCTCGCTGAGTCCGGCGACGCGCTCCTCGGGCCTGAGTCCGGCGACGCGCTCCTCGGGCTTGAGGTGGGCGAGGAGCTCTTCGGGCCTCGCGCCGGCGAAGCGCATCTCCGGCGGGAGCGCGTCGCGGAGGTGGGCGAACCAGTCGGCGAAGCCAGCGAGGTCGGGCGATGCCTTGTCCGGTGCGTTCATCGTGCTCGTATTCTGCCCGATCCAGCGGGCAAGGTCCATCGAGGGGCGCACGGGCTTCCCCGCGAACCAGCCCATAAGCTCGTCGTGCTCGACGGTCGCGACGCGCGACAGCTCGATGACGACGAGCGTGCAGAAGGAGCCCGTCGCCCGGAGGTAACCGCTCCCCGAGGAGTGGAGCGTGAGCCCCATCTGCTCGGCCTCGCGGCGAAGCGTGCGAGTGAGCGTGGGGACGACGAGCGCGAGGGTGAGGTCGCCGGGGCGCGCACGACGGCGCCGACCGCGTGGCAGCGTCAGGGCCCCCTTCGCTTGATGGGTGTAGAACCACACGAGACCGTACGCGAGCAGCCGCGCGAGGTCACCGCGGCGGAACGGGCGCGAGATGCTCTTGAACTCCAGGAGGCACACCACCCGCACGAGCGGCCACAGGCCCCGCAATACGCTCCCGCAGTCGCTCGGATCGCGAGGCACATCCACACGCAGCTCGAACATGTCGTCGGCACGCATGGGCTCCTGCGTGAGCTGAACCTCGCCGCTCACCTTCACCCAGCGCGGCCCGCGCTCGCGCATCGCGGTGGTGAGAGCACGTTGTCCCACCGGCTCCCCCCTCGCTACACTCACGCCTCCCCGATGCCCAACGCCGCCTCCCCCTCCCTGTACTGGCTCGACGGCGCGGACGGCCGCGTCCTCCTGCGGCGGGGGAGCCTCCTCATCGGGCGCAGCCCCGACTGCGATGTCGTGATCCCCGACGCCACCGTGAGCCGCCACCACGCGCTCCTCCGCGTCACGGACGGCGGCGTCGACCTCGTCCCCCTCGGGCGCACGCCGGTGCAGGTCAACGGCTCTCCCTGCGGCGCGATGACGCCGCTGCGCGAGGGCGACGAGGTGTCCGTCTGCGGCCACACCTTCCGCCTGGTAGTGACGGCCGCGCCGCCGGGGCCGGAGCCCGAGGTCGCCTGGGCCATCACCCGCAGCGGCGCGACCCACCACCGCGTGAAGGACGGGCCCTTCACCGTCGGCGGCGCCGCGGACGACGACCTGTTCATCGAGGGCTGGGTGCCCGCAGCGCTCACGTTCACCGTGGTGCAGCGCTCGCTCGTCCTCGAGGCCAGCGTCGCGGGCGTGCGCTGCGGCCACGCGCTGGAGGAGGGCGAGGTGGTGACGGTGCTCCCCGGCGCGCGCATCACCCTCGGCGACCAGGAGCTGCGCGCCCTCGCGCTCGGCACCGACCTCCAGCCGGCCACGGCCCCGCTGGCCACCCCCGACCTCCCGGGGCGCGCGACCCTGCTGTTTCACCCGAAGGGCGGTCGCCTCACGTTGGGCTTCGGCGCGCGCGAGCACACCGCGTGGCTGGCCGAGCGGCGCTGCGACCTCGTCGCGGCGCTGCTGAAGCCGCACGGG
>JBILLV010000618.1:0-3102 GCA_044375895.1 Polyangiales bacterium | reverse complement strand
AGGCCTTCGTCACCAGCCTCTACGCCGTCACGGTCGCCCTCGGCTATGTGCTCGGTCCGCTCGTCGCCCGCGGGGTGATCGAGGCCGCCCCGACGGCCGCCGCCTTCGGGTTGTCGGGCGCCCTCGCGCTCGCGGCGGCGGCGGTGGTCGTCGCCCGCCTCGACCCCGACGTCGCCGAGACCCACGCGCACGGCGGCCCCTCGGACGCGCGCCAAAGCCGTGCCGGGGACATCGCGTGGCGCATCAAGGTGTCGTGCTTCGGCACCTTCGCGTACGGGTACTTCCAGGCGTCGGTGGTGCTGTTTCTGCCGCTCTTTCTGGTGGAGTCGAAGGGGGTGGCGCGGGCGCAGACGGTGCTCATCCCGGCCTTCTTCGGCGCGGGCATGCTGCTGTGCTCCAACGCCTTCGGGCGCCTCGGCGACCGGGTGGGGCACCTCCAGGTGATGCGGGCGCTCGCCGTGGTGGGGGCGGCGATGACGGCGTCGTTCGTGCTGCTCGACCGCTTCGAACTCATGGCCGTGGCGGTCTTCGTCGCGGGGGCGTCGCTCGCGTCGATCTCGCCGCTCAGCCTCGCGCTCCAGGGCGTCATCACCGCGCCGGGCGACATCAGCCGGGCCAACGCGATCTACAACGCCTTCTACGCCGCGGGGATGCTGCTCGGGCCGCCGGTGTCGAGCCGACTCTTCGAACGCTGGGGCGGCGCGGCGATGCTCTGGCACCTCGCGGCGCTCTGGGCGGCGTTCGTGGGCTTCACGGTGGTGTTCGCGAAGGACGACCCGGCCGCCCGCGCGACGCGGTGAGCTACTCGACGGCGCAGGCGCGGCGCACCCGCGGGGCCTGCGGCGAGCGGGGATGCGCGGCGAGGAAGCGCGCGGCCTCGCGGGCGGAGGCGTCGCGGTCGCCGCGGGAGCACGTCACGAGCACGCGGGTGGCGTCGCGCTCCTCGGCGAGCTGACCGCGGGGGAAGCGGGTGGCGTGCTCTCGCAGCGAGCGGTCGGCGGCGTCGAGCTGCGACTGCGCGAGGGCGCGCTGCGCGGCCGTGACGAGGCGGAGCTCCTCCGCGAAGGTGTCGACCGGGAGCTGCGGGCGCGTGCGGTGGGCGGCCACGGGTGGGGGCGCGGCGATGGGGGACGGCGCGACCACCGGCGTGGGGACGGGCGCGGTGAAGGGCGTCGGTGCCGCGACGGGCGCGGGCGCGGTGACGGGCGCGGTGACGGGCGCGGTGACGGGCGCGGTGACGGGCGCGGGCGCGGTGACGGGTGCCGGTGTGCGGACGGGGCCGCGCACGAACCACGCGACCAGCGCGACGACGGCGACGGCGCCCACGAGGGTGAGCCAGCGGGGCAGGGCGCGGAGCCGCGGGGCGCCGGGGTTCTGGAGGCGCGCGTCGACGCGGGCCCGGACGCGGGCGCGGGCGGCGGGCGGCGGATCGTGGGCGCGGCGGCCCGCATCGAGGAGGCCGCGGGCGTCGGAAGAGAGGTCGCTCATGGCGCGCTCCTGCGGTGCTTGGACACCGCGCGTTCGAAGTCTGCGCGGGCGAGGCGCAGGCGAGAGTAGACAGTGTTGAGTGGGACGCCGAGGGCCTCGGACACCTCGGGGGCGCTCATCTCTTCGAGCTCCATCAAGACGAAGACGGCGCGGCGCTCGTCGGGGAGCTCGTCGAGGCAGCGGTCGAGCGCGCGGGCGGCCTCGCGGCGGGCGGCGAGCTCGTCGGGCGACAGGCCCACAGAGACGGCGTCGTCGGGGAGGGCGTCGTGCTGGTTCTTGCGGCGGTTCCAACGGCGGAAATCGCTGGCGACGCGGAGGGCGATGCCGAAGAGCCACGTCTTCGCCGACGAGCGCCCTTCGAAGTCCGCGAGGCGGCGGTGCACCACCACGAACACCTCCTGCGCCGCGTCGTCGACGTGCGACTCCGCCACGCCGAGGCGCCGCAGCGACCGCCACACAAAATCGAAGTGCTCCTCATAGAGCGCGTCAAAGGTGGGGGTGGTGGTCGCGCGCGCCTCCATGGAGCGCGGCAGGGATACCATCATCAGCGCCAGAGCGACCATCGCCCCCTTCGTGGCCGGGGGCGGTCGCTTCCGTCACGGCCAGCGCGCTTCGAAGACGAGCGCCTCGCGGAAGATCACCGCCGGCACGGCGTGGACCACCCCCACCCCCGTGACCCGGTAGTCGGTGCGGGTCCAGGGGACGACGAGCTCGGGGGAGATGCCGACGCGGAAGTGACGGGTGAGCGGGAGGCTGAAGGTCACGCGGAGCGGCGTCGCCAGGTAGAGTGAGGCGTCGCTGCCGTCCTGGCGGAAGCCCTCCGTGCGGGCGTCCATGGCGGTGAGCTCGACGCCAGCGCAGAGCTCGACGGCCGCGTGCGGGCGGGCGCAGGCGAGGGCGGCGACCGTCCACGCGCCGACGGTGGTGCGGGTGCCGGCGCGGGGGCCTTCTGCGACGCGCGGAGCGAACAGCATGGCGTCGACGCGCGCCAACACCGTGCGGCCGCCGAGCGCGAGCCCGAAGGAGACCCCGGGCGACGTGGCGGGGAGCGAGCCGGCGTCGAGGAGGAGGCGGGCCTGGAGGCCGTAGGTGAGCGACGGCGGCGGTGGTGTGACCGGGCGGCGCGGGCGCGGGCGAAGGGCGGGGGGGAGCTCGCCGTCGTCGACGAAGAGCACGGGGGTGGGCACCGGGGCGGCGGGCGCGGGTGGCGGGGCGTCGGTGCGCTCGGCCTCGGAGTCGATGGCGAGGGCGATGACGAGCGCGACGGCCTGCGTGAGGCGCGCGCAGGAGCGGGCTTCGAGCGTGCGCTCGCCGACGGCGCCGTCGCTGCGGGTGGTGATGACGGCGCGCCAGCGGGGGGCGGCAGGGGTGATGGTGACGGTGGCGGAGAGGGCGCGGTCGTCGCGGGGGGAGGTTCCGCGGGCGTCGGCGATCTGGCGGAGGAGGGTGGTGCGCGAGGGGCAGTCGCGGGGGGCGTCGTGCTGGAGGTCGAGGCGCTGGGCGCGGGCGCTGGTGGCGTAGAGCGCGAAGGAGAGGGCGAGCGTCAGCGCGAGGGGGAGGCGCACGGCGGCGACGGTATCACGGCCCCACCGGGCGGAGGCCCATCGCGCCGCG
>JBILLV010000265.1:0-12817 GCA_044375895.1 Polyangiales bacterium | reverse complement strand
GTAGGGGCGCTTTCGAACGAGGCGTCGAGTCGATGCGCGTCGCTTCGTTGGGGGCGCCCCTACGGCCCCCAGCGACGGATGACGGACCGTAGCGCGGAAGCGATCGGGCGTGACCTCTCGTCGCTCCGACTCTCTACCGCCCCCCAACTCCCTCCCTTCGTCAGCGATCCGTCTCGCAGACGAACGCGTTCTTCGTGTCGCCGGTGCAGGGGACGTCGTTCCACCCGTAGTCGCCGAGCTCGACGCAGTCTTCTTCGCCGACGTTGTTGGGCTCCCCCTGAAACCACTGCGTGAATTGGGCGGGGCCGGTGCGCGAGTAGAAGCGCCCCTCGGTGTCGTCGTCGCGCAGGTCGATGTAGAAGTGCGTGCGACGGAAGACGGCGAAGTTGGCGTAGACGAAGCGGTTCTCGGCCGCGTCGTCGATCACGGCGAGGTGGGCGCCGAGGCGCTCGCACTGCCGCCGCGCCTCCAGCGCCGTGGTGTCGGGGCGCAGGCAGTAGAGGTAGCGCCGACCCTCGTAGAAGCGACGGACGCACGGTACGGCCGTCTCGCACACCGCCGCGCCCGGCGTGGCGACCGGTCCCGCGCCGCAGGCCTCGATGCCGACGCCGCGGGCGTGCTCGGCGAGGAAGCGCTCCTCGGCCTCGCTGTCGACGACGGCGACGTCGGCGCCCAGCGACGCGCACCAGGCGCGCGCGGTGGCGGCGGGGGGCGTGCGGCACACGTGGTAGAGGTGGTCGCCGAAGGTCTCCACCGTGCACGGCGCGGAGTCTTCGCAGAGGACGTTGGGGGTGCCGCCGGTGCAGGAGGTGTCGTTCCAGATGGAGGAGCCGTCGAGCTGGACGCAATCCTCGTCGCCGACGTTGTTCGGCTCGCCGTTCGCCCAGGCGTTGAAGGTGGTCGGGGTGCCGAGGACGGTTTCGAAGCGCCCCTCGGTGACGCGGTCGTGGTGGCCGATGAGGTGGCGGCCGCGATTGAGGGTGAGGACCACCTCGGCGACGGCGTCGTTCTCGTAGCGGCTCTCGAAGGTGGCGAGCTCGGCGCCGAAGGACTGGCAGTAGGCGCGGGCCGCGTCGAAGGGCATGTCGCCCGGGCAGAAGTAGTAGTTGTGGCCGCCGAAGACGCGCACCGTGCAGCCCGCGGGGGCGTCCATCTGCCATGGCGCCGGGCGCGACGGAGCGCGGAGGGGCGCGCGGGCGACCACCTGGGCGGAGGCGACGGGCGCAGCGGCGAGGAGGAGCGCGAGGAGGCGGGGGTGACGGGTCATTGGGGCGGTACAGCGGAGTACGAGCGAGGGAGCCGGGGCTTACGGTCGCCGCACCCCGATGGCCCGCCCCACGGCGGCTCACCCCTTCGCGGGGTTGCCCACGTCGTCAGTCGGATGAAACAGGTTCACCGGCACACTCAGGTAGCGCCGCCCGTTGGCCCGCGCGCGCGGCAGCAGGCCCGCGTTGATGTTCACCTGCACGCTCGGGAGCAGCAGCCGCGGCGCCGCGAGGGTGGCGTCGCGCGCCTTGCGGAACGTCACGAACTCCTCCCGCGACGTCTCCGCGCGCAACTGTACGTTGGCGCGCTTCGACGCGCCGAGCGTGGTCTCGAAGCGCAGCGGGCGCCCCTGCGGCTGGTAGTCGTGGCCGACGAACACCCGCGTCGCGTCGGGCAGCGCGTAGAGCTTCTGCACCGACTGGTAGAGGTCGTCCGCCGAGCCGCGCGGGAAGTCGCAGCGACCCGTGCCGTAGTCCTCGATGAAGAGCGCGTCGCCCGTGAAGAGCGCGTCGCCGACGAGGTAGCTCACGCAGGCGGGCGTGTGACCCGGCGTCGCGATCACGCGGACGGCGAGCGAGCCCGCCGAGAGCACCTCGCCGTCGGCCAGCAGCCGATCGAACTGCGACCCGTCGGCGCGAAACTCCGGGCCGAGGTCGAAGAGGGCCTGGAAGGTCGCCTGCACCTCCGTGATGCGCGCGCCGATGGCCACCTTCGCGCCGTGCCGCTGCTTCAGGAGCTGCGAGCCCGAGAGGTGGTCGGCGTGGGCGTGGGTCTCCAGCACGTAGTGGAGCCGGAGGTTCTCGCGCTCGATGAAGCGGGACACCACGTCGACGGATGTCGTGCTGGTCTGCGAGGGGCCCGGTTCGTAGTCGAGGACGGGGTCGATCACCAGCGCGTCTTGCGTGGCTTCGTCGTAGACCACAAACGTGAGCGTGAACGTGTGCGGGTCGAAGAACTCTTGAACCTTCATGGCATCTCTCCTGAGCGTCTCGTGGAATCGGGCGGAGGCGCCCGATGAAACGGTGTTTCACGACGGCCCTGGTCAGCCGTCTCGCTCCGCGACGAGGGCGTCCTCGGCGGCGGTGTGGTGCGCCTCGTCCCCCTTGGCCTGACGCACCGTGAGGACGGGCACGGGGGAGCCGCGGAGCACGCGCTCGGCGACGCTCCCGAGGACGACGTGGGCGAGGCCCGTCCGACCGTGGGTGCCCATCACCACGAGGTCGGCCCCGAGGTCGCCGACGGCCCGCAGGATCGCGGCGACCGGCGCCCCCGCGGCGAAGGCGGTGTCCACGGTGAGCCCCTTCGCCCGGAGGGGCGCGGCGCAGCGCTCGAGCTCGCGGAGCGCCGTGTCGCGCGCGTAACGGGCGAGGCCGACGGGGCCGCCGCCCTCCTCGGGGGTCACCTGGGTCGCGTCGGAGAGCGCCCCGTGTGCGTCGGTGACGTGGAGGAGCGTGAGCCGTGCGCCCTCCCCCGCGGCGACGTGCGCGGCGACGTCGAGGACGCGCTCGCACGAAGCGGAGAAGTCGATCGGACAGAGGATGATCTTCCAGGCCTTCATGTTGACCGTTGGAGCCATCAGCGCGCGGTGGGGGTTCGCGCCGCATCGACGACAGGCATCGCGCTGTCTTCGAAGCGGGCGGTGACGGCGATGCCGACGAGCATCGCGAGGACGAAGAAGGCGACGGGCGCGGCGCCCCCCACCAGCGAGGTGATGCCGGGGCCGGGGCAGAAGCCGCCGAGGCCCCAGCCGACGCCGAAGAGGGCCGCGCCCCCGAGCAGCTTCGCGTCGAGGTCGCGCCGGGTGGGGAGCGCGAACTTCGCGGCGAACACCGGCGATTTGCGCCGCGTGATGAGGCGGAAGGCGAGGGCGTGGACGAGCACGGCGCCGCCCATGACGAAGGCGAGCGACGGGTCCCACGCGCCGGTGAAGTCGAGGAAGCCCCGCACCTTCTCGGGGCGCGTCATGCCCGAGAGGGCGAGGCCGAGGCCGAAGATCACGCCCGAGACGAGGGAGATGGCCCACTCGCCCCTCTGGTTGTGCACGACGTCGCTCATCGCGCCCCCCCGGTGAGGAACACCGTGACCGCCCCGGTGCTGATGAACGTGAGCGTGGCAGCGAGGGAGCGGGGCGAGAGGCGCGAGATGCCGCAGACGCCGTGGCCCGAGGTGCAGCCGTTGCCGAGGCGCGTCCCGACGCCGACGAGGAGCCCGGCGAAGGCCGCGGTGCCGACGGGGACGACCGCGCTCCCGACGGCGCCGGGCAGGGCGAAGAGGGCGATGACACCACCGGCGATGAGGCCGGCGACGAAGAGGGCGCGCCACCCGGTGTCGCCGGGCTTCGGCTGGACGAGGCCGCCGATGATGCCGGAGATGCCGGTGACGCGGCCGTTGAAGGCGAGCATGAGCGACGCGCTGACGCCGATGAGGGCGCCGCCAGCGAGGGCGCGGATCCAGTCGGTGGGGATGGGCATGGTGCGAACTCTCCGAGGGTGGGTTCTGGGGGTCAAGCGCGGGCGACGGGGAGGCGCTGCTCGTTCCAGAGGAGCATGCCGCCGCGCATGGAGACGACCTTGTGGAACCCGCGCGCGATGAGCGCGAGGGCGGCCTTGCCTGAGCGGCCGCCGGAGCGGCACACCAGCACGACGGGGGCCTCCCGGTCCCAGCGCGCCGCGGCGTCGACCAGGGTGGCGAGGGGGATGAGCTCGGACCCGGGCACGTGCCCGAGCTCGTTGTCGAACTCCGTCGCCTCGCGCACGTCCACCAGGCGCATCCCCGCGGCGCTCGCGGCCACCCACTCGGGGGTCACCTCGGGGATGTCGCCAGCGCTCAGCGCCACCGGCGCCCAGTGGGGCCGCGGGGGGGCGTCGGGCGTCGCGTGGGTTCCCTGCGGGACGCCGCAGTGCAGGTTGGCGGGCAGGGCCACGTCGATCTTCTTCGGGTAGGCGAGCTGGAGCTTCGTCATCGTCTCGACGAACTCGTCGACGGTGCGCTCGGTGTTGAGCCGCGGGTTCCAGCGCTTCTCCTCGGCGACGGTGGAGACGGTGCGGCCCTTGTAGTCGTGGCCCGGGTACACCATCGTGGCTTCGGGCAGGGTGAACACCTGCTCGTGGACGGAGCGGTAGAGCACGCGCGCGTCGCCCTGCTGGAAGTCCGTCCGCCCGCAGCCGCGGATGAGGAGCGCGTCGCCGGTGAAGGCCATCGCCCGGTCGTCGGTGACATACGTCACGCAGCCGCTGGTGTGGCCCGGCGTCTCGCGCACCTCCAGCGCGTAGCGGCCGAAGGGCACACGGTCGCCGTGCTTGACCAGCACGTCGGCGCAGCCGGTGCCCGCGCGTTCGGAGAGCGCGGTCTTGCAGCCGGTGCGCTGGCGCAGCGTGCCGAGGCCCGTGACGTGGTCGGCGTGGACGTGGGTGTCCACCGCCCAGCGGAGCGTGAGGTCGAGCTCGCGCAACACCTGGAGGTCTCGCTCCACCTGCTCGAGCACGGGGTCGATGAGGACCGCCTCGCGCGTGAGCTCGTCGGCGAGCAGGTAGGTGTACGTGGAGGTCTCGGGGTCGAAGAGCTGACGAAACAGCATGGTGCGCTCCTGGGGTTGGGCGGCGCCGAAGCGGGGGCCGCGCGGTGCGAGCTACCGCAACGGCCGTGCCACGCGGCCTCTCGGCGCCCCGGCGCGCGCGGAGTGCGCCGCTGCGACGGTGGTGTTGCAACACGTTGCGACGTGGTGATTCATGGTGTTTCAATCGCGCGCGACGGCGGTGACGGCGTGGGCGCGCTCGGAGACGCGGAGGACGTAGTGGGGCAGGTGCGGCGCGAGGGCGTCGACGGTGGCGCGGAGCTGGCGCTCGCCGAGGGCCGCGGTGCGCGCCCGCAGCGACTCCAGTCGCACCCGCCGGGCCTCCTCGGGCGCGAGCTGCTCGGCGAGAAACTCCGCCGTCTCCGCGCGCAGGAAGGCCGCCACCTGCGGATGGACGACGAAAAGCCCGCGCGTCCCCTCGTGGGGCGTCACCATGGGGACCACCGAGTGCGCGTGGACGGGGTTCTCCAGCTGGACCTCGAGGACGCCGCGCTCCTCGTGCTCGCCGTCGAGCACCTCGAGGTCGAGGAGCTCGGGGCGGCGCCACCCGCGGGTGAAGGCGGCCCGCAGCACGTCGCCCACGAGCCCGGCGCGCACCCCATAGCGCTCCGGGTGCTCGATCATCATCCGCAGGTGACCGCACCCGACGTGCTCGGGCCGCTCGACCCACGCGAGGACGGCGTCCTCCAGGGCCGGCGGCGGCGCGCGCACGAAGGCCAGCAGCGCGTCATCGTCCGCGAGGGTCTGCCCCGCGAAGCGCGGGTCGGCGCGCAGCGCGGCGCGGAGGCGCCCCAGCGCGTGGCGGTCGGTGTGGAGGTAGAAGCGCCCGAACGACTCCACATAGCGGTCGAAGAGCGAGGCGATCCAGGCGGCCTCCAGGGGGCGCCCGAGCTCCTGCTCCAGGGCGCTCAGCGACAGCACCAGCTCGCCCGCGTCGCCGCCCGGCGTCCCCAGAACGGGTGTTTCGGCGCGCCCGTCGATGCACGAGGCGCCGCTCGCGCCGAGCAGGGCGGCGGCGCGGGTCCACACGATCGATCCGGGTCGCGCGAAGGCCGCCCGGAGCGCGCCCAGGTCGCCGACCGCGGCGGGTGCGACCGCCGGGCGAGCGGGCGCCCGAGGGACCGTGGGCGCGTCGCGGGTGACGGGGAACCCCCGGGCCTCCCACGCCAACATCCCGCCCGTGAGCGAGGCGGCGCGGCGGAAGCCGAGGGCGCGCAGTTGCTCCACCGCCCGCTCGCTGCGGCGCCCCGATCGGCACACCAGGACCAGGGGCTCGTCGCGCCGCCAGCGCTCCGCCGCGCGCTCGACCTCCGCGAGGGGGACGGCCTCCGCCACGTCGATCGCGCCGAGGGGTCCGCGGCGCTCGTCGGGCTCGCGCACGTCCACCACCCGCACGGCGCAACGGTGCGCCGCGAGCCAGGGAGCCTCCACCTCGGGCGAACCGCCAGCGGCGCGGGGGAAGTGTCCCTCGAAACGTGTCACGCCTGAGGCGCAGCGGGGGAGCGAGGCGGCGGCGCGCGCCGGGGCCGCATGGTCGCACCCGACGGCGCCAGCGGCGGCGAGGGCCGCGAGCGCCGCGGTGAGGATCGATCGTCTCATGCGGGCGACACAACGCAACCGCCGTGCCTGAAACACCGTATCTTCGACCGTTACAAGGTGTTTCACGACGCGCACGGTTCGCGCCGAATCGCGCGTTCGGGCCGGTGGCACGCGGGTCGCAGAGGGCTGGCGACGAAAGGTCGGTGACTGCCATGCTGCTCGTCGGTGTCCTCTTCGCGCTCCTGATCGGCATCTCCCTGGGGCTCCTCGGGGGCGGCGGGTCGATCCTGACGGTGCCGATCCTCCTGTACGTGTTCCATCTCTCGCCGCGCGTGGCGATCGCCACCTCGCTGCTGGTGGTGGGCTCGACCAGCGCCGCGGCGCTCATCCCCCACGCGCGGGCCGGCCGCGTCCGCTGGAAGACGGGCGCCATCTTCGGCGCGGCGAGCATGGTCGGCGCCTACCTCGCGGGCCGGGTGGCGAAGTACATCCCCGCGAGCGTGCTGCTCCTCCTGTTCGGCGCGATGATGCTGGTCACGGCGGTCGCGATGATGCGCGGCCGCAAGGCGGAGGCCGCGGAGGGCGCGGCGGAGCCCGCCGAGCTCCCCCTGCTGAAGGTGCTCGCCGAGGGCCTCGTGGTGGGCAGTATCACCGGCCTCGTCGGCGCGGGCGGCGGCTTCCTCGTGGTGCCTGCGCTCGTGCTCCTCGGCGGGCTGCCGATGGGCGTGGCGGTGGGCACCTCGCTCCTCGTCATCACGATGAAGTCCTTCGCGGGCTTCGCCGGGTACCTGTCGAGCGTGACGATCCCCTGGGAGACGGCGGGCGCGGTGGTGGCGGCCGCGATCGTCGGCAGCGTGATCGGCGGGCGCCTCGTGAGCCTCATCCCGGCCGATCGGCTGCGCAAGGGGTTCGCGTGGTTCGTGGTGGTGATGGCGGTGTTCATCCTGGGCCAGGAGGTGCCGAAGCTCTTCGGGATGACGGTGACGGTGGCGACCCACTGGCCCTGGCTCCTCGCGGCGATGGCCGCCCCTCCCCTCGCCGCGTCGCTCATCGCCGCCGCGCGCCGCCAGCCCCACGCGGTGTGACCGTGCGACCGCTCCTCGCCCCCCTCGCGCTCCTCGCGCTCCTCGCGGCCCTTCCCGCCGCCGCGCAGACGACGCCCCCGGCGGGGCTCACGCCGACCCTGATCGCGCAGGTCCGCTTCAGCGCCAGCGAGGTGCTCGACGGCGGCGCCCCTTCACCGCTGCTGGAGGTGCGTCGCCTGCGCCTCGGGCTCCGAGGCAGCGCGCTGGGGGGGCGGCTCACCGGCGCGGTGGTGCTCAACACGACGCCCTCGGCCCTCGAGCTCATCGATGCGTGGGGCGAGTACGCGCTGACGCCCACGCTGCGGCTGCGGGCGGGGCAGTTCAAGCAGCCGTTCACCGCGTACCGCATGCGGTCGTTCTCCGAGCTGGCCTTCGTCGACTGGGCGATCGTGACGCGCCCCTTTGGTGGCGAGCGCCAGATCGGCGTCGAGCTCCACGACCGCGGCGCCCCGCGGGCGACGGAGTTCTCGGTGGGCCTTTGGGGCGGCACCACGGTGCGCGCGGCCCACGGCCAGGGCGTCGCCGCCGTCTACGCCGAGGCGGTGGAGAACCTCTCCGACCTCCGCGCCCTCCACGTCCCCGACGCCCCTCACCCTGAGTTCACCGGGCGCTTCGCGTGGCGCTCGCCGCGCGCGTCGTTGGTGCGCGTTGACCTCGGCCTGAGCGCCTCGGCCGACCTCCGCCCCGCCGAGGCCCGCGACCTGCGCGCGAGCGTCGCCCCCGAGGCGGCCGTGTCCGTCGGGCCGATGCGCCTTGAGCTCACGGGCTACCTCGGCGCGAGTGACCTCGTCGAGTCGGGAGGCTACGGCCTCCTCGGGGGCCTGCTCGCCGAGCTCCAGGGGCGCGTCGGCGACCGCGCGGTGCTCGCGATCCGGTACGCGCGGGTGCAGGCGGGCGACGGGCTCCGCGCCGACGCGCGGGCGCGGGCCGAGCGCCTCGTCGCCGGCGCGTCGGGCGCGCAGCATGACGCCACCCAGCGCCGCTACGCCGACGCCGGCCGCATGGCCTACGAGCAGGAGCTCACCGCCGGCGCCAGCGTTCGCCTCGTCGGCGCCTGGCTGAGCGCGCAAGCGGACTTCGGCTGGCTCCGCGCGGCGCGCGAGGCGGGCGACCGCGACGAGCTGCGGGGGCGCGCGCAGCTTCAGCTCGCGTACTGAAGCTCTTGCGCTGGGGTTGGTCGCTGTCGCTCCCGCACCCCAGGCTACGGATGGCGGCGCCCTCCGGGCTTCAACAGCGACGGAGTATCGGCGACCTTGTGCGTGGTGCGCCGACGCGCGCGGAGTGCTCGTGGAGAAGGCTGCGGGGGTCTTTCTGGAAGCCCGGAGGGCGCCGCCATCCGTAGCCTGGGGTGCGGGAGCGACAGCGACCAACCCCAGCCCCTCTGGCGCCCAATGCGCTAGAAATCAAGCCCGATTTGGTGCGCTTGCCCTGGGGCGCCTCCCGCGTGGCGCGCCCTGCCGCCGCGCGGTGGTGTACGCTCCCCCGCCCAGTGGCCACGACGCGACGCCCCCCGCCCCCATCGCCCCCGCAGCTCAGCGCGCTCGCGCTCGAATCCCTGGCGGGTCCGACGCTGCTCATCGACGGCGAGCTCCGCGTCGTGGCGGCTTCGCCGGGCGTCGCGTCCCTCCTCGGCGCGCCCATTCCCGAGGGGGCGCTGGTGACGCGCGCCCTGTGCGGTCCGTCGGTCGATCGCCCCATCGCCGAGGCCCTCGCCTCGGGCCAGGCGGTCGACGGGACGGTGACCCGCGCCCGGCCCGACGGCACCACGGTCACCCTGCGCGTGCGAGCCTCGCCGCTGCGCGACGACGGCGCCCTCGCGGGCTGGCTGCTCCACCTCAACGAGCGCGAGGAGACGGAGGGGGACGGCCCCGACGCGCCGGTGCGCTTCCAGGGGATGCTCACCCGCGACCCGGCCATGAAACAGGTGTTTCACGTGTTGCGCCGGGCCGCTCGGCGCGACGTGCCGGTGCTGGTGCGCGGCGAGACCGGCTCGGGCAAGGAGCTCGTGGCGCGGGCGATCCACGACCTCTCGCCGCGCACGCGAGGCCCCTACAAGGCCATCAACTGCGCGGCGCTCCCGCCCTCGCTCCTGGAGAGCGAGCTCTTCGGGCACGTGAAGGGGTCGTTCACCGGCGCGACGCGCGACCACGCGGGGATCTTCCGCGCCACCGACAAGGGGACCCTCTTCCTCGACGAGATCGCGGAGATGCCCGTCGAGCTGCAGGCCAAGCTCCTGCGGGTGCTGGAGACGCGCACGGTGATCCCCGTCGGCGGGAGCGAGGCGGTTCCCGTCAACGTCCGCATCGTGGCGGCCACCCACCAGTCGCTGCGCCGCGCGGTGGAGCGCGGGACCTTCCGCGCCGACCTCATGTACCGCCTGCGCGTGGTGCCGCTCTTCCTGCCGCCGCTGCGGGCGCGCCGTGGGGACGTCGCCCTGCTCGCCCGACACCTCGTCGACGAGCTCAACGGCGCGGGCGAGCGCCACGTGACGCGCATCGCCCCCGGCGCCCTCGCGGCCCTCGAGCGCTACCCCTGGCCGGGCAACGTCCGCGAGCTGCGCAACGCCCTGGAGTACGCCTTCGTCATCGGCGAGGGCGCGACGCTCACCGAAGCCGACCTCCCACCCGAGATCACCCAGTCCGAGGCGAGCGAGGAGGCCGAGGCGCCCATCGCGCCCGCGGACTTCCCCTCGGCCCCCGGGGCGACCCCCGAGGTGCAGCGCATCCAGCGGGCGCTGGCGCGGGCCGGAGGCAATCGGACGAAGGCGGCGAAGATCCTCGGGGTGAGCCGGGTGACCCTCTGGCGACGGCTGCGCGAGCTGGGAATCGACGGCTAGCGCATCACGCGGAAGGTGAGGTTCACCCGCGGCTCGACGCAGCGCAGCCGGGGAGGGACGCGGTGCTGGTAGTGCCGCTGCGTCGCCCCCGCCATCACCAGCAGCGAGCCGTGCGCGAGCCTCACCGTCAAGCCCGCGGCGCCGCCCGCGCCGAGGCGCATCGCGAAGTCGCGGGGAGCCCCGAGGGAGAGCGACGCGATGGGGGCGTCGCGCGCGAGGTCGGCCTCGTCGTCCGCGTGCCACCCGAGGCCCGCGGCGCCGTCGGGGTAGAGGTTGCAGAGCGCGAAGGTGAAGCGGACGCCCGTCCGCTCGTGGAGCCGCGCGAGCAGCGGCGCGAAGCCCTCGGGCCAGGGCGCAGCGACGCGGTCGAGGCCCGTGTAGCGGTAGCGCGTCCCCGGGTCGCCGTACGCGCACGAGCGCCGCCGCACGGTGATCGCCTTGCCGAACATCACCGGCGCCTCCGCCACGAAGGGAGCCTCCGCGAGCAGCCACGCGAGCCAGCGCGCGCCCTCTTGCTCCGCCATAAAACCGGGCTCATACGTGACGCGACATTCGCGCGCGGCGTCGTCGAGGAGCACCGTCGCGGCGGGTGCGGGCTGCGCGTCCATGGCGCCGTGGAGCATGCACCGACCACCCCGTCGCCTGCCAGACGTGCGTTGCGCCGTTGCGTCCCCACCGCGCCCGGTGGTAGGCGGAGGGCACCCCATGACTGGAGAAGCACAGGTCCGCCTCACGCAGCTCGCGCACGGCGCCGGGTGAGCGAGCAAGATCCGCGCGGCGGATCTCGCGCAGGTGCTGCGCGCGCTACCCCTGGTGATCGACCCCAACGTGCTCGTCGGCCTCGCCCCGGCTGACGACGCCGCGGTGGTGCGCCTGAGCGACGAGCTCGCGCTGGTGTTCACCACCGACTTCTTCACGCCGGTGGTCGATGACGCCCGCGCCTTCGGTCGCATCGCGGCGGCCAACGCCCTCTCGGACGTCTACGCGATGGGCGCGAAGCCCCTGGTCGCGCTCAATCTGGTGTGCTTCCCCACGAAGACGCTCGGGGTCGCGCTGCTCGGGGAGATCCTCGCGGGTGGCAACGACGCCGCCCGCGAGGCCGGGATCGCCATCGCCGGCGGCCACTCGGTGGAAGACCCGGAGCCCAAGTACGGCCTCGCGGTGATCGGCACCGTCCACCCCGGCAAGGTGTGGCGCAAGGGCGGCGCGCGGCCGGGCGATCGGCTCGTCCTCACCAAGGCCCTCGGCACCGGCGTGCTCGCCACCGCCCTCAAGCGCGGCCGCATCACGGAGGAGTCCGCGGAGATGCAGGCGGCCGTGCGCTCGATGGGCGCGCTCAACGCACGCGCCGCGGCGTTGGTGAATGAGGTCGGGGCGGAGGTTCACGCCGGGACGGACGTGACGGGCTACGGGCTCGCGGGGCACCTCGGCGAGATGCTGCGTGCGAGCGAGGGGGTCGGCGCGAGGTTGTCGGCCGCGGCCTTCCCGGTGCTCGACGGCGCCCTCGCCCTGGCGCGCGAAGGGGTTCTCCCGGGCGGCACCAAGGCCAATCGCACGCACGTGGGAGCGGCCTTCGAAGTGGCCGACGGCGTCGACGAAGCCCTCGCGTGGATGGCCTGCGACGCGCAAACCTCCGGCGGGCTGCTCCTCGCGCTCTCCGCGGACGACGCCCTTCGCTACGCCGAGCGGTGCCGCGCGGAGGGACTCGCGGCCTCCGTCGTCGGCGAAGTGATCGCGCGCGACGGAGCCATCGTCCGGTTGGAGCCGTAGCGCGTCGACGCGGAGCGAGCGAACTCTCCTCGATCTTGTGACATCCTCGGCGCCGCCATGAAGCCCCGGCGCCTCCTCCTCGCGCTCCTCCTCCCGGCCTGCGCCGCATCGCAGCGCCCCAACGCCGCCCGGCCCCCGCGGCGCTTCGTGCTGGTCACTGACGCCGCCGCGTTGCGCACCGCGCCCGACGGTAGCGGTGCGGCGGTCACCCTCAACCATCCGGGCCCCTTCGCGTTTCGTCGCGTGCGGGCGCGTGGTGAGGTGGTGGAGCTGGAGACCGTGGCAGCGCCGGAGCGGCAGTGCGCGGCGGCGATCGTACCGCCCGCGGGGATGCGCCTGCGCTTCTTCACCACGACGCGCGCGCTCGGCCTCGCCGTGGCCCGACCGCTTCACCTCTCGGGCCCCGAAGGGTCGCTCACGGTGGCCGTCGGAGCGCCCGTGCGCGAAGGCAGCGACGGTTCGCTGGAGGTGGCTCACGCCGGCCTGCGCGTCGCGCTGCGCGAGCTCCCGCGGGTGGCGCGCACGTTCGAGGAACCTCACGCCGAGCGGCCCGTGGCACGCGCCGAACGACTCGGGTCGGGCACCCGCTCGCTGCTCCCCGAGGGCGCTTCGGTGACGGTGGGCGACGACGCGCCAGTGCTGGTGTTTCTGCGGAGCCCGATGCTGGAAGGGTCGCGCGTGGTGGTGGCGGCGCCGTGCGTCCGCTTCGAAGGGACGGTGCCCCCGCGCGCGGTGCTCCCGGTGCTG
>JBILLV010000264.1:0-12820 GCA_044375895.1 Polyangiales bacterium | reverse complement strand
CGCATCAGCTATGGGGTGTACGTGCAGCACACCTCCGTTCGAACGCTGCTCCTCGGGGTGGGCGCGCTGCCGGGCCTCGCGCCGCTGGGAGCGTGGCTCAGAGCGACGTCGCAGCACCCGCTGCGGTGGGCGCCGTTCGCGACGGCGACGGTGCTGCTCACGGCGACGGCGAGCTGGTACCTCTTCGAGCGACCGATCAACGCGCTCAAAGACCGCTTCCCCTACGCACCGCCGCGGGGGTGAGCGGCGAGCAGCGCGGATTGCTGCCCGAGGAGGTTGGCGAGGTTCTTCGCCAGCAGGCGCTCACCGACGGCCCGCGCCCGCGCCCGCATGCGGAGAAAGGTCTGCAACCAGCCGCTCGCGAGGAGGTCGGCCACGAGCTCGGGCGAGCGCAGCGGCGGGCCGAAGAGGAGCTCCGGCAACGGGGTGCGTCCGTCGACCGTGTCGAGCGGCGGCAGGGCGACGTCCTTCAGCCGCGCGCGCAGCACCTCGACCACGCCCCACGCGTTGCGCAGCGAGAGCTGGGCGAGACTGCGGCCGTCGCCCTCCGTCACGATCGACCACACGCTGAACGACGTCGGCGCCGTCCGTTCGAGCTCGTCGAGCGCCGCCTGGAGCTGCACCTGGAAGCGGTAGCGCGCCACCAGGAGCGCCTCGTCACCCGGGTCGAGTCGGCGCGCGAGGTGGAGCGTCACCGCGTAGCGAACCGCGTCGTGCGCGTGCCACTCCCGCCGCAGCGCGAGCCGCTCATCCGCCAGTCGCTTCAGCCGCGTCGGAAGCTCCCACAGCGCCACCTCCTCCCCCCGAAACGAGAAGCGCCCTCCCTCCACCGGGATCGTCCCCCGCCCGATGCCTTCGAGCGTCGCGAGGTCGCGCGTGGCCACCGCGTGGCGCTCGGCGAGCCCGTGCAGATCCATCGCGCGGAGCTTCGCCACGGCGGCGTCGAGCGCGGCGTCGTCCATCGTCGAGGGCGGTGGCGGCAAGCCCTGTCCCTCGCCGCCGGGGACGATCCAGCGGACCGGGAAGGGCCACGCCGCGGGGTCGTCGGGCGGCGTCGCCTCGGCCCACGCCGCCGAGAGCCGCTGCTGCGCCACCTTCGCCGCGGTGAGCTGGCCGGGGCCGTCGGCGAGCGTCTGTCGCCACCAGTGCTCCGTCGCCCACATGCGCAGCGCCTCGGGGCGAGCGAAGAGCGACCACGCGGGGCGGTCGTCGAGGGGAGCGCGCACGTAGGGGTCCTTGGCGACCCGTTCGCGTTCGAAGGGCTCCGGGTGCTCGCGCCACACCCACGCGGGGGAGAGCGGCGCCGCGCGAAACGCCAGCACGCGCCGCGCGGGGCTCTCCGCCAGCGCCGGGGCCACGCCCCACGTCGGCCGCCCCAGACGAACGCGCAACCACCCCGCCGCCGCCTCCTGATGGACGTACAGGTCGTCGGTGAACACCCCTTCGCCGGCGAGCAGAAACGCCTCCTCCATCGCGAGGGCGAGGGCCTCGGTGGCCACCTCCATGCGAACGAGCGCGTGGACGATCGCGTCGCTCCCGCGGGCCGCCACCGCCGCTGCGTCGGCTTCGAGCTCGCCCTGCCGCCGCAGCGCGACGTACGCCCGGAAGAAGCCGCTGAAGCACCACCCGAGGACGGCCGCGCTGAGCTGCGACGGCCCGCGCGCGTCTCCGAGCAGCCGCCGCGTGGGGATCGACATCACCGCGTGGGCGAGGCGCCAGACGAGCGACCGATCGTCGGCGACGTGACGGAGCTCGTGGGCGATGACGGCCTCCAGCTCGCTGCGGGTGAGCGCGTGGACGAGCCCGAGGCCGAGCGTGAGGTCGTTGGCGCGGCCCGCGAGGTCGAAGGTGACGTGCGCGGTGACGCCCGGGTCGAGCAGCACGCGCCGCGGGGCCGCCACGCCGACGCCGCGCGCGAGCGACGCCACCACCGCGAACAGCTCGGGCTCCGCGGTGGCCGTGCACACCGTCCCCGACGTGCGCGACGACGTCGTCAGCGGGTCAAACGAGCGCAGCACCCGCGTCAGCGCGAGGGTGAGCGTGACGAGGGCCGCGACCTCCAGCACCCCGACGGGCCGCCGGCCGACGAACGCCACAGCCGCGAGCAACGCCACCGCGGCGACACCGTGCACCGCGAGGATCGCCGCGCACCACCACGCGACGCGACGACGGGCGCGGGCCGTGTGGGCGGGGAGTTCGGCGCGGAGGCTCATCGGGCCGTCACCACGCAGCGGTTGGGCGAGGTCGCGGTGCCGACGTCGAGGACGGCGGTGCCGTGGGCGCCGTTCCAGGTGAGGGCGGGGTCGCCGTCGCGCTCGGTGGTCATGGCGTCAATGGCGTCGTTGGGCACGGCGCCGACGAAGTGACAATGGACGTACCCCTGCCCTTGCCCGCCGTAGAGCAGCCTCCCCCCGCAGCGGATCGTGATGCGGCAGTTGAGCCTCCCGCGCGGCGGAACGGGATCGACATCGACCTCGCAGCGCGCGTCGGAGGTGAGCCCCCACGCGCAGCTCGCATCGGTGAGGTACCCCACCGCGCGAACCACCCCGGGCGACGGCGGTGGCGGCGCCACGGGAGCAGCCGCTCGCCCGCGCCCAGCGAGCACAAACACCCCGCCCGCCAGCACCACCGACGCGAGGGAGGAGGGCCAGCGGCCGTAGGCAAGGCGCGGCGGACCAGGGTCGCGTGGGGCCTGCGCGGGGTGTTGCATCGGGGCGATTCCAACGCGTGAAGCGTCGGGGATTCAACCCCCAATGCGCGGCGACAGCCCGCCCCGTGGTCGTCGCCCAGCCCGCGCCGACCTACCAGCGAACGACCGCGTTTGCGCCGCTCCCCCAACGCCTCACTGCGGCCACGGGACGATCGCCGACACGCGCTTGATGTGGGCGGCGTACTCGGGTCGTCGGGCCAGCGAACGTCGGTCGAGCATCGGCACGCTCACGAACACGAACAGCGCGGTGATGGCCAGCGCCCCGACGCCCGTCCGCCACGCGCCCCCATCGGCCGCCAGCGCGAAGGCGAACAGCCCCCACCAGAACATCATCTCGCCGAAGTAGTTGGGGTGCCGGCTGTACGCCCAGAGCCCGCTCGCCATGATCTCCCCGGGCTTCGCGGTCTGTCGAAACGTGCGCAACTGCGCGTCGGCCACGGCCTCGATGACGATCGCCCCGGCGGTGACCACGAGGCCCACCCCGTCGAGCACCCCCAACGGCGCATCGCCCGTCACCAGCGCGGGGAAGAGCGCGAGGCACCCGAGGAACACCAGCACCGTCGGGAAGAAATGGAGCCCGAAGAAGCTCACCAGCCAGTACGCGCGACCGGTCTTCGCGCGCAGATCGACGTAGCGCCAGTCCTCGTGGGCGAGGCCCGTCCAGCCCCGCGCCCAGTTGTAGGTGAGCCGCGCCCCCCACGCGAGCACCAGCGTCACCACCAGCGCCCGCCGCGCGAAGGGCGCCGTGGCTCCCGGGACGAGCGCGGCCAGCGCCGGGGCGATGGCCATCGGCGCGACGCTCCAGTAGGCGTCATAGGCGCTGGAGTTGTTGAGCACGACGCTGAACGCGAACACCGCCACCGTCGCCGCCGCGTCCGCCGCCGCCACCCGTTGCCAGAGCGGCGCCACGGGGACGAGCCACACCACCGTGGCCCACGCGACGAGCGAGGCGACGACGTAGGCGGCGATGATCCAGGCGAAGGAGACGGCGAGCGAAGGGGGGCGCGGGGAGGTCACGGGCGAGCAAGAGCGCGCAACGCACGAGAAATCAAGCCCCATTTGGTGCGCTTGCCCGTTCCGACGGGCGCCGCGCTTGACGGCCGCCCGTCCCCCGTGGTCGCTTGCCGCGCCACCTCCGGGGACGCGCCCAATGCCCGCCGAACACGACCTCAAAATCCTCGCCCAGAGCCCCGCCTTCAGCCGCCTCACCGACACCGAGCGGCTCACCGTCGCCGCCGCGATGATCGAGCGCGAGCTGCGCCCCTCGGAGGTGCTCTGGCGCATCGGCGTCCCGCTCCCCGAGCCGGGCCTCTGCCTCGTCGTGCGCGGCGAGGTGAGCGTCGCGCTCAACGCCCGCACCGGCGCCGTCCCCCTCTCCCGCACCGCCACCGCGGGGAGCGTCTTCGGCGAGGCCACCCTCTTCGCCCAGGGCCCCTCCACCGTCGGCGCCCGCAGCGTCACGGCCGCCCGCCTCCTGCGCCTCCCGCGCGACCGCTTCCAGCGCCTCACCGCGGAGATCCCCGCCCTCGCGCAGCTCGTCGAAGACCTCGGCGAGCTGCGTTCGCTCGAACCCGAGGTGCTCGCCGGCCTCCGTCGCTCGGCCCTCTCGAAGCACTTCAGCCCGCGCTCGCTCGGTGAGCTGTGCGAGGTGGCCGACATCGCCGCCCTCCGCCCCGGGGACGTCGCGCTGCGCCAGGGCGAAGCGGCCCCCGGCTTCTTCTTCGTCGTCTCCGGCTCGCTCCAGGTCACCGTCTCCCTCGGCGAAGGCACGGCCCCCGTCGTGGTCGACACGCTCCACCCCGGGGACGTCTTCGGCGACGTCGCGCTGGTGTACGGGGGCCAGCAGCCGACCACCGTCACCGCGATCGGGCCGGTGCGCGTGGCGCGCGTTCGTTCGGACACGTACCGTCGCCTCCTCGCCCAGTCGCAGACGCACCGCCGCGGCCGCGCCGAAGCCCCCGCCGGCGCCCTCGCCGCCCCCATCGAACACGCCCGCCCCTCCGAGACGCGGCTCTTCCTCGGCGAACCTGGCACCCCCGTCGGACCGCTCAGCGCGCTTGTCGCCGACTGGCTCGCGTCGCACCACCACGACCACGTCCTCCTGGTGGGCTTCGCCCCCGAGGGCGACGGCGCCACGAGCGTCGCCCGCGTCGGCCCCCGCGTGCTGCGAGCGACCGTCCCCACCGACGACACCAACGCCGGCGCGCGGCTCACCGAGCTCCTCGCCGAGCACGGCGCCCGCTTCGACTACGTCTTCCTCGACGTCGGCAACCGCGGCGACGCGCTCATCGCCTCCCTCGCCCACCGGGTCGACCGGGCCGTGTACGTCTCCCGCGACCCCAACACGTCGAGCCGCACCGCCGTCCTCGGCGACGTGGGCGTGCTGCACGCGGCCCTCCTCGGCGCGCCGCACGCCGCCGCGTCCTCCTCGATGGCGTCGTTTCCCGCGGGGACGGTGCGCATCCGGCTCGACCTCGAACGCCTCGCGCGGCGCGCCGACGTTCGCCTCGCCGACCTCCCCTTCCACGAGGCCGCGAGCGTGGGACGGCTCGCCCGCGCCGTCTCCAACCGCCGCGTCGGCGTGGCCCTCGGCGGCGGCGGCGCGTGGGGCTACGCGCACCTCACGCTCCTCCGCGCGATCACCGCCGCCCAGGTGCCCATCGACATCGTGGCCGGGTGCAGCTTCGGCGCGGTGGTGGGCGCCTACTGGTGCGCGCTCGGTGAAGACGGCGCGGCCCTGCTCCTCCGCCGCGCCAACGCGCTCCGCCTCGCCGTGGCGCAGGGCTTCATCTCGTCGCGCTCGGTGTCGCGCCTCGTCGACAACGACCTCGGCGGCCGCGAGCTCGAAGACCTCGACGTCCCCTTCTTCCCCGTCGCCACCGACGTCGCCACCGGCACCCAACGCGCCATCAAGGGAGGAACCATCGGCCGCGGCGTCCGGGCCAGCGGCGCCTTCCCGCTCACCTTCAGCCCCGTCACCAGCAAGGGCTACCGCCTCGTCGACGGCGGGATCATCAACAACGTCCCCGAGGACGTCGTCGCGCAGGAGGGGGCCGACCTCGTCATCGCCTCCAACGTCGTGTCGCAGCCCGCGCCGATGTCGTCGGTGCCACAACCCCTGCTGCCCGAGCGCTGGGGCGGGCGCATCCTCCACGAGCTCAACCCCCTCGGGCGCCTCTCCGACATGGTGCGCTCGATGCTCATCCTCATGCACTCCGCGGGCAGCCGCGACGCGCACCTCGCCGACGTCACCTACGACGCCGACCCCACCGCCGTGATGCCCTGGGACTTCGGCAACGGCGAGCAGATCGCCCGCGACGCCTCCCCCAAGGTCGAGAAGGTGATCCGCGACATCACCGCCGCCTGGGAGCACCTCAGCCTCCCCGCCGTCGACCGCGACGAGATCGGCGCCGAAGACCCGTGATCGCCGCCCGCATCCTCGCCACCGCCTCGCGCCTCCCCGGCGACCCGCGCAGCACCGCCTCCCTCGTCGCCGCCCTCCCCGGCCGCGACGCCGCCGACATCGAGCGCAAGACGGGCATCCGCTCGCGCCACTGGATCACCCCCGGCGACCGCGCCACCGACCTCGGCGCCGCCGTCCTCCGCGACGCTCTCGCCCGCGCGGGCCTCGACGCCGCCGCGCTGCGCCGCGTGATCTTCGTCACCTCCACGGGCGGCGACATGCTCATCCCGGCCAACGCCAACGCGCTGTGCGAGGCGATGGGCCTCGACGACACCTGCGACGCGTTCGACGTCAACAACGCGTGCATGGGCTTCCTCTCGGCCTTCGACGTCGCCGCCCGCTCGGTGGCGACGGGCCTCGGCCCCTGCGCGGTGGTGGTCGTCGAGACGCTCTCCCCCTTCCTCTCGCCCGACGACCCGCGGCCCTACCTCGTCCTCGCCGACGCCGCCGCCGCCGTGGTGCTCGGCCCCGCCCGCCCCGGCGAGGGCGTGCTGGCATCGCACCTGCGCAACCGGGGATCCCTCCGCGGCAGCGTGACCCTCCGCCACCCCGGGCTCACCCCACCGCCCGCGCGCATCGAGTTCACGGCCTCGCACGACGAGCTCACGCAGCTCGCCAACGAGGCCCTCCGCGCCAGCGCTGAGCACGTGCTCCGTGAAGCGGGCCTCACGCTCGACGACGTGACCTGGGTGGTTCCGCACCAGCCCAACGGCCGCATGCTCGACAAGATCGCCGCCCACCTCGGCGTCGCCCCGTCGAAGATCGTCCCCGTCGTCGCCGAGATCGGCAGCGTCGGAGCGGCCTCCATCCCCGTGAGCCTCGACCGGCTCTACCGCACGCGCGACGTTCGCCCCGGTGACACGCTGCTCCTCGTGGGGGTCGGCGCGGGGATGGCCTACGGCGCGGCGCTCTACCGGGTGGCGCCGTGAGCGAGCGGTCGCGCGGGGCGCGGGCGGCGCGGGCCGCGTGGCTCACCTACTGGGGAGCGATGCGCCGCTGGCACCGCTACGAGGTCGTCGGCTCGCACTGGCTCGACGCGCCGCGGCCCGCCCTCATCGTCGGGTACCACGGTCGTCCCGTCGCCCACGACCTCTGCATGCTCCAGTCGTACCTCCACGAGCGGACGGGGCGCTTCCCGCGGGCCTTCATCCACGAAGGCTTCAAGCACAACGCGGTGCTGCGGGCCTTCGTCGAAGGTGTCGACTTCCTTACCGGCGACGACGACACCGTGCGCGACGCCCTCGCCCGCGGCGATCACCTCGTCGTCACGCCCGGCGGCACGCGCGAGGGTTGCCGCAGCTCCCGCACCCGCTACCAGGTCGACTGGGGCCGTCGCCGCGGCTACCTCGAACTCGCGATGCGCCACGGGCTCCCGATCGTCCCCGCGGCGTCGTCGGGCGTGGACGACACCTACCTCGGGCTCAACAACGGCGACGCGACGGGGCGTCGCCTGGGCGCGCCGCACGGCATCCCGGTGTGGCTCGGCGTCGGGCCGCTGGGGCTCTGGCCGCTCTCGCCGCCCTTCCCGGTGAAGGTGGTGCAGCACCTCGGCGCACCCTTCACCGCGCACCTCGCCCCCGGGGTCGGCCGCGACCGCGAGACGATCGACGCCCTCCACGCGGAGGTGGTGGCGAGTGTCCAGCGGCTGCTTGACACCGCGACGCGATCCCGCCATGACACGGCCCGGACGAGATGACGCGGCACTGGGCGGTGATTCTAGGCGCATCGGTGGGGACGGGGGCCGCCGTGGCACGCGAGGTGGCGCGACGGCCGGGGCTCGACATCTTCGGGATGCATCGGGGCTTCCACCCAGATGAGGCCCGCGCGGTGGTGGCCGACGTCGAGGCGCTGGGGCGACGCGCGGTGATGGCGCAGGGCGACGCGGGCACCCACGCGGGCGCCGTCGCAGGCGCCGAGGCGCTGCTGGCGGCAGCCGGCCCGCGGAGCGTGAAGCTCTTCGTCCACTCGCTGGCCAACGCCTCGCTCGGCTCGATCGCCCGCCCGGCCGAGGCGCAGGTGTCGGCCGCCCAGGTGGCGAAGACCTTCGACTCGATGGCCCACTCCTTCGTGTACTGGACGCAGGAGCTGATGCGGCGCGACCTGCTCGCCCCCGAGGCGCAGGTGCTCGGTCTGTCCAACCCGCTGGTCGACTCGCTGGTGCGCAACGGCGGCCTCATCACGGCGACCAAGGCCGCGCTGGAGGTGTACGTCCGCCACCTCGCCTACGAGCTCGGCCCCCTCGGGCACCGCGTCAACCTGCTGAAGTTTGGCGCGGTCGTCACGGCCGCGATGGGCACCACCTTCTCGGGGGAGGCCGGCAACGCGCTGCGCGACGTGCTCCCGCGCATCATCCCCGCGGGGCGGATGAGCACGCTCGAAGAGGTGGCTCGCTTCGTCGCGGTGCTCGCGGGCGACGACGCCCGGTGGTTCAACGGGGCCACCATCGACTTCACCGGGGCGCAGACGCAGAGCCTCTTCGACGCCCTCGTCTACCCCCGCCGGGAGCCCACCTCATGAGCGCAGACATCACCCTGATTCTCAGCGACGCCCAGGTGGCGAAGCTCCGCGCGGACTACGTCGCCGAGGTCATGCTGGCCTCCGGGCGCAACTCGGTGGCCAACGCGTTCCCTCCGGCGGCGGGCTACGTCCACTGGGTCATCGGCCACCTCTACGACCCGGCCACGATGCCCCCGAAGGAGCGCGAGCGCTGCCTCATCGCGCTGCTCGCCCAGTCCGACCCGGCGTCGTTCACGCTGGCGATTCACGTGTACTGGGGGCTGATGGAGGGGCTGTCGGTGACGGACATCCTCACGACGCTCGCGCTCACCGGCGCCTACGCGGGGATGCAGCGCTACGCGACGGGGCAGGCCACGACGCGCCGCGCCCTCGCGACGCTGGCGAAGCTGCTGGCGACGCCCGACGCGCGGCTCGACCCGGGTTCGATCGTCCTCGCGCTCGTGCAGGAGTTTGCGTAGGCCGACGGGCGCTACGGCGCGTCGCGCAGCGCAGCCTCGAGCGCCGTCGTCAGCGACATTCTCTCGTACCCGGGCAGCAGATGGGTCAGGCGACCGCGCCCATCGACGACGGCGAAGGTCGGCGACGCCATGACGGGAAAGCTGGCCCCGAGCTGCGACGCCGTCGTGAGGTAGGTCGGCACGCTCGGGAAGGTGCGCGAACGCCACCCGGCGCACTGGCTCACCGTCGGCGCCCCGCGGCTCGCATTCTCGAACAGCACCACGAGCGAACGCACGCGGCGACCTGCGAAGGGGCGCACCACCTCATCGGTGATCATGGCCGCGCTGCGGAGACACACCATGTCCCACTCGGTGCACGCGATCAGGAGCGTCGCAGCCGCCGCGCAGTAGTCGTCGCCATAGAAGCTGTAGGGTGCCCCGGAGTCGCAGGCGACGAGCGGCGGGGGCGCGAAGTTGCACGAGCCGTTGGCCCTCCCACAGAACTCCGCCGTGGGCACACGCGACGCGCACGCCGATGCCGGGACGTCGGGCGTGATCGGGAGGTCGGGCGGAGTCGGGAGGTCGGGCGCCATCGGGAGGTCGGGCACCATCGGCAGGTCGGGCGCGGTCGGCAGGTCGGGCGCCGCGTCGTCGCCGACGGCCCCGTCGAAGTCACCGCTGCTCGTCGCCCCGCGCGCGTTGCAGGCGAGCACCGAGGAGACAAAGAGAACCGCATGAAGAGGAGACCTGGTCGCTCGCGTCGTGGCCATCGTGGCGGCGAAGCTACCGCAAGACGGGAGTGAGCAACACACGCGACGGCACCCCGACCGAGCCTCGGCGCGCAGCAGGCCTGCACCCGCTCGCGGCGTGAAGGACGTTCAGCGCATGGGGTTCTCGGCCCAGGCGGGATAGGCCGCGCAGGCCGTCCGGGCGGCGTCGGTGAGCGGGAAGGCCCACGACGTGTAGAAGGGGGCGAGGTTGCGGTTGGCCACGCGGCACGAGCGGGTGACCCACCCGTTGATGCGCGCCGACTCCGTGGTGGGCCGCATCGCCTCCGGGAGCGCCATGTACTCGCGGTTGAGCGTGGTGAAGAGGCTCCACCCGAAGCCCTGCTGGAGCTGGAGGAAGGTCTCCAGGCCCGTCCACACGCTCCAGTCGCGGGCGAAGTTACGGCCGCCGGCGATGTACGCGTTGACGCGGTTGGTGCGCTCGGTGGCGGTGACGGCGGGGTGACCGGTGCGCGGCGCGAGGCCCACGACGTTCTCCATCACGTACACCGACCAGATGTTGACGGTGTTCTCCCCGGTGCCCGACCACGACCAGTCGGCAAACTGGTGGTTGTGCCCGAGCTCGTGGAAGAAGCCCCAGTTGCCCGTCGTCCGCAGCGTGGCGAGGTCGAGCGACTCCCGCGCCTGCGGGGTGAAGGCCATGATGGGGTAGCCCGCGTGCATGTACCCGGCGACGATCTGCCGGTCGAACACGATGCGCTCAGCGCGGGCGCGGTTGCGGTCGATGGCCGCGAGGTCGGCGTCGGCGTCCATCACCCGGTCCCAGTACGCCGTCACCGCGGAGGGGTCGTCGAGCGTGCGAACGATCGACGAAGGGACCGTCAGCACGAGCTTGTTCGACTCGAGCTCGGCGTAGAGGCCCGGGAGCGTCCGCTGCGTGTTGCGCCACTCGTCGAGCGTGGTGACGCCCTGCACGTAGCGCGGCGCGGCCACGGCGCCCGCGACGGTGACCGCGATCGTCCCCGCGGACGCGCCCGGCGGCACCCGCACGTACACGAGCCCGCCGAACGCGCTCGCGATGGAGGTGCTCGCGGATTGCAGCGGGTACGACCGCGTCACCACGGGCATCCGCGACCAGGCGTCGGTGCTGAAGTTGTCGTCGGTCCACGAGCCGATGAGGGCCGTGAGCCCCGCGCCCGTGGCGCCCGACGGGACGGTCACCGTCACGCGCGCGCCCGGCGCCGCGTAGAGCCCCGTGGAGCGCCACACGGGGCGGTCGCTGTTGCCGCCGAGGCGGTTGGTGCGGCCTCCGTAGGTGGCGTCGATCATCCGCGTCACGGTGACCGGCGCCGCGGCCGTGGGAACAGCGCCGGGGAAGTCGTTGGCGGCGGGGTGCGCGGTCACCTCCGCGGGCGGGAGCCCGAGCGCGAGCCGCGTGTCGATGGTGACCGTCAGCGCCGGGATGGGCTGCGTCGCCGGACGAACGGGCGACGCCTCCGTGGGGACGACGTCGGGCAGACCACGGCGCACCGCGCGGACGCCGGTCATGTAGGCCGACGCGATGTCCATCACGCGCACGCCGCGGCGCACGACGTTGCTCGCGACCACCTGGTCGGCCAGCACGAGGGGGCGCGTCCCCGCGGTGTGGAGACGCACGCGTTCGAGCGCCCGCAGCGCGTGATCGAGCTCGGTGGGCGCGCGCACGGGGACGGCGGTGTTGTTGGTGGCGTCGGGCTCGGACGAGATGGTGAGGCCGAGGGGGCCGAGCACCTGGTTGCCGGGGAAGTTCACCGCGGCGTTGTCGTTGGAGTAGCCCCAGTACCAGGCGTGGCCGCCCATCATGAGCCCGCCGCCCGACTGCACCCACGCGGTGAGGCGCATCGCGTCGGTCGGCGTGCGGGTGCGCCCCGCGTCGGCGACGAAGACGTTGACGGCGGGGAGGTCGGCCACGGTCGCGGCCCGCACGGTGAAGCCGTTGGCGGTGAGGAAGTCGCGCAGCTCGGCCTGCGTCGACTCCAGGCCCACCACCGGCGCGGCGGCCCCGCGCGCGAGCCAGCGGGCGGCGTTGAGCGTGAGGGCGCCGCGGTCGTCGGTGGGGTTGCGCGGGTTGTACATGAGCCCCTCGTGACCGAACTCGATCACGCGCCCCATCCCCGCCCGCGCGGCCGCGATGAAGGTGGTGTGGTTGGCGTCGTACACCACCGGGAAGGCCGTCTCGCCGTGCACCACGAGCGCGGAGGCGAGCGAGCTCCCGAGGTTGATGGTGCGCACGCCCGCGGTGAGCGCCGCGTGATCCGCCGCGGGGTCGAACGCGGGGACGTCGGGGGCGACGTCGGGGGCGACGTCGGGGGCGACGTCGGGGGCGACGTCGGGCGGAGCGGGGGCGTCGGGCGCGGCGTCGAGCGGAGTGGGAGCGTCGGGCGCGGCGTCGGGCGGAGCGGGAGCGTCGGGCGCGGCGTCCATCGGCGCGGCGTCCATCGGCGCGGCGTCCATCGGCGCGGGGGCGTCGGGCGCGGCGTCGGCGGCCACGTCGGGCGCCGTTGCGAGATCGGGCGCGGTGTCGCTGGCGACGTCCTGGGGCGGGGCGTCGGGTGTCGCGTCGGGCGCTCCGGGCTGCGGGTCGCTGTCGCACGCCGCCACGGCAAGCGGGAGGAGCGCGAGGAGGAAGGGGAGGCGCATGGCGCTAATCCTACCGATCGAGCGCCGGGCCGCGGAGAGGACTTTCGGTGTCGCGCGTACTTTCAGACACCGTCACGGGAAACCGCCGCTCGGCGTCCGACGCCCGACGCCCGTCGTCCGACGCTCGTCGTCCGACGCCCGACGCCCGACGCCCAACGCCCGACGCCCCGTTGGGTGCTCGCTACGGCCGACGGAACGCGGATGACGGACCGTACGCGCGGAAGCGCTCGGGTACGGGTACTCGTCGCTCCGATCGCGGAGCCGATCGAGCCCGTACCACCCTCCC
>JBILLV010000263.1:0-12824 GCA_044375895.1 Polyangiales bacterium | reverse complement strand
GAGATCGGGGATCCCGCGGCGGCGCCCACGCACCCCCTCGGCGAGGAGGTCGCGTGGCTCGCGCGCTACACCGGGCTGCTCGAGGCGCGGCACGGCGATCAGCTGCGCGTCAGCCTGGCGGTGCCGGACGACCTCGCCGGGCGCATCGTGCCGCGCTTTGTGCTCCAGCCGCTGGTGGAGAACGCCGTGCAGCACGGGGCGCTGCGGCGACACGGCGGCGGCACCGTCTCGCTGCGCGCGCGCGACGAGCAGGGCGACCTCGTGGTCGAGGTGCGCAATGACGGCCCCGCCCCGGTGCGCGAATCCCGCGACGGCGGGCAAGGCCTCGACCTCGTGCGTCAGCGCCTCGCCCTGGCCCATCCCCGCGCCGGGGTGACCCTCGCGCGCGAGGGCGGCGAGACCGTGGTGCGCGTGCGGCTGCCGGGGAGAGAGGCCGCGTGAGCGCGATGCTCCGGGTGCTGGTGGTCGAAGACGAGGCGCCCGCGCGGCGCTACCTCGTCGAGCTGTTGCACGACACCGGCCGCGCGCGGGTCGTGGCGGCCGTGGGCAGCGCCGACGAGGCCGAGGCGTGCGTGCGCGACGGCGCGCTCGACCTCGACGCGGCGTTCGTCGACGTGCAGCTCGCCGGCGACGCGCCCGACGCCGGCGTGCGGCTCGTGAAGGGGTGGCGGGGGCTCCCCGAGGCGCCCCAGGTGGTGCTCGCGACGGCGCACGCCCAGCACGCGCTCGCGGCCTTCGAACTCGGCGTCACCGACTACCTCCTCAAGCCCTTCACCGCCGCGCGCGTCGTGGCTGCGGTGGCGCGGCTCACGCCCCGGGCGCGCGCCCCCGACCGCGCCGCGCCCGAGCGGGTGGTGGCGCGTCAGGGCAAGGCGTTGGTCTTCCTCCCGACGGCGACGGTGTGGGCCTTCGAGGCGGAGGCGCGGCTGTGCTTCGTGCACGACGCCAGCGGGCGCTACGACATCGACCTGTCGCTCAGCGCGGTGGAGTCGTCGCTCGCGCCCCGGCTGGTGCGCGTGCACCGCAACTGGCTCGTCAACCTCGCGGAGGTGCGGATGTTTGACCGCGACGGCGCCGAGGCGTGGCTGGTGCTCGGCGACGCCCGCCGCTCCCTGCGGGTGCCCGTGGCCCGCGAGCGGGTGAGCGCCGTGCGGGAGCAGCTCCTGGCCTCGTCGCTCGGCGTGCGGGGCCCCGGCTCGTCGTCGGCATAGCGCGACTCGTCAGGCCAGGGCCTCCGCTCGTCGCCTTCGCCCGGCGCCGCCTCCGCGCCCCCCCTATGTCCAGCCCGTCGCCCGCCATGCCCCCACCGGCGGCGACGGAGCCCCCCCATGCCATCGATCCGCCTCGCGCTCCTCGGGATGGCCCTCGCGTCCTGCCGTGGCGCCGCCGCCCAGCCGCCCACCGCCCCGGTCGCGCCCATCGCCGTGCGAACCGCCGTGGCCCTCGACGATCACCTCTCGGACGATGTCGAGCTCCCCGGCACCCTGCAGGCCGACCGACGCGCGGCCCTCTCGGTCCTCGCGCCGGGGCGGGTGGCGTCGGTGACCGTGCAGCGCGGCGACGCCGTGCGCGCGGGGGACGTCCTGCTCCGGCTTCGCGAGGTGGACCCGCGACGACAGGTGCTGGCCGCGGCCGCCGCCCTGGAGGCGCTGCGGCTGCGGGCCCCGCGCGACCCCGAGCGCGCCCCGGAGGTGATGGCCGCCCGCACCGCGTGGGACCAGGCCGAGGACGCCTTCACCCGCACCGAGCAGCTCCGCGCGGTGGGGTCGATCTCCGCCCAGGAGCTGGTGCGCGTGCGCCTCGCCCGCGACGCCGCCCGCGCGCAGTGGGCGTCGTCCGTGGCTGCGGCGCGCGCCGCGCAGGCCAGCGCGCGACAGGCCGAGGTGGCCGTGGCGCAGTCGCGGCAGGGGCTCGACGACGCGGTGCTGCGCGCGCCCTTCGACGGCGTCGTGGCCGCGCGGGCGGTGGAGCCCGGGGAGTGGGTCTCCCCGGAGCGTCCGGTGCTGGAGCTCGTCGACGCGAGGACCCTCCGCGTGCGGGTGGAGGTGCCGCAGCACCTCGCGGCGCAGCCCATGGAAGGGTTGCGGGTGTGGTTCGACGCCGAGGGGGCCGTCGAGCGCGAGGCCTCGCTGCGGTGGCGCGCCCCCGCGCTCGACGCCGCGACGCGCAGTCGGGTGGTGGAGGCCGCCGTCGAGGCGCCCGAGGGGGCCTTGCCCGGGCAGCGCGTGCTCGTGCGCTGGCGCGTGGGCGCGACGCGTCGGGCCGCGCGGGTGCCCGTCGACGCGCTGCTCGGCGACGGCCCCACGGCGACGGTCTTCACCGTGCGCGACGGCCGCGCCGAGGCGCGGGTGGTGCACGTGCCGCACCGCCGCGACGGGTGGGCGGTGGTGGCCGACGGACTCGAGGCGGGGCGGGTGGTCGTGCGCGATCCCCCGGCGGCGCTGCGTGATGGATCGGCGGTGCGGCCGTGAGGGCGCTGACGCTTGCGGTGATCCTGGCCACGGCGCCCGCCTTCGCCGAGCCGCTGAGTGAGTCCGAGGCGGCGCGACGGGCGGCGGCGTGCAGCCCGTCGCGCGCGGCCGCGGCGGCCTCGCTGCGCGCCGCGGAGTCCGAGCGCGACGCCGCGCGGTGGGGGCTCGTGCCCGACCTCGCGATCTCCGGGCGCTACACCCGGCTCTCGTCGGTGCCCGCGCGCTTCCGCGCCCTCACCCTCGCGCTCCCGGGGCTGCCGACGGAGTCCTTCGAGTTTCCGCAGCTCCTCGACCAGTACGCCGCGCGGGCGTCGCTCACGGTGCCGGTCACCGACCTCCTGCTGCGCGCGGTGCGCGCGCTCGACGCCGCGGGCGCCCGGGTGGAGGCCCGCGCCCTCGACGCCCAGGCCACGCGCGACGCCGTCGAGGTCGAGTCCCGCGCGGCGTGGCACGCGTGGCGGCGCGCGGAGGTGGCGGTCGCGCTCACCGACGACGCCCTCGCGGTGCTCGACGCGCAGCGCCGCGACGCCCGCGCCCGGGTCGACGCCGGCACGCTCCCGCCCACGCAGCTCCGCGTGCTCGACGCCGAGCGCGCGGCCGTGCTGCGCGAGCGCGTCACCCTGAACCAGCAGCGCGACCTCGCCGTCGCTCACCTCCAGCGCCTTCTCTGCGACGACGGCGCGTGGCGGCACAGCCCCGGCGCGCCCGACGCCCGTCCCCCGCCCATCGCCCGCGCCGAGCTGCGCGCCCTCGACGCGGAGGCCCGCGCCCTCGACGACGCCGCCGCGGCTCAACGCGCCGCGGTCGCTCCCGCCCTCGCCGTCGTGGCCGGCGTCGACCTCGCCGCCCCCAACCCCCGCGCCTTCGGGCAGAGCACCCTCCAGGCCCTCGCGACGTGGGACGTGTCCGTGCAAGTGTCGTGGTCCCTGCCCGGCGCGATGGGTGCGCTGGCGCAGTCCCAGGCCCTCGCGGCGCAGCGCGATGCGATTCAGGCGCGCCGCCGCGAGGTGGCCCTGGCCCTGACCGAGGAGCGCCGCGCGGCCCGCGCCGCCACGCAGGCCGCGGAGGAGGGGGCTCGCGCGGCGGCGGAGTCCCTGGAGGCGGCCACGGCGCTCGCCTCGGCCCGGCGCGCGGAGTTCGCCGCGGGGGTGGCCTCGGCCCTGGAGCTCACCGCCGCCGAGGGGCAACGTCGCCGGGCCGCGCTGGCGCTGGAAGACGCGCGCATCGAGCGCGACCTCGCCGCCCTGCGATCGCGCGCCGCGGAGGTGCCGTGATGCAGTGGCTCGCGCAGGTGTCGGTGAGCCGTCCGGTGTTCACCTGGGTGCTCTCGCTGGCGCTCATGGTGTTCGGCGTGGTCGGCCTCGCGGGGATGCCCGTGGAGAAATACCCCGACCTCCAGCTCCCGATGGTGAGCGTGACGACGGCGCTCCCCGGCGCCTCGCCCACCCTGGTGGAGCGCGAGGTGAGCGAGCGGCTCGAAGAGTCGCTGAGCACCCTGTCGGGGGTCGAACGGCTGGAGTCGCAGTCCGTCGAGGGGCTCAGCGTGGTGTTCGTGCAGTTCACGCTCAGCCGCGACGCCAACGCGGGCGCCCAGGAGGTGCGCGACCGGGTGAGCCGCGTGCTCGGCAGCCTGCCGCCGGGGACGCGCTCCCCGCAGGTCGAGTCGTTCAGCGTCAACGGCGCGCCCGTGCTCACCCTCGCGGTGCGCGGCGACGCGCCGCTGGCCACGCTCACCGACGCGGCCACGCGCACCGTGCGCCGGGCGCTGGAGGGCGTCGAAGGCGTGGGTGACCTCAGCGTGGTGGGCGGACGCGCGCGGAGCATCCAGGTGCAGGCCGACCTCGCGCGCATGGACGCCCTCGACGTGAGCCACGCCGAGCTCGCCGCGGCCCTGGGCGGCGCCAACGTCGAGGCCCCCGCCGGGGCGCTGGAGCAGGGCGCGCGGCAGGTCCCGCTGCGGGTGCGGGCGCGCGTGGACTCGGCGGCGGCGGTGGGCGCGGTGCCCGTGGGGAGGCGCGGCGGCGCGGTCGTGCGCGTGCGGGACGTCGCCGCCGTGGTCGACGGGCCCGCCCCCGCCGCGTCGACCGCGCGCGTCGACGGCGAAGACGCCGTGCTGATCTCGATCCGCAAGCGCTCGGGGGCGAACACCGTCGCGGTCGTCGAGCGGGTGCAGGAGCGCCTCGCGGAGGTGCGCGCGTCGCTGCCCGCGGGCGTGCGCGTGGAGGTGGTCCGCGACGAGAGCGTCCCCGTGCGAAACTCCCTCCACGCGGTGCGGGAGCACCTGCTGCTGGGGGCGCTCTTCGCGGCGCTCACCGTGCTGCTGTTCCTCCGCGACGGGCGCGCGACGCTGATCGCGGCGTTGGCGATCCCCACCTCGGTGGTGGCCACGTTCGGGGCGATGCGCGCCGCGGGGCTGAACCTCGACACCATCTCCCTGCTCGGGCTCACCCTCGCCGTCGGCATCGTGATCGACGACGCCATCGTGGTGCTGGAGAGCATCGCCCGGACGCTGCGGGCCGGCGACCTCGACCCGGCGCAGGCGGCCCTCGCGGCGACTCGGGAGATCGGCCTCGCGGTGCTCGCCACCACGCTCTCGCTCGTCGCGGTGTTCCTCCCCGTCGCGTTCATGGACGGGATCATCGGACGCTTCTTTCGCGCCTTCGGGCTCACCATGTCGTTCTCGATCCTGGTGTCGCTCGGGGTGGCCTTCTCGCTCACGCCGATGCTGTCCGCGCGCTGGCTGAAGCGCGACGCGCTGCCCGCCCACGACCACGCGGGCCCGCTGGAGCGGGTGTACCTCCGCGCGCTGCGCTGGGCCATGAAGCACCGGGGCGCGGTGGTGGCGGGCCTGCTGGTCGTGCTCGCCAGCGCGGTGCCGCTCGGGCGCGCGGTGCCCGGTACGCTGCTGCCCCAGGAGGACGAAGGGCGCTTCGAAATCGCGCTGCGCGCCCCCCCGGGAACCTCGCTCGCGCAGTCCACCGTGCTGATCGACCGGGTGTCACGCGCGGTGCGCGCCCAGCCGGGCGTCGTGCGCACCGTGGCCAGCGCGGGGAGCCCCGAGGGGGACGCGTCGGCGCGCGGGCCGCACGAGGGGTCGGTGTACGTGCAGCTCGTGCCCGCCGGAGACCGCGCCCGCGCGCAGTCGGCGGTGATGGCCGACGTGCGGCGCATGCTCGCGGCGCAGTTCCCCACGCTGGAGGTCTTCGTGGGCGCGGTGAGCGACTTCGGCGGCAGCGGCGCCGACGCGGCCAACGTGCAGCTCGTGCTGCGCGGGCGCTCCCTCGCGAAGCTCCAGGCCTACGCCACGCAGCTCCTCGCGGCCGCCAGGCGCCTGCCGGGCACCAGCGACCACACCCTCTCCACCGCGCCGCCCACGCCCGAGCACCAGCTCCTCCCCGACCGCCTGCGCGCGGCCGAGCGGGGGGTGTCGCTGGAGGCCCTGGCCACGACGGTGCAGCTCGCCACGGCGTCGCCGCGGCTGGCGACCCTCGAGGACGACGGGCAGACCGTGCCCGTCCACCTCGCGCTCGACCCCGCGTGGCGCAGCGAGCCCGCGCGCATCCTAGGGATCACCGTGCGGGCCGACGACGGCGCCCGCGTGCGGCTCGGCGCGCTCGTGGACGTGCGGGCGGGCGAGGGGGTCGGGGTCATCCGCCGGGTGGGGCGCGAGCGGCAGGTGACCCTCTCGCTGAACACCGCGCCGGGGGTGTCCGAGGCGGACGCGGTGCGGGCGCTGCTTCGCGCCGCCGAGGGGCTGCGCATGGAGCCCGGCTACCACATCGAGACGGCGGGCAACGCGCGCGAGATGGAGCGCGCGGCGGTCTCCTTCGCGGGGGCGGTGGTGCTCTCGCTGGTGCTGATGTACCTCGTGCTCGCCGCGCAGTTCGAGAGCTGGCTGCACCCCGTGACCATCCTGCTCTCGCTGCCGCTCACGGTGCCCTTCGCGCTGCTCTCGCTGTGGGTGACGCGCGACTCGCTCAACATCTTCTCAGCCCTCGGGCTGCTGGTGCTCTTCGGGATCGTGAAGAAGAACGCCATCCTCCAGGTGGAGCGCATGCGGCAGCTCCAGGACGAGGGCGTGCCCCGGCTGGAGGCGATCCTGCGGGCCAACGCCGAGCGGCTGCGGCCCATCCTGATGACCACGCTGGCCTTCGTCGCCGGCATGGTGCCCCTGCTCTTCTCTCGCGGCGCGGGCTCGGGCACGCACCGCACCATCGCCGTCACGGTGATGGGCGGGCAGACCCTGGTGCTGGTGCTCAGCCTGCTCGCCACGCCGGTGGCGTACAGCCTCTTCGACGACCTGCAATCCCGCTGGCGCCCCGCGCGGGTCAAGGCGCCGTGACCGGTGTCAACCTCACGCGGGCGGCTGGACGCAAAGGCCGCGATCGTCCGGCACGGGGGGGCGGGCGGCGGGTCGCCGCACCAGCGCCTCACGAAGCGGGTTGGCGCGGGCGCAGGAAGTCGTGCGAGATTCACCCGCATGCGGCGCTGGGCTCTCGTCTTGTGTTCCGTGGGCGCGTGCGCGCTCCATCACCCGATGAATGCTCCGGCGCCCGCGACGAGCGACCGGCCCGACGCGACGAGCGATGGGGGCCTCGACGGCGCGCAGGCCGACGCGCCCGACGACGGTGCGACGCTCGACGAAGGCGCCACGGCGACTGACGCCGACGTGACCACGACCGACGCCGATGACGCGCCCGACGCCCGCGACGCGCCCGACGCCCGCGACGCTGCCGACGACGCCGACGCTGCCGACGTCGGCGACGCTGCCGACGACGCCGACGCTGCCGACGTCGGCGACGCTGCCGACGACGCCGACGTTCCCGTGACGCCTGATCGGGCCGACGCGCCCGCGCCCCCCGACGTGCCGTACGCGCCCGACGCGCCCGATGCACCCGACGCGGCTGACGCGCCCGACGTCCCTGCGACGCTGGACGCGACGGCGATCACCTTCACGCTGGCCACCAGCGGCTACGAGACGACGCCCCGGGTGGGCAGCTACGACGGCGACGACCGCGTCCAGCTCTGCAACGCCAACGAGGTGATGGTCGGGCTGCGTATCCGCTGGCTCGGGGGGGCCTTCGTGTACGGACTGGCCACGCGCTGCGCCACGCTGCGCGCCGACGGCACGCTCGGCGCGGTGCGGGAGCTCGGGTACAACGGGCCGGGGTGGCCCGCGGGCAACAACGTCGACGACTGCCCCGCGGGCGCCGTGGTCGTGGGGCTCGTCGGCCGCGCGGGCGGGGCCGTCGACCGCGTCGGCCTTCAGTGCGCGTCGGTCTCGACGGGGCTGGCGACCCGCACCGTGACGGCCACCACCCCGCAGCGCGGCGGCGGTGGGGGTAGCCCGTTCACGAACCCGTGCCCCGCGGGCGCTGTCGGGCGCGGCGTGCTCTTCGACGAAGACGCCTACGCGTCGGCCATCGCCCGGCTGCAGCTCTCGTGTGTGCGCGTCACCCCCACGCCGTAGGGGCTGCGCGCGGACTTGGAGCGCCCGCTCACGGTGACGGCGTCAGCGCAGCTTCATCGCCCGCAGCGTGCGCTCGATCGCGGCGTCGTCGAGGTGCGCGCGGGCCGCCACGGCGAGCGCGTCCACGGCGCGCGCCGCGCGCGCTGGGGGGGCGTCACGCAGGGCGCGCCGGAGCGACCAGCCGCAGCGGTGGAGCGCGTCTTCGAGCGACACCCCGTCGCCCCGGTGGCCGAAGAGCGCGAGGCCGACGCACTCCGGCGGGAGCACCTCGATCAGCGCGTCGACGGGTGAGTCCCACAGCCGTGCGATGCGGTACTGCAACTGGAGCGAGATGCGGTCGAGGTCGAGGTCGATCTCGGGGACGAGCGCGGCGAGCTCCGCGGGGGTGATCCCCGCGTCGCCCAGGAGCGCCTCGCGCCTCGCGGCGGCGGCCCTCCGCTCGCGGTCGAGCCGCTGGTGGAAGCGCTGGCGCCGACGGTTGCTCGCGCGGGTTCGCTTGCGATCGGCCTCGGTCTTCTTCTGCATGCTGAGGAGCGCGCCGAGCACCCCCGGCAGCTCCGGGTCGCCCTTCATCACCGAGCAGTTCTCCTGCGGGTCCTTCAGCCCCGTCCCCGGCCAGAGGTAGACCGGCACCTCCGCGAAGCACATCTTGTACGCGAGCTCGGGGTGGTCCTTCGCGACGAGCGTGCGCCACATCTGCATGTGCCAGATGGACTTCTCCAGGACGCTCCAGGGCATCTCCGCCCCGTCGTCTCCGGCCGCCGGAAACATGAACCCGAGGAGCATCACCCCGGCCTCGCCCGCCTTCGCCTCGTAGCGCACGCGCAGCTCGACGTCGCAGCCGCCCTTGAGCAGCGTCTGCCGCCGCTCCTCCTCCCAGTCGATGGAGATCCGCTCGAACCGGATGGCGCCGCCGGAGGCCTCGGCTTCACGCTCCAGGTCGCGCCCGAGGAGGTCGGTGAGGGTCTGCGACAGGTGCTCGTCGGGGGTCTGCGGCGGCGGGGGCGGTCGCGACGCTGGCACTACGTACGCCGGGCCCCGCCTGGGCTGCTCGACGTACGTCGCCTCGAGGATGCGCACCTTCTCCTTCCCCCTGGCCGACTGGTAGAGCCACTCGGCCGCCTCGCGCGGAACGAGCCGAAAGAGCCCCTGGATGGCCTCCACGGCGCGTTCGTGGGGACCGGTGGGTGGCGGAGAGGTCGCGGGCTTCTTCCCTGGTTTCATCGCAGGCTCTGCGGGGTGCCCCGCCGCGGCGTCAGGCGGCCGCGCGGTGGCGGGCGATGAGACGTCCGACGCGGTGCCCCGTCAAGGCACAACGAAGGAGTCCCTCGCGTGGCTCTGCGCCGCGGCGGGAGCACGAAGCGCACCTCCTCCGGTGCAACACCTTCCGCCCACCGAAGTGGATGTCGCGACGGCGCGCGCAGAGACGACCGCCGACCCGCAGGGCCCCGTCGTCGTCGGGGCGGGCCGCGACGCGACGCCGTGGGACGCGCGCAGCGCGGAGAGGGCGACGCGCGTCTCGGGGACGCCGCCGTCGCCGGGCTCGACGGGCGGGAGCGCGCCGAGCGCAGGGGGGTTGAGCACCAGACGCGCGAGGGCGATCGGGGGTGTTACAGTCGCCCCCCCACGTACGAGGTGCTCCCTTGCTCACGATCCGCGATGCACAGATGCAGGTGTTTCTCCAGCGACGTCGCGCGCGGCTCGACGTCCTCCTCGCAGATCACCTGAGGCGGCGGGAGCGGGCGCTGCTGGCGTCGTGGAGCCGCGAGTCGCTCGTCCACGGCGTCGCGCGCGCAAGGGATCGGGCGGCGCGCTGGGGGATCCGCGACGCCTTCGCGGTGGGGGAGTTCTTCGTGGCGATGGTGACGCACGGGGAGGGCTTCGACGCCCACCCCGCCGTGCGGGCCCTGCTCGAAGACCCGAGCGTCGCCGAAGACCACCGCATCCATCGGGTGTGGGCGGAGGTCGGGCCGGCGGTGTGGGCTGACATCGCCGCCGCCGCGACGAGCCGCGGCCCCTGGCTCGAAGGGAAGGGGTAAGGGCGCATGAAGACCGTTCGTGCCGCGGACTGGGCGCTCCCTGACATCGACGAGGACGTGGTGCAGGCCTGCCCGCACGGCGAGCGAGTCGCCTCCGTGGTCCGCCTCCGCCTGCGCGGTCGCGAGCACGTGGGCTACCCCGACGCGCACAATGACCTCGCGGTCGACGCCTCCGGCCGCTACCACATCGTGCCCGGCGCCGACGGGCAGCTCGTCGTCGAGTGGGAGATCGAGGGCTTTCAGTACGTCGTCGCCGCCGACCTCCAGATCTACGCGCTCGACGGCACGCCCAGGTCCTTCATCCAGGTCACGGAGGCCGTCGGTGAGCACGAGACCTCGGGGGTGCCCGAGCGGGTGCGTGGCGCGCCGACGGCGTTCACCTTCTCCGGCGGCCCGTACCTCGTGCGGATCCGCATCACGAAGGTGGTGCAGGGGACGAAGGTTCCCCAGAAGGCGCGGCGGATCTACTTCGACGCGCTCCCGGTGGTGGTGATCGGCGGAGGCCTCGCGGGCATCCGGGCGGCGCAGCGCCTCCTCGAGGGGGACGACGCGCTCGAGGTGGCGATCGTCGAGGGGCGTGACTACCTTGGCGGCCGCGCGCGCACCGTCCCTTGGGGGGGGCTCAACGTCGACCTGGGGTGCCAGTTTCTGCAGGACGCGTCGACCAACCCCCTCGTCGGCGTCGCGACGGCCCTGGGGCAGGGGGTGTTCTGGCACCAGCAGGTGAGCGTGGTGCGCGTCTCCGTCGAAGACGAGATGATCGACGAGGACGACGATCGCTGGCGGGCCGCGGAGCAACGGGTGTCCGCGGAGTGCCAGAGCGGCGACGAGAGCTACGGTGCCGCCGTCCTGCGGCGGCTGCTGGAGCGCGCCGTGGACGAGGTCCAGCAGGAGAACGCCGTCTGGGTCACGACGCAGACCACGCAGGCGATCGAGCAGCAGGCGGCGCTGCTCGCGCAACAGGGAGGGTTCCCTGGCGCGTGCCTGGAGCGGGCCACGCAGGAACGCACAGCCGCGCAGGAGCTGGTCACGAACAACTCGAAGCCGCTGGAGAACCCGCGGCAGGAGCAGTTGCGGGTCGTCCGCTTCAACGGCGCAACTCGCCGCGTCACAGCGGCGCAGGGTGAGATCGACACGCTGCGGGGGGGCGAGCCCGCGCGGGGTCAGCTCCTGCACACGCTGGCCGTCAAGCAGGTGAAACAGGAGCAGGAAGTCGCGCTGCGGGCGGACTTCAAGCAGCAGCGGGAGCAGGCCACCGCGGGGGAGGCGGCGCGCCGCGCGGGCGAGCTCCTCGCGAACCGGCTCACCCGCCTGGCGATGGCCTTCAACGCAGAGCTCGACGAGGCCAGTGAGCCGGCGACCTTCACCGCCTGGGCGGCGGACGAGGAGGCTCACGACGAGGCCGACGAGCCCGAGGACGGCGGCGATGAGGCCGAGGACGCCGCGCCCGATGGGGTGTCGAACAAGATGGCCACGGGGGGCTATGGCGCGATCGTCGAGGCGCACGCGACGCAGGTGGTGGATGATCATCCCGAGCGCCTCTCGGTGCTCCTCTCGCACGTGGTGAGCCGCGTGACCGTGTCGGGGCCGGTCGTGCGGGTGGCCACCGATCGCGGGACCGTCTACGCGCGGGCTGTGGTCGTGGCGGTCCCCACCGAGGTGATCCGGCGGGGGCGCATCGCCTTCGAACCGGCCCTGCCCAAGCGGATCACGACGGCCTTCGGGCACCTCCCGATGGGGAACTACAAGAAGATCTTCCTCCCGATGCGCGCGGACTCCGTCGTGTGCGGAAGGTTCGAGAGCTTCCTCGAAGACCAGGAGCCGCCCGAAGATCGACAGACCGACCCGTCGCTCTTCACGATCACGGACGAGGGGGTGTCGTGGAAGTTCCTCTATCGCCGCGCGCTGCGCGTGGTGGTGGGCTTCGTCGGCGGGGAAGCTGCGTTGGCGCGCGACGCGTGGGGTGACGAAGCGGTCAGCGGTGAGGCCCTGCGCGTGCTCGCAGGGGCGTTGAGCATCACCCTAGAAGCCGCGCGAGCGTCATGGACCGGGCAGGTCATCACGAGCCGCTGGGGGGTCGACCCGCTGAGCCTCGGGGCCTACTCCTACACGGCGCCGCGCGGCGGGGTGGCGGCGCGCGCGACCCTGCGCGACGCGGTGGTCGCGGGGCGGATCGTCTTCGCCGGTGAGGCGCTGCGCTCGTCGAAGGAGGAATACGCCACGGCCCACGGCGCTTGGCTCAGCGGTGAGCACGCCGCCGCCCTGCTCCTACCGCTCCTCACGTAGGCGTTCGCGACGACCTTCCACCCTCGCGCGCGAGAAGCGCCTCGGCGTGTCGTACCATCGCCTCGTGAAGCCCTCCCGCCTCGCCCTCGCTCTTCTCGCCGCGGTCGGCTGCAGCGCCTCTCAACTGCCTGCGCTGGCCCCGCACGCGCCAAACGCCTCCGCCGAGCCGCGGGTCGTCTGGGAGGAGGGCGCCACGCCCACCATGCCCCCGCCGCCCGCTACTCTGGCGCCGCCGCCCGACGTCTGGAGCAACCCCATGGCGACCCTCACCCGCGCCGCCGCGCAGTCCGCGCCGGGCGCTCGCCGCGTGCTCGACGCGGCGAAGGCGATGATCGACGGCGGGGTCGTCACCCGAGGCTCCTGCTACACCTGGGTCAACGCCGTCTACCGCCGCGCGACGGGCCCGCGGCAGACGGTGTTCGAAGGCGACCGGCGGAACCGCTGGGCCGACGCGTCGCTGCTCCGGCCGGGGGACTGGGTGTTCTTCATCAACCACTCCTACAACGACGTGACGCACAGCGCGATCTTCGTGGCGTGGGTCGACGAGCGGGCGCGCGT
>JBILLV010000262.1:0-12856 GCA_044375895.1 Polyangiales bacterium | reverse complement strand
TCGCACACGCCCCGCCGCTCTGGAAGAGCGCCGGGTCGTCGTAGCAGTTGAACTGGTCGGGGATGTCGCAGCCGTCGCAGGCTGCGTACGCGCATTGTTGGTAGTTGCTGTACGCGCGCCCGCACGCCTCGCGGGTGCCAGCCCCCACGAGGCAGCCCGCCTCGTTGGCCAACCACCGGACCGGTCCGACCAAGGCCACGGTGAGGGCGCCCCAGGTGACATCGTCGGGCGCGGTGTACGCGCAGGCGTAGCAGCTCGCGCTGACGGCGCGTCGGAGGTCGGTCACTTGGACGGAGCTGCGCATGAAGAGCGCGCGGATGGCGTCGATGTCTGCCTCCGTGCACGCCGAGGGCTGCAGGCGCGGTGGCGCCCAGTCGTAAGAGTCTGCGATCGGCTCGGTCGCGGGGCACGTCAGGGGGCGATCGGCCCGCTCGCCGAAGAAGCGGCCGCTGTCAGCGAGCGCTTCTGACGGGACGTCGGCAGAGGCGTCGAGGGTGTCGTCGCGAGGCGCGTCGAGGGCGGGCGCGGCGTCTTCCGCGGCGTCGAGGGTGTCAGTGCGCGCGTCCTCTCCCGCGGGCGGCGCGGCGACCCCGCAGCCGAGCACCGATGCCATCCACAGCCCGAGGAGCGTCGCCGTTCGCATGCGGGGAGGGAGTGCACGCGATGGGCCGCGCGAGCGTGCGGCGGTTGCGAGGGTCGGTCGCGCAGCGGGCTTCGCGCGTGGTGCAACGGGTTGCGCGGCGATGGCGCGGGCGGCTTGCGTCCGCGCTGAGGTGGGCAGTATGCGCCTCGTTGATCACGCCGGGTGTGGCGGTGTAGCGTCCGCGACGCGATGCGACTGACGCGGTTCGAGGTCACCCACTTCAAGAACTTCCGGCGCGCGGTGATGCTCGACGCGCTCGACGGTTTTGACGTGATCCACGGCGAGAACAACGTGGGCAAGTCGAACCTCCTGCAGGCGATCGACCTGTTCTTCTTTCTCGTCGGCAGCATGGGGAAGCTGAAGGATGGGCTCCAAGAGGAGCTGGACGGCCATGAAGCGACGGCCGCAAGACTCGTCGAAGAAGGCCGGATGGTCGGGGTGCGATTCCTCGTCAACATGCACACGCTGGCACAGCGCGGTTTCATCAGTGACACGATGTTCAACTTGGGTGAGCCGCAGCCCATCGAGTTGGTCGGCGATGTGGAAGTCACGCAAGCCGATTGGGTGCGCGCAGGCGTGCAGGGCTCGGAGTACGCCAGTCAGCGAGTTCACCTCCGTGTCCTCCGCTCTCAGCACGGCAGCGTTGCAATTCATCTGCTCTCGCATGCAGCCACGCCTAACGCCTGGTTCAACTTTCGATCGTTTACGAATCTCGTGAGTGCCAGCTTTACGACGCGAGCTGACGTTCGCGCGCATGGCTTCATCCTCCTCGACGTGTTCCGCCGTGTCGCCGGTGTTGACGTCGCCGAAGACGCCACGAAGCTCCGCCGCACGGTGACCGACGACCTCCTGCTCGCCCTCTACGACGCGAAGGAGTCGGTCGAGCCCGGCGTCTTCCAGCGCTGGGAGCTCTTCGAGCGGGCGATGAACTCCCTCGGTCCCATCATCGGCGACGGCCGTTTCGTCATCACCTACAACCGCCAGATGGGGCGGGCGATCCTCGCGGTGCAGCGCGGCGCCCTCCGCATCCCCATCGAGACGATGGGCTCTGGCGTCCAGCAGATCGCCGCTCTCGTCGCCCGCGTGCTCCTCGCCAACTCCGCGATCGTCGCCGTGGAGGAGCCCGAGCTCAACCTGCGCTACGAGATGCAGCTCCGTGTGCGCGACATGCTCCGCGACATCGTCGCGAGCGGCGTCGGGCCGCAGCAGATCCTCGTGACGAGCCACTCGCCCGCGTTCGAAGCCGGGGCGCACTTCTATGGGATGCGCCTCACCGACGAGGGGCCCGTCGTCGAACGTCGCCCGACCTCTGAGGCTGCGGCGTACCTGCAACTTGGGGCAGTGTCGCCGCCCATGCAGGGGGGCGCCTGGGGCTACGTGTCGAGCGAAGGGCTCTTGCGCCTCTCGGACGAGGTCCGTGCGGAGCTCGGCGTGACGCAAGGCGGCGGCGTCGTGGTGCTGAAGCGCGAGGGGCACCCCTACGTCGAGGTGCTCTCGAACGAGCAGTTCCTCGGCCTCCTGCACGGCGAGAAGGACGAGGGATGACCGCGGAGGAGGTCGTCGCGTTCCTGCAGGGGGAGGGGCGGACGACGGAGGAAGGGCCCCCAGCGCTCGCGTTCGACACGAACACCATCTTCGGCGACAACCCGCGGAGCGACTCGGGCATCGACCTGATCAACACGATCAACCGGGCCAACGCGCTGCGCGGTGAGGCTCCCGCGGTGCGGCTCGTCGTGCCGGCGGTGGTGTTCCACGAGAAGATCCGCCAGATGACGCAGAAGCGCGGGGACCGCTTCGACGTGAGCCTCCCGCTGGGCTTCATGAGCAGCAACCACCTGGAGGTCGAAGCCTTCGATCAGAAGCACGCCCTCGACGTCGCGAAGCGCCTGCACCTTCTCTACCCGACGCGCGGCGACTGGCGCGCGTTCAAGAAGCGGCGCTGCCTCCAGTGCCTGAAGCTCCGAGCGGATACGGTGACCGGAGGCGACGGCCACGACTGCGGGGCGACGGTTGACTGGCTCATCGCGGGGCAGGCGGAGGCCATGGGCTACCTGCTCGTCACCAACGACGGCGGCCCGGAGTTTACCGGGGTGCGTCTGCGGGCGAACCTCGCCTTCGTGCTCGCTGCGGCGACAGAGCTGCTCGCGTCGCGGCAGGGCGCGGCTTGGGGTTGACGGACGCGTCTGCGCCGCAGTCGAATCCGCCCGTCATGCAGCTCACCCCCGCGGAGACGGAGTGCTGCTACACGGGCTGATCGCGGCGGCGCTCGTGGGTGCGGGCGCGACGGCGGCTTGTGTCCGCGCGGCGTCGGGGCCTACGCTTCACGCATGGGTGACCACGCTTCGAAGCCCTCACCTCCCCACGTTGGACCGGCGGGTGCGGGACCCTACCGTGAGGCGACGCTCGCGGACACCGCACGACCGGCCGCCCCGCGGGGCGCTGGGTGGTGGCTCCTGGGCGTCACGGCCGTCGCCGCGGTAGGGGCTGTCAGGGCTTGCGCGCGTCTTGATGACGACCCACCGTCGTCCCCGTACATCGAGCGTGTGAGCTCGTTGGCGGGCGGCGTGCAGGTGCTGGCGGCGTTCGAAGACGACGCTCACCGTCGCCGTTTGCTGCGCATCCCGGGGGAGCCAGAACGACGGGGCACCAACGTCGTCGTCGCGCCGGAGGTGTTGGGCCTCGCTGGCATTGTCGCCGCGCTGCCAGGGGGCAGGTATTACCTCGGCGACTCCGCGCGCCTGGGGTTGACGGAGGAGTTCGTCCGTCCGCTCGATCGCGACGGCTGGGCACGGTATCGACCGTTCGAGCCCGATGAAGGAAGGCGGGTTGCCATGGCTCGCGGTGCGCTTCAATACCCTCCCGAACCTCACGCGGTGCGAGGGCTCGCGGACAGCGCTGAGCACGCAGCGGGCTCCGGCCTCCGTTGCGCTCTCCATCCCGGGGGGCGTGTGTCCTGCTGTGGTTGGCGGCGCCCTGACGGCGGCGGTAACGGCGGAATCGTAAGCCCTTTCGGAGATCATCGCTGCGAGGACGTCACTGCGCTCTCCCTGCCCGACGCGGCCCAGGTAGTGGTTGCGACGGACATTGCGTGCGTGCGAGGTCGGGCGGGCGCGGTTCGGTGTGCGCTTGATCGTGAAGGGGGTTCGATGACCGCGCTGGCGCTCTCGGGCGGCGCCCCCGCCGCGAAGGCCGTAGCGCTGAGCAGTGACGACCTTTGCGTCGTCGCTGCGGACGACAGCCTCTGGTGCGTCCGGGGCGCTCGCCCGGAGCGCGACCTTCCGATCGCCCAGACCTCGCTGCGATTGCACCGCGTGCTCGAAGGGGTCACCGCCGTCGGCCTAACCGATGGCCTCGGTTGCGCGTTGCGCGGTGGTCGCATCGACTGCTGGGGCTACCTCGTGGATGAGGCATGGATCGTGTGGCGAGACCGCCCCGTCCCGATCGCTGCGTTGCGCGCGGTGACCCGCCTCGTCACGCACGAGGGCATGGTCTGCGCGCTCGCACAGGGTCAGGTGTGGTGCTGGGGGATGTCGCCGCGCGGCCTGCGCTACCCGGAGCCCGAGTGCGCGCCGCTCACATCGTCCGCCGACGGCATCGCCGCGGCGTCACGGAGCCCCGAGTCGCTCCTCGCGATGTTCTCGCTCGAAGAGCGGGCGCAGCTCGATGCGCTCGGCGCGCGCCTCGACCTCGTTGGGGACGACCAGATCGTGTGCGCGCTCCTGGCGGCCGGAGGGGTTGCTTGTCGCGCTCATGTCTACCCGGCTCGGAGTGAGCTGGGGTGGCCTCGCGTACCCGGCCTCGACGACGCCGCGCAGGTGGTCGTGGCGCACGGCCTCGCCTGCGCGCGGCGACGCGGCGGGGGCGTCGTGTGCTGGGGTAGCAACCGCTCGGGGGCGCTCACGCATGCGGAGCGGGTACGCTACCCGGGGGTCGTCACGCTGCTCCGGTGAGCGCGGCGCGTCTTGCTTTGGGCGATCGGGGGGACGGGTGATCGAGGCACACCGTCACCTTGGTGAGGTGCTCGTCGAAGCGGAGCACGCGCACCGTGGCGCCCGAGACGGCCCGCTGCGCCGCGAGGACAGCGCGCGCGCGCGACCCCGCCGGGAGCGCCGCCGGAGCCACCACCTCCAGGCCGAGTACCGCCCCCGAGATACCGCTGAGCAGGTGAAACGCGATCGACCACCACCCGAGGCGCGTGTGCTGCCGGGCGATGATGCGACGGCCCTGCACCACGGCCCCGACATCGCGTCGAGAGAGCGCGAAGCCGAGCGGCGCCACCGCCACGAGCAGCACGTCCACGAGGCCCACGAAGGCGCGGCCCCCCGGCGCCGAGGAGGAGCCGCACGTGCAACTGCCGGAGCGTGTTGGCGACGGCCCTGCGGTGTATGCCGACATCGCGCTCGCCCGTCACGCGCCCGGTGCTCGGGTCGACGAACACCTCCGTGACCCGCTCGCCCGCGCGCGTCGGTGGGATCACCCGCAGCGCCGACGTGGTGAGCCAGTCGATCTCGCGGCGAAACACCGCCAGTGCGCCCGTGAAGGCGACGAAGGCCAGCAACGCCCCCACGACCAGCCCCAGGGTGCCGTGCGGTGCGAACAGGGTGCGTCGCCAGCGACGGCCGGGACGAGTCATCGGGACGAGAAAGAGAGGGGAAGGACGGTCGATTCAGGTTCTCAGGGCGAGGGCAATGACTGTAAAGAGAATCACTCTCAACATCAAGACGGGTCCACCTCTCTCATCCGATGCGTTTCCTGAGCGCTCTCTCCGTGTCTCTTCTCTTCGTCGGCGCGCCCGCGTTTGGGCAGGCCCGCGACGATGGCGACGTGTTCGCGGGCGACCCTGACACCGCCACGGTGCGCACCAACCGCCGCGGCCTGGAGCGCGTCTCGGGAGCTGCCAGCACCCTCGATCGACGCGACCTCGAGCGCATGCAGCCGCAGACCTCGCAGGAGGCCATGCGCGCGCTCCCCGGCCTCTACATCCGCGACGAAGACGGCGTGGGGCTGCGCTTCAACATCTCGCTCCGCGGCCTCGACCCCACCCGCTCGCGCCGCATGGTGCTGCTGGAGGACGGGATGCCGACCTCCATCAACCCCTACGGCGAGCCCGACGCCTACTACAACGCCCCCATCGACCGGATGGATCACCTGGAGATCGCGCGCGGCGCGGGGGTGGTTCTCTTCGGCCCGCAGACGCTCGGCGGGGTGCTCAACCAGGTGACCCCTTCGCCCACGGACACTCCCCGCTGGACGCTGCGCCTCTTCGCCGGGGCGCCGCGCCAGGTGGGCGGCGTCGCGCGTTGGAGCGGCCCCCTCAGCGGCCCCCTCTCGCTCGTGGTGAGCGCCTCGCACCGTGACGGCGACGGCTTCCGCGCGATGCCCTTCACCGTCACCGACCTCTGGGCGAAGCTCCGCGCGTCGCTCGGGCGCCACCAGCTCACGCTGCGCGTCAACGCCTACCGGGAGGACTCGCGCACCACGTACCTCGGGCTCACGCGCGCCCAGTTTGCCGCCGACCCGCGGCTGAACCTCGTCCCCGACGACGAGATGCAGATGCAGCGTCACGGCGCGGGGCTGACGTGGGAGTTTCTCGCCTCCCGCGACGTGCGGATGCGCACCCTCGCCTACGCCTACTCGACGCACCGCGACTGGCGACGTCAGCTCTACGAGCGGACGCGCATCGGGGGCGTCGACTACGAGCGCTCGGCGGGGCAGGAGCCCGGCGGCGCGATCTATTTCCGCCCCACCTTCCGCGCCAACGACCGGCATTACAGCGTCGTCGGCGTCGAGCCGCGGGTGTACGTCCGCGCGCGCACGGGCCCCGTCCGCCACGCGATCGAGGTGGGCGCGCGGGTGCTGTACGAGCGGGCGCTGCCGCGGGTGATCCTCGACACGCAAGACCCCAACGGCCCCCGCACCCTCTTCGCCGACGAGACGCGGGAGGGCCTCGCGCTCGCCGCCGTCGCGCAGGACGAGGCGCGCATCGGGCGCTACGTCACCGTCACCCCGGCCCTCCGCGTCGAGCGCTACGCCGCCCTGCGCGAACTCCGGGTGAGCAACGGCGCGGCCAGCGTCGTCGAAGGCTCGACGAGCACGTGGGCGCTGATCCCCGCGCTGACGGTGAACGTCGGCAATGACAGCGTGATGGGCTTCGCGGGCTTTCACCGCGGCTGGGCCCCGCCCCGCACGAGCGTGGCGATCTCCGGCGTCGGCGCCGACGCCCTGCTCGCGGCCGAGCAGAGCTGGAACGGCGAGCTCGGCGTGCGCGGCGCATGGGGCGACTGGTTCCGCGGCGAGGCGACGGCCTTCCTCATGGATTTCGAGAACGAGATCATCCCTGGCTCGGGCTCGGGCGCGGTGACGAGCGAGTACGTCAACGGCGGCGCGACGCGTCGCTTCGGCGTCGAGGCCGCGGCCCACGTCGACCTCGGCAGGGCCCTGGCGCGCCCGTGGTCGCTCTACGCCGACGTGCGCTACACCTGGGTCGACGCGCGCTTCACCGGCGGGGATTTCGTGGGCAACGTGGTCCCCTACGCGCCGCCGCACACGCTCCGCGCGACGCTGGGCTTCGAGCTCACGAAGTATGGCTTCGGCGCGCAGGTGGGCTGGTCGTACACGGCCTCCCATTTCGCCGACCGCGCGAACATCGTGGAGGAGTCCGAAGACGGCCGCTCGGGCACGATCGCGGCCTTCCAGAACCTCGACGTCACCGTCCGCTACCAGCACCGCCGCACGGGGCTCGGCGTGGCCCTCTCCGCCCGCAACATCCTCGACGACGTCTACGTCGCGTCGCGGCTCCCCGACGGGATCTTCCCGGGCGGCTTCCGCACGCTGATGGCGTCGCTCCGTTGGGACACGCCGGGTCAGTGATCGGGCGCGGTCGCGGGGTCGGGGTACACCCAGCGGTAGGGGCGTAGCGAGTCCTCCTCGCGGGCGAGGTCGACGCGCGGGTCGACCAGCCGTCGCGCGGGTCGGCCGTGCAGGGAGGCCCACGCGTCGGCGTACACCCGCGCGCCCGGCACCCCGCGGCGCGCGAAATCGTCGCGGACGAAGTGGGCCGCCGTGAGGATCATGTCGGGCGTCCCGGCCATCACCCGCGCCTGCGTCGGCGAGAGAAACTCCCCGGGCTCCACCACCCACGCGCGGCCGCTGTGCGGGTCGGTCACGCGGAAGCGCACGTCGCCGGCCTTCTCCATCACCATCACGTGCCACGCGAAGCGGAAGCCCTGCTCCGTCCAGCACGCGTCGCCGGGGTAGAGGTGCATGCGAAGCGGGAGGAGGAGCTGCGCGGCGAAGTACAGCGCGAGCCCCGCGGTGAGCGCGCGCGACGGCAGCGCCGAGGCGCGCGCGGGCGTCGGCTCACCGCGCGAGGGGAAGAAGCGCTCGGGCCACGCTGGGTCGAAGAAGACCGTCGTCGCCCCCACCATCACCCACGGGAACATCCCGATGTTGAAGAGCATCCCCGTCGCCGCGTGGAAGCCGATGACGGCGAGGTACGCGGGGACGCGCGTCCGGCGCGAGAGCAGGAGCCACGGGATGGTGAGGTCGAAGATCGTCCCCGCCCAGCTCATGGCGTAGGCCGCCGCGGGGGTCGCGAGGAGGGGGCCCACGACGGGGGCGTCGGCGCGCGCGAGGAGCCACGTGCGCAGTGGCTCGGCGCGGAGGAGCCAGTCGCCCTTGAGCTTCGCCACGCCCGCGAAGAGGTACACGATCGCGAGCTGCGCGCGAGGGATCCAGAGCGTCCACGCGGGGACGGTGGCGCGGGCGAGCGACGGGTCGCGGCGGGCGTCGAGCGAGTACCGCGCCGACACCGGGAGCAGCGCGAGGAGCGCCGTGAACACCGACACGAAGTAGTAGTGGTTGAGGTAGCTGGTGCGGTCGAGGAGCTCGACCCAGGTGAAGCACAGCGCGAACACCCCGAGGGCGACCCGCGCGCGCCAGCCGAGCGCCACGGCCACCGCCGCCGCGCCCATCACCGCGAAGAGCGCGTGGAGCCCCGTCGCGCCGGGCCGCGGCACCCAGCCGAAGCCCCAGTACGCGAAGAGGTGGGCGGGGCGGACGTAGAGGGCGTCGATCCAGCCGCGGGCGGCGAAGCGGACGACGGCGGCGAGGAGCGTCGCGCCGTAGATCACCCGCAGCGCCCCGAGGGAGGCGGCGCTCACGGGGGCAGCGGCGCGCGCGCGCAGCGAGCCGAGGAGGCCCGCGGCACGGTCAGTCGCCATCGGCGTCGGAGAAGGTGACGGTGACGCCGAGGAGGTTGGCGACGTCGACCTGGAGCGTGCGCTTCCACGCGCGGACGCCGTCGAGGGCGGCCTGGACGCGGGCCGGTTCGCGGGTGACGGCCTCGCGGAGCGTCCCGGGGATGGCGGCGAGGGCGCTCATCGCGGCGGCGCTGCGCATCCGCACGACGTCGTCGATCGCGGTGCTCCGCGAGCGCACGAGGTCGCGCACGCCGAGGCCCGTGCGCCCGTCGAGGGTGCCGGTGTAGATCGCGTCGACGCCCTCCAGCAGCGCGCGGATGTCCGTGAGCGACGCGTCGCTGTACCGCGACTCGACGCGGTCGGGCTGGGCGACGCCGCCGGTGCTGGTGCCGAGGGGGATGCCGAGGCGCATCGACGCGGCGCTGTCGACGGTGGCGATGAGCTGGTTGACCACGAGGTCGACGGCGGCGCGCGTGGTGGTGAACGTGGTGCTTCCGCGGCCCGCGCGGGCGAGCTGGCCGGCGTAGTCGCCCATGGTGCGATCCCAGGCGGCGGCGTGCTCCGCGGCGTGCGTGGCGGCGTAGGCGCTCGTCGCGCGCAGCAGGTCGCGGCGGCGCGCGGCGGTGGGGCCCGTCGTGAAGGCGGCGAGCGTCGCGGCCTCGTCGCCCGGCGCGAAGAGGACGTACTCCATCGCGGGCATCCCCCGCTGGTTGGCGCCGAGCGTGTCGACGGCCATCACGGTGAGGGGGTCGGTCCCGGTGAGGGCGCGCTCCACCGCGGCTGCGTCCGGGGGAAACCAGTCGATCGCCGAGCGGAGCCGCAGCGCCTCCATCGGCCCCGCGAAGAAGGCCTGGGCGCGCTTGAGCGGGCCCCGCGCGGCGCGCCACGCGTCGCGGGTGGCCGTGAGCCCAGCGGCGGAGGGCGCGTCGGCGAACGCAGCGGCGGCGGTCGCGAGGGCGCGCTGGGTGTCGGCGACGGTGCGGGCGAGCGGGACGCACACGTTGTCGGCGAGGGCGGCGAGCATCGCGTTGCGGTCGAAGGTGTCGGCGGGCGGCTCCGAGCACGCGACGGCCGCAAGCGGGAGGAGCGCGAGGGAGGCGAGCAGGCGACGGCGCGAGAGGAGGTCGTTCACGGAGTCCTCGGTCAAAGTGAGTGGAGGAAGGCGGGGAGTGCGGCCATGAAGCGAGTCTCCTGGGTCGTGCCCTGCGGCACATCAGGCGATGTTGATAATGGTTCTCATAAGCGAATTCAAGGGGTGCGGGGGAATTTCTTCGCGGCGCGCGGCTTCGGCTTCTGGCAGCGTCCCCGCCCCGATGCCCCTCGACCCAGATTTTGTCGTGGACTGTCCCTATGCGCCTGAAGGCCAGCTCATCGACGAGGTGCTCCTCGTCGACCTCGCCGAGAGCCTCGTGCGGGCGCGGATGCCGACCCACGACGACCTCCCGATCACGCGGACCCAGCGCACCCACCCCGTGCTCCACCCGCGCCACGTGTCGGGTGGGCTGATGGTGCACATGACCGGGATCATGGGCTTCGTCCACGCGTACTACGTGCTCGGGCTGCGGCACCGCGACGGGTGGGTGGGCTACGGCGCGAAGATCCACGCGGCCCGCTTCCACGCGCTCGCTCGGCCGGGCGAGCCGCTCATCCTGGAGGCGCGGGCGACCCAGTCGCGCGTGGGCGATCGCCGCGGCATCGCGCGCTACGCGCTGCGCTTCCACCAGGGCGAAACGCTCGTGTACGAGGGCGACCAGACCGCGTGGTGGGAGCGCCTCGACGCCAACGCGCCCTGAACGTTCGGGGTGTACCCTCCGCCGCGATGGACTCCCTCTTCGACAGCCCCCGCTTCAACGAGAGCCTCTTCTTCCCGTCCCCCCACGTCACGCCCGCCCCCGCTGGCGCGCGTGATCTACGCATCGAGGTGGCCCCCGACGTCTGCCTCCACGCGCGGGTGCACCACCGCGAGGGGACGCGCGCGGTGCTCCTGCTCTTTCACGGCAACGGCGAGGTGGTGTCGCACTACGACGAGCCCGCCGCCCGCTTCGCCGACGCGGGCGTCGACCTCGCCATCGTCGACTACCGGGCCTACGGCGCGAGCGAGGGGACGCCGACCCTGCGCGCGTGCCTCACCGACTGCCACCTCGCCCTCGACGCGGTGCGCGCGGTCGCGGGCGAGCGCCCGATCGTCGTGATGGGCCGCTCGCTCGGCAGCGCCTGCGCCGCGGAACTCTTGCAAGCACCGCGCGTCGGCGTGGTGGGCTACGTCTTCGAGAGCGGCATCGCGGACGTCGAGGGCGTCGTCCGTCGGCGTGGCATCGACCCGCGCGGCGCGATCACCGCCGCCGACCGCGCGGTGTTCGACCCGTTGCCGAAGCTTCGCCGCTGCACCGCGCCGGCGCTCGTCCTCCACGGCGCCGACGACACGCTCATCCCCGCGAGCGAAGCGCAGACCGCGTACGGCGCGCTCGCGACGACGGACAAGGAGCTCGTGCTCGTCCCCGAGCGCGGTCACAACGACCTCGCGTGGCACCCGGTCTACTGGGAGGCGATGGGTCGCTTCGTCGCGCGCGTCACGGATCGCGGTCGATGACGTCGTAGAGCACGTCGCCCGCGGTGAGGTCTCGCAGGGCCGCGGCGAAGCCCTCCACGCGCTCGGCGGGCAGCTCGATGCGATGCCCCACGGTGCTCGAGAATTCCTGCCCCAGCACCACGGCCTCCCACGCGGGGAGCGCCCTCCGCAGCGCGTCGACGTGGGCGTACTCCACCTCCACCGCGACCCGCGCCATCGACACGCGCAGCTTCGTCGGGAGCGTCGCGAGCGCCGTGGTGACCCCTGACGTGTACGCTCGCACGAGCCCACCCTTGCCGAGCAGCGTCCCCCCGAAGTAGCGCGTCACCACCGCGACCACCTCGCCGATCTGCCCGTGCAGCAGCGCGTTGAGCATCGGTCGGCCCGCGGTGCCGTGGGGCTCGCCGTCGTCGCTCATCGCGATGGCCACGGTCGAGCCGGGAGCGCCCGCCACGCACGCCCAGCAGTGGTGGTTCGCGTCGGGAAACTCCTGCCGCAGCCGCTCGACCCGCGCCCGCGCCTCATCGAGCGTCGTCGCGCGCGCCACGGTGGTGATGAAGCGGCTTCGAAGGACCTCCTCCTCCACCCGGTGCTCGGCGGCTGGGACGAGGTAGCGGGCCTCGGTCATACGACGGTGAGGTTCAGGAGCCTTGGAAGGAGCCGCCCAGGCCCACGCACGCGGCCTGCGCGGTCTGCGCGGTGAAGCGAGGGCCGTAGAAGGCCTGGTAGGTCTCCGCGGGGTCGCTCGGTCGCAGGCGGCAGAGGCCGACGCGCGACGTGATCGCACAGCGTCCCGACGCGTACGTCACGGGCGTCATCGAGCTCGCGCCAAACTGCGTGCAGGTCATCTGCGCCGAGTTGGGCGTACGCCAGCCCGTGCCCGTGTAGTCGATGCAGACGCTCGCCATCGGGGCGTTGCAGCTCCCACCCGGCGGGACGACGTCGTTGACGATGTCACCACATCCGACGGCGAGCGCGCCCAGGAGACAGAGGAAGGAAGCGGTTCTCACGGTGGTTCCTTTAGCGCCCGCGGCGACGGACGACGACGCGTCCGGGACCGGGCGGGTTGACGACGACGGTGTCGCGGCGGTGCCCCGGCCGGTCGTGGACGACGACGCGCCCAGGCCCCGGCGGATTGACCACGGTGGTGCTCCCAGGGCCCGGCGGGTTGACCACCGTGACCGCGGTCGTGTTGCCCGGTCCGGGGGGGTTGGTGACGACGGTGGTCGCGCCGCCAGGGGGCACCACGACGGTGTTGCCCGGCCCCGGCGGGTTGACCACCACGGCGCCACCCGGTGCATTGCGAACGACGGTGAGGTTGCCCGGGCCAGGGGGATTGACCACCACCGCGCCATTGCCGGGCCCCGGCGGATTGCGGACGACCACGCGGCCAGGCCCAGGCGGGTTGATCACCACGCGCTGCGCGAGCGCGGCACCCGGGAG
>JBILLV010000617.1:0-3123 GCA_044375895.1 Polyangiales bacterium | reverse complement strand
CGCTGCGTGCCCATGGCGTTTACGGGGGCGCCGTGTGGCTCGCGACGGCGCCGCCCGAGGGCAAGGTGCTCCGCGCGTGGAGCGACGAGCGCGGCGCGGCGTTGCCCTTGCGCGACGTGCGGGCGCTGGTCGATCAGGTGGCCCAGTGCCTCGCGGCGGCCCACCGCGGCGTCGAGGGGACGGCGCTCGTCCACGGCGGCCGCGGCTCGTCGAGCGTGTGGGTCGAGCGGCGGGGGGAGCTTCAGTTTGTCGCGCGCCTCGACGACTGGGGGGCGGCGTGGGTGAGCGCGCCGAACGAGGTGGTGCCTGGGGCGCGGGAAGAGCCCGCGGTGGCCGACGACGTCTACGGCATGGGCGTGCTGCTCGCCGAGGTGCTCGCGGGCGTCACCGTGGCCTACCACGCCGATGTCGGCGCGACGTGCGAGCGCCTCGCGCGCTCCCGCCCCGACGCGCACGCCTCCCTCTGGGGCATCGTGCGCGCGTGCCTCGCACCCGCGCCGAGCGACCGTCCGGAGAGCATCGCGCGCGTCCGGGAGCTCGTGCGCACGGCCACCTGGACGCCGCAAGAGATCCGCGCGACCCCGGAGCCCGCTCCTGCGCCTCCGCCCCCCCCGCCTCCGCCCGCTACGCCTCCGCCCGAGCGCTCGCGCGTGGTCGCTGTCCGGGCCGCGCCTCCGCCGGCACCGCCACCGCCACCGCCTCCGCCACCGCCACCGCCGCCACCGCCACCGCCGCCACCGCCACCGCCACCGCCGCCGGAGGCTGCGCCCATTGCGGAGACCTCGACGCTCCGCACGCCCATGGTGCTCGATGCCGCCCCGACGTCGCTGGAGCTCACGTCGCCTGTGACGGCGATGAAGCTCGGCGCGTCGCGTCTCGGGCTCGCGACCGTGACCCGCACCCGACGAGACGCGCGCTCCTTCGACGGCCCGGAGGAGCGAACCGACGACGTGCTCCACCTCTCCGACGAGGCCGCCGACGTGTTGCCCATCGAGGCGTCTTCCACGCTGCGGGGCAAGCGATCGTCGCTCGAGAGCGAGGCGACGGAGGTGCACATCGTCGCGTCGGAGGCCACGTCGCTGCTCGACCTCTCGGCGCTGCCTGACGACCCGCCCGGCGATGACGGCGAAGCCACGGTTCGCCCCGGCGCGCGCGCCGCGGCCCCGACCCACGCGCGACGCGGCACCTACCTCCCCGTGGCTGGGCCCGACGTGCGTCCGTCGTCTCCTGAGGTGAAGGGGCGCGTCCGCGCGTCGACCGCGCCGATCGAGTTCGATGGGGTGGCCTCACCCTCCGCGGTCGAGTCGACGTACTACACGCAGCGCCCGGTGATCCGTCCGTCGACCATCCCGCCGCCGTCGCGGCCGTCCGTGCTCCCTTCCTCGCTCCCGCCGCCGTCCCCCGCGGAGGTCGCGCGCGCGTTCGCGGACATCCCCACCGACCCCGGTCTCGCGCCGCCGACCGCGCCCGTGCACGCGCCGCTCGCACCGCGCGAGGACGAAGCGCTGGAAGCTGGGATTCCGTGGTGGGTGCCCGCGTTGGGCGTGGCGGTGATCGTGACGCTCGCGGTGGCGGTGTTCAGCTCGCTGCGATAGCAGTCCCCGGAGTCGGCCTGGTCGTCACGCGCTCGACCTCGCCCGGCGGGCCCGCGGTCAGCGCGACTGGCGGGTGTAACGGATCGCGTCGGGAGCGCCCCACGTGACCGTGTCGTGCTCGTTGTAGCCGCGGTCGTGGATCGCGAGGTCGCGGTCGCCGACCTCCATCGCCCGCTTCGAATGCGTCGCCCCGTTGAGGATGCTCTCGCAGCGACGCCCCTCGATGCGCCCGTTGAAGCGCCCGCCCCGGAGCGTGAGGCTCACGTCGCAGCCGACGCGCTCGGTCACGTCCGCGGCGGTGACGGTGGCGCGCTCGGCGCGGTCGCACGCGCCCGCCACCGCGCCCGGGTCGGAGAAGGTGAACTCGCGCACCCGCGCGCCGGTCTCGCCCACGTCGGAGAGCACCAGGAGGCGCTGGGCGAAGGGACGTCCAGGGCCTCGCTCCCAACGCTCTTCGACGTACACCGCGCGCTCGCCGAGGCCGGGGGCGTCGACGCGGCAGGCCTTGCGACGAATCGCGGGGACGTGCGGCGCGCTCGCGAGGAAGTCGCCCTCCAACATGTGCGAGAGCTTGCCGGAGGGCCTCGACTCGACCGGGGAGGCCGACGCCGTTCGCGCGCCCGCCGCGGTGAAGTACCCACCACCCACCACCGCAGGAACCAGCATCATCCCGAGAAGCACTCGTCGCATGGCACAGCTCTCCCCGCGGCGTCCACTCGGCCGCGATTCATTCCTTCGTCGAACTCGCCGATACCAAGGCCGACCTTGACCCGGCAAGAAAGCGGCAAGAGCCCCCCGTCGCCTCAGGAGCTCTGGTCGTGGTGCCGGGAGGCGCCGCCCCGCCCGTGGGATGCGTTAGAGTCCGTCGCCCCGATGGTCCTCCGCCCCGCGTTCGTCTCTCTCCTCGCGCTCGCCGCGTGTCATCGCACGTCGGCCGCGGCGGACGTCCCGACCCGACCGCCCGAGCCCGACGCCGTCCTCGCGGGTGACGCACCGCCGCCAACGGGGACGTGTCGCCTCGCGGGTGTGACCTGGGTCGCGCGCCCCGCGAACGGCGAGCGCTTCACCGCCGACGATGGCGTCGTGAGCGCGGCCGACGCGGGCGATGGACTGATCCCCGCGATCGAGTCGGTCACCGCCGCGTGGCCCGCCGACGGCTCCCCCTGGGTCGCCTGGACCGACGCGCGCGACCAGAGCGCCCACCTCGCGCGCGTCAACCACCGCGCCGCCAGCGGGACGGCCTCGCTCGGCGCCGGCAACCGCGGCGACCTCACCCTCCTCCTCGCCGGTCCGACCCACGAGGCGCCGCTGCTGGCGTGGTCGCACGACGCGATGAGCGGACGCTCGCACAGCCTCCGCGCCGGGCCCGCGTTGACCACCGGGTGCGACCAGCCCGAAGGGCGCGATGAGGCGCTCCAGCTCACCGCCGCCGCCACCGCGCAGGGAGCGCTCGTCGCGTGGGACGACCCCGCCCCAGGAGCCCCTGGGAGCGTGGTGATGGTGCAGCCCGTCGGACCGTCGCCCGCGG
>JBILLV010000276.1:0-12126 GCA_044375895.1 Polyangiales bacterium | reverse complement strand
CGACGACGGTGAAATTGGAGCGATTGCGATCACCGGCGATCCGCACGAAATACTTGGAAACTAGAGCTTTCCTCCCTCAACTTGTCAGGAGGTCAGAGACTTCCCGTAGCCCTCAGCCCGACAACACCCCGCGGTGCATCACGGGCCGGTCGGTCGAGAGCGCCACCCGCGCTTCAAACGGCTGCTCGGCCCGCACGGTGAGCACCTCGGGGGCGTCGTCGCTCCGCTCTCCCTTCAGCCCCAGCAGCCGCGCGATGGGCCACGTCGGCGTGTCGCGGATGCGCACCACGACGTCGTCGCCGAGGAGCACCGGCTCTTCCGCCCCGGCGACCGTGATCTGCTCGATCTCCAGGCGCTGGAAGGCCGCCCGGCTCGGCTCGTGGGCGTCGCGGTACTGCTTCAGGTCGAACACATGGAGGGCCCCGCCGCCGCCTGCCGAACGCAGGCGTGCGGTCACGGACGCGCGGTCGTACGAGGCCGCCCGCGGAGGCTGCGGGAGCGGCGCGCGGGACACCTCCAGCACGTCCACGCCGCGGCCCTCCGCCCCGACGAAGAGCTCGTCGAAGACCATGGTGTGCACCCGCAGCAGCGCCCCGTCGTCGGCGTCGACCCATTGCCCCGTGACCTTCGCGAGCGCAGCGACCGAGCCGCCGAGCTCGCGCAGCGTCACCTGCGCGACCGCGTCGGTGGCGAAGGCGAAGGGGGCGACGAAGCCCACCGTGTCATCGATGCGGGCGGGGATGAAGAGGGCCGTGGTGCGGGCGTGCCAGCGGAGCTCGAGGGGCGTGTCGGGCGAGCAGGTCATCACGCCGCGGAAGAAGAGGAGGTACGCGTGGTCGCCGAGCACTTCGACCGTCGCGCCGTCGACGCCGTAGTACCGCTGACACATGGCCGTCGCGGTGGCCCGGTCGAGTCGCAGCGGGAGCACGCGGGCGGTGAGATCGCTGCCGACGAAGGGACCCGGTCGGCTGAGCTCCGACGCGGCGAGGGTCTCGTTGTAGCGGTTGGGGCCGCCCGCGGGGGCGTCGGGTTCGCCACCGATGCGCCAGGCGGTGTGCTCGCCGCGCCAGCAGAGCACGTCGCCGACGGGGTAGGTGATGTCCGAGGTCATCCAGAAGGGGAAGGCCGGGCGCAGCGTCGCGACCCGTCGACCGTCCTCGACGTCGACGCGCTCCACCGCGAGGCCGAGCATCTCCGCGATGGGGTCGGTGGTGTGCTCCCAGAGGCGGATGCGGTAGCCCCCCGACGGGTCGCCGCAGCGCTGGGCGGCCTCGCCGAGGAGCCCCGCGCCGTGGATGCGGTCGATCTGCATCGTCGAGCGGATGAGCGCCTGGTAGGCCGCGAACGCCGGGTTTTGCACCGAGCGAAACTGCTTGAGCGTGACGATGTTGGTGTTGAACACCCCGTCGATCACCGTGCGCCCGAGCGCCCAGTAGTCCCACGGCGAACCCATCGCGCGGAGCCACGGGGCCAGCGCTGCGGGGGCCTCGCGCAGCGACGCGACGTACGTCTCCAGGGCCTCGCGCTGGATCGTCTGCCACTGGCGCCACACCTCGGGAGGCGTCGCCCGCACGTCGCCGCGGATCTCCACCAGCGGCTCCTCGTGGAGCACCTCACCGCGCTCGGCCTCCATCGCGTGCATCGTGAGCACGCCGTCGCGCTCTTCGAAGCGGGCGGGCTTCTTGGGCCAGCCGTCGACCTCGCGGCCGGTGCCGAGGCCGAGGAAGTTGTCGAGGAAGATGGCAGGGTTGACGTAGGCCCAGCGCTCCAGCGACCACCCCCACGGGCGCTGCTCGTACCACCCGACGGGGAAGCCGAAGGTGAGCTCGTTCTGGTGGAACCACCCGTAGCGGTCGTGGGCGACCTCCAGCCGCGGGTGGCGACACATCATGAGCTGGACGTACGGCGTGAGCGGCGCGAAGCGGCCCACCGACGGCGGCACCGGGTCGCCCGCCGTGTCCGTGAAGTTGAGGTACCGGTCGCAGAAGGCGCGGAGCTTCTCGAACGAGGCCGCCAGCGCGTAGTACTCGATGTGCAGCCCCAGCGAGCGAAACGGCGGTGCCAGCGGCAGGTCGCCAGGGCCGTTGAACGTGCGGTACGGCGGCTTCATCGCACCTCAGCTCGCGTCGAGCTGGGCGAGCGTGGCCCGCGCCGCGCGGAGGTCGGGCGTGTCGAGGTCGGTAGGGAACCACCCCGTCACCGCCGCGAGGGCCGCCTTCCACGGGGCGTCGCGGTGACGGAGCGCGAGCACGTTGGCGGCGCGCAGCTCGAGCGAGCGGGCCCCCTGCGTGCGGGCGAGGTCGTAGGCGGCGCGGAGGTCGCTCTCGGCGCCCGCGGCGTCACCCTGCGACGCGCGGAGCTCGCCGCGGCGGCGCTGGATGTCCGCGAGGTAGTAGCGCTCCCCCGTGCGCTCGGCGAAGGCCACGGCGTCGTCGTAGGTGCGGAGGGCGTCCTCGTGGCGACCCGCGATGGTGCTCGTCTCCGCGAGGAGCCCGAGGCGCACGGGCTGGTTGAGCATGACGTTGACGTAGCCCCAGATCACCTGGGCGCCGCGCACGTCGGTGAGCCCCTGCTCGTGCTCGCCGCGGAGGGCGCGGGCCCAGCCGCAGTACATCTGCCCCGTCGCCATCCACGTCGGGAAACCCTGCTCGGCCGAGATGCGCACGGCCTCGGCGGCGTGCGCCTCCGACTCCGCCGCGTCGCCGCAGAAGTAGAAAAACTGCGCGGTGTACCCCAGCGCGTACGCGAGGCTGTACGGGTGGTTGATGGAGCGCGCGTGGGCGATGCACGCCCGCGCCACTTCGACGGCCTCCCGCACGTGGCCCTGGAGCCAGAGGACCCACGGGAGGTTGGACATCGCGACCATCTTCGGGCACTGACCGAAATGGTCTTTGAAGGTGCCGTGGACGGCGGGGTCGTAGAGACGGATGGTCTCTTCGAGGGCGGGCCGGGCCTCGTCGAGGTCGCCCTGCCACGCCACCGAGCCGATCGCGATGCCGACGAGCACACGGAAGGCCGCGGCATCGTCGTGCTGGGCGAGCGCACGGAGCTCGTGGGCGAGGGCCCGCTCGTGCTGAAACTCCGGCAGCACCAGGTAGTAGAGCCACACGCCGTACGCGACGGGGAAGCGCTCCGAGGGGCGGAGCACGTCGGTGAGACCCTGCTCCAGCTCGCGGGCGCGGGTGTAGACGCGGCGGACGTCGTCGTGGCCGTAGCCCCGCGTCACCACGAAGGAGAAGCCGCCGTTGATGAGCAGGTCGACCTCCTGGCGGTCGCGCGCGGCGCCGGGCGGGAGGCGCTCGACGCACGCGAGGCCCTTCTGGAAGTACGCGACGGACTCGGGGTAGGCGCTCTTGGCCGCCGCCCGCATGCCCGCCTGCTTCCAGTAGTCGGCGGCGATCGCGTACTCCTGGGCCTCGGTGTAGTGATGGGCGAGGAGCTCGGGGGCCGAGGTGACCGTGTCGGTGAAGCGGGCCTTGAGGGCGTCGGCGAGGTGCCGGTGGTGGACGCGCTTGCTGCCGCGCGTGAGCGAGTCGTACGCGGCGTCGACGATGAGCGCGTGCTTGAAGGTGAAGCGCTCGTCCACGCCGTCGGTGGGGAGCACGAGCCCGGCGTCGACGAGCGTGCGGAGCTCGCGGCGGAGCACGGGGCCGTCTTCGTAGGCCACGGCGCGGAGCACGTCGTACGAGAACGTGCGCCCCACGACGGAGGCCTGCTGGGCGATGGCGCGCGCCGGGCCGAGGCGGTCGAGGCGGGCGGCGAGCGAGCCGCGGAGCGACGACGCGATGGCGTGCGCCGGGAGCTCGCCGACGAGCACGAAGCCGTCGCCCTCCTCCCGCAGGAAGCCCGACTCCAACAGCCACTTCACCTGCTCCTCGACGAAGAGGGGGACGCCGTCGGTGCGCTCGAGCACGCGGTCGAGAACCTCCTGGGGGAGCGTGCGGCCGTGGAGAATCTGCGCGACCATCTCGGCGACCCGCTCGCGCGACAGCTTGTCGAGGGTCACCTCCCGCACGCTCTCGTCGCCGCGCCACGGGCACACGAGCGTCGGGCGCGACGTCACCAGCAGCAGCACACCAGGGGCGCCGCGGAGGCGACCGAGGAGGTCCATGGTGGTGGCGTCGGCCCAGTGGAGGTCTTCGACGACGAGGAGGAGGGGACGGGTCGCGGCGCGGCGGCGGAAGACGTCCGCGAGGAGCATGAGGGTGAGCTCGCGCTGCACCTGCGGCGAGAGGGCCAGCGGGGCGTAGGCCGTCTGCGTCACGTCGAGCAGGTTGGACAGCAGCGGCACCACGCGCTCGGCCGGCGCGCCGAGGTCGGTCGCGAGGGCTTCGAAGCGGGCGACGGCCGTGGCCGCATCGACCTTCACCGGCAGCCCGAGGTCGGCGCGGAGCCACTCGGTCACGGGGAAGAGCACGGTGTTCTGGCGCATCGGCGAGGTGGCGAGCTCGATGCGCTCGTGGGCCTCGGCGGCGATGGCGTCGCGCACCGTCTGGATGATGCGCGACTTGCCGATGCCCGGCTCGCCCGACACCCAGGCGACGCGCCCCTTGCCCCCGCGCGCATCCGTCCACGCGGCCATCAGGGACTCCTGCTCCTGCGAGCGGCCGATCATCGGGGCGAGGCCCGCGTCGCGTTCGAGGTCGAAGCGGCTGCGCTGCCCGGCCTCCTTCAGCACCTGGAAGGTCTCGATGGGGCGGGCGATTCCCTTGAACTGCTGCGGCCCCGCAGCGAGCGTCTCGAAGTACCCCTGGACGAAGGCGTGGGTGTCACCCGAGATCATCACCGAGCCCGGCGCGGCCGAAGCCTCGATGCGCGCCGCGATGTTGGGAACCTCCCCCAGCGCGAGCCGTTCGCGCCGGGCGCCGCCGCCGACGTCGCCGACCACCACCATCCCCGTGTGAACGCCGATGCGGCAGCGCAGGACGAAGCCCGGCGGGAGCGGGAGCTCGAGGGCGTTGACGGCTTCGATGATGCCGAGGGCGCAGCGGACGGCGCGCTGGGGGCTGTCCTCGTGGGCCGCGGGGTAGCCGAAGTACACGAGGATGCCGTCGCCGAGGTACTGCGCCACATGGCCGTCGTACGCGGCGACGACGTTGCCCGAGGCTTCCTGGTAGGCGAGGACGACGGCGCGGAGATCCTCCGGGTCGAGGGCGCCCGAGAGGCGGGTGGAGTCCACGAGGTCGCAGAACATCACCGTGAGCTGGCGGCGCTCGGAGGCGAGGTCGAGCGGGGCGGGCTCATCGGTGTGCTGGGTGAGGCGAGCGCCGCACTCCGCGCAGTACTTCACCGAAGGGAGGTTCTCGTGCGAGCAGGTGGGGCACTTCATCCGTGGGTCTCCGGCCGAAATTGAGTGCGCGGGTCGACGCGCCGCGCGTGACCTCGTGTCCCCACCGAGCGCCTCCGCGAAGACCCCGGAGTGGAACCAGGCGGACGCTATCACGCGCCCCAACGCGCCGAGAAGACCCGTCGTGTGCGCTACGTGCGGGCGATGACCCACGCCGGGAGGGCTTCGAGGAAGCGCCGCTCGCGCGTGTCAGGCAGCCCCGCGAAGGCCGCCGCGTACTCGTGCATCGCCGCCCCCGCCAGCCCGTGGGCCACCTCGCGGGCGCGCTCGATCACCCCGTGGCGGTCCATCGACTCGCGCATCCAACGGATGTCGGGTTCGAAGCGCTCGGTGCGGGGGCGACCGAGGATGGCCGCGAGGCGCTCCCGCTCGTCGGGGTCGAGGGCCCGCATGAGGTGGATGAGCATGAGGGTGCGCTTCCCCTCCCAGAGGTCGCCGCCGAGCTCCTTGCCGTAGCGCTCGGCGTCGCCCACGAGGTTGAGCAGGTCGTCTTGAATCTGAAAGGCCGCCCCGACGAAGAAGCCGTAACGGAAGAAGCGCTCGAGGTCGACGCCGTCGCGCGTCCCGATGAGCGCCCCCACGCGGACGGGGTAGATGGTGGTGTACCAGCAGGTCTTCTTGAGGATCATCTGCAGGTAGTCCTCCTCGCGAAGATCGACCGTGTTGTCGCGGCGCCAGGCGAGCTCGATCCCCTGGCCTTCCACCGACTCGCGGGCCATGCGCTCGGCCTCTTCGAGCACCCGCAGCGCGAGGATGGGGCCGAGGGTGTGGCGGTTTTCCAACAACGGTCGGAGGGCCATCACCGCGAGCCCGTCGCCCGCGTTCACCGCCATCGGAACGCCGTGGAGCAGGTGCAGCGTGGGCCGTCCGCGACGCTCCTCGCTCTCGTCTTCGATGTCGTCGTGGACGAGGAAGGCGTTGTGCATCAGCTCGAGGGAGACGGCCGTGTCGAGGGCCGCCGCGGGGGCCGCACCGAAGGCCCGCGCGGTCGCCATGCAGAGGCTCGCCCGGAGGCTCCGACCGCCGCGCTGGGGGTAGTCCGCCACGAGGTCGTAGAGGGCGCGGCGGGGCTCACGGCCGCAGAGAAAATCGTCGAGGCGACGCCGCGCCATCGGGCCGTACTCATCGAGGACGGCGCGAACGAGCTCCCCGGGTGACGCGGTCACGGCGGGGGCGGCGGTCACGGGCGGGCGAGCACCCGGGCGGTGACGGTTCCCCGCGGGAGTCCGCTGGAGCGTTCGATGATGAGCCCGCTGTAGGTGCCGGGCTGCGCGGCGGCGGTGATCTTCACCTTCACCCGCACGAGGTCTTCGTCGGGGACAAACTCCGCCTTCACGCCGGAGATCTTGTGCCCGCCCGTCGTGGGCATGCGGAGGTTGTGCACCACGAGCTCGCCCTGCACGGTGTGACCGAGGAGTTCGACCATCACCTCGGCGTGGCACTCGGGGGCGACGTCGACCACCACCGCCGTGCGCAGCCCACCGCGAACACTCGCCGCGGGCTGTGCCGTCGGCGTCGGCGCAGCCGCTACGGGCGCCCGCGGGGGAGGGGGGACGATGGGCACAGCGCCCTGCACGTGACCGCCCGCCGTGAAGGGACCCGCGGCGCCGTTGACCTCACCGGGAGGCGGCGACCAGAAGCCCGGGAAGGCCCCCAGCATCGCCTGCATCATGTCGGCCCACGGACCGAACATCGGCGGCATCCCACCGCCCGCTGCGCCCCCTGCGCCCCCCGCGCCGGGCCACGGAGGGGGTGTCCACGGCGCGCCGGGGCCTGCGCCCACCCACGGGCCGTACATCATGCGGGCGGCGTTCTGGCCCTGGCGGAGGTACTCCTCGATGACGCGGTAGCCCATCTGGACGCCTTGCGACACCGCGGCGCCGGGACCCTGTGCGTTGGTCATCGGCGGCCCGAAGCCACCCATCGGACCCATCGGTCCCATCGGGCCGAAGGGGTTGAACGGGGGAGGGGCGCCTTGCGTGGGAGGGGCGCCGAAGATCGTCCCCCAGTTGCGAATGGGGCGCGTCCGCTCGGGCTCGGGCCGGTGCATGCGCGGGGGTTCGGTCATCGTCGTCGCTCCGTGGAGAGGGCGTTGAGGGGTGCGCCGTCAGGGGTGGTCGTAGCCGTGAATCTCGTCGAGCCGGGGAAAGCCCGAGAGCGCGTGGGCGGCGAGGCGGCCCGACATCACCGCGGCCTCGACGCAGCCCTCGTTGAAGCCGCAGTCGGTCCAGTCGCCGGCGATGGTGAGGTTGTCGTAGGTGTTGTCGAGCGGCGAGATGCGGCTGCGCAGCGTGCCCGGGAGCGACAGGGTGTAGCGGTCGGTGGGGTTGACGTTGGCCGTCCAGAACTGCGTCTCGAAGCGCTGCGCCCCCGCCCGCGGGTCGTGGCGGTCGGTGGTGGCGAGAAGCTCCCAGCGAAACTGCCCGTCACTCCCGATGGCCCGCGGCCACAGCGCGACGATGTCCCGATCGAGGAACGACACCGCCGCCGACCGCACCTCCTCCCCGCGCTCGGCGGGATAGGTGGGGCGCTGCTGGTCGCTCTCCGGCGCATCGCGCAGCACGCTGCAGAAGTAAGCGATGGCGCGCGGCGAACGCTCGTCCCAGCGCTCGCGGCGGGCGAGGTGGGTCATGTCGGCCCAGGTGTCGAAGGGCTCGACGAAGCCCGAGAGGTTGATGGGGTCCTCGGTCCACCCGAGCTCCTTCATGTCCTCGTCGAGCCAGATCTGGAAGGCCTGCGTGGGCACGCTCTTCACGCGCTCGACCATCTCGGCCCAGCGCGGGTCGTGGGCGACGAGCTCGCGGGCGACGTGCTTCACCGCGCCGACCCCCACGCACAGGGCCACGAAGTCGAAGTCCTCGCCCACCCGCAGCGTGCGTTGCTCGACGCGCCGACGATCCCAGGCCGACTCGAAGTGAACGCCCTCGTCGCGCAGCCGCTCGCCGTCGACGAGCTGCGCCCAGTCGGGCTCCGAGGGCCAGCAGGGGAGTCCCCCAACGTCGACCAGCGGCTCGTACGCGCCGTCCTTCACGCGGGCCTGCACGTCGAACTCCAGCGCCTCGATGTACGGCCGCTCGCCGGGCCGCAGCGTCGCCACGTCGCAGAGTTTTAGCGACTCCAGCCGATGGAAGAACTCGAAGCGCACGCCCCGCGCCTTCAGCACCTCGTAGAAGGGAGCGAACACGATGTCGCCCATGCCCGCCTGCATCTTCCAGAAGAACGCTCCGCGGTAGGTGAAGAACGCTCGGAGGGCGCCGCGGAGGCTCTGGCCGGCGGCGATGCGGGGGCGGGCGACGTCGCCGTCTTCGTAGGCGAAGGCGAGGTCGTAGAGGGCGCGGACGAAGGCGCTGTTGACGGCGGCCTCGGAGGCCCCGTTGAAGCGGAGCCAGTCGCGGCAGTCGTAGTCGTCGATGGCTTCGAATCCCCGCGGGTCGAACACCAGGCGGGCGCGCAGGCACCCGCGCACCACCGCGAGCACGAGGTCGATGATCTCCCACAGGCGTCGCGCCTCGTCGTCGCGCTGGATGAGCGCGTCGAGCTGGGCGCGGATGGCCGTGGCCACGGCGTCGTGGAAGCGCAGGAGCACGTTGTCGGGGATGCGCCGCGCCGCCGTGAGGGCGAGCTCCATCACGCCGAGGGCCTCCATGAGCGCGGTGAAGGTGGCGAGCTGCCCGAGCTTCATCAGCCGCGAGATGGCTTCGAGCACGTCGGGGGTGCCGCGGTCGGTGGGGGCGTGGGGCGCGCCCGTGGCGTCACCCGCGCGGAGCCGCACCGCGTCGAGCACCGTGCGCAGCATGGCGACGGTGCGAACGAGGTAGTCGGCGACGGTCAGCCGCGGGGGGAGGGGGCCGGGGTCGCCGGGCATCCCCTCGAAGGGGGGGAGGTTGACGCGCCAGGGGATCCAGCGGCCGCTCGGCGACCAGTCGGCGATGCCGGTGTAGTGGTCGGGGACGAAGGCATCGCGCCAGTCGGCGATGGGGCAGCGGGCCGGGTCGCGACCGAGCTCGGCGTAGCACTCGCGCATCACGCGGAAGGCGTTCTCGTAGAAGCCCATCCAGAGGTGGAGGCCGTGCTCCTCGATGCGCCCGGAGGGGCCGCGGCCGGAGGCGCCCTTGCCGCCCATCCGCCAGCCGAGCTGGTAGAGCGTCACCTCGTAGCGACCCTGGTGCTCGGGGCGCGTGAGTTCGAAGGCCGCCGTCACACCCGCGCACCCTCCGCCGAGGATCGCAACCCGTGTCCGCGAAGTGTCTGCCATGCGCCGAAGCTGGAGTGCCGGAAGGCGCCGGGGGTTGTCAACGCGAATGTGGGGGGTCGGGGTGGATCCAGGCCCTTCAAGGTTCGGGTCGATTCAACGTCCCAGGGTTCGCCAGGCGCTCACCCTGGGCTTGATTCGGATCGCCCGCAGAGCCGGGCTCAGGGAGAACCCGATGGCGTGAGGCGCGTGAGCCCGGCTTTGCGGGCGATCCGATCGCAGCCCAGGGTGAGCGCTCGGCGAACCCTGGGTCGCTGTTCAGATCCCATCGAGGCTTCGAAGCCGTTGGAGCCCGCGCTCGTCCACCTGGAGAACCCAGCGCGATCCGCCGTGCCGCAGCGACTCGGGCGGTCGAGCGACGACGCCGTGCGCGACGATGAACTCCGGCGTCCCATCCTCGGCGACGTCCTCCTCGAACGCGACCAGCTCCATCCCCGCCGACAATGGGACCGCGGCGCCATGCTCATCCTGCACGGTGTCGCCGTGCGAGAGGCAGAGGATGTCGCCGAACCACCCGTTGAAGTCGCCGTGTACCTTGAGGACCACAGAGCCTCCTGAACGGCTACCTTCAGCTTTCCAAGAGGGGGAGCCTCGTTCAGGCCATGCGCGCCATCCCCATCCGTCGTCGGCTCGTCAGGCCCGGCTGCGCTCGTTGAACACCTCCGCGATCGAAGCCGCCACGATGGCCCTCTCATGCCATCGCTCCAGCCGCTTCGGGTCTCTCTCGGCGAGGATGCGCTCTCGGTCGGTGTCTGACACGTCGATGCGCCGAACCCTCAGGGCGGTCATCACAGCCTGTGCGGCTTCTTCGACGCGACCCATCAGGCGGGCCTTCTCCCAGGTGCTCTGCATGGTGGCGATGAACTCCTCTTCCTCGGGGCTCCGGCTCGGCTTCTTCGCGAGCACGTTCTGCATGTGGGACAGGATGTGTTCGGCGACGCTACGCTCGTGGGCGTCCGCTGGCAAGGCCGCCAGATCGTCGAGCGCATCGGCGAGCCCCGGCCCGGCCGCCATGATGCGGACGAGGAGGGTCGAGCGCTGGCAGGGCAGCTCGCTCGCGACGATGATCCCCACGTTGCAGACGGTGCCGCCGAGGAAGTAGACCCCGCGCGGCCAGCCAGTCGCCCGCTTCACCCGGAGTTCACGTAAAATCGGAGCGGAGAACGACGCCGCGAGGACCCAGAGGCGCGGGTCGGGGATCGGCTCGGGCGGGAACCCCTTCTCCTTGCGCCGCTTGTTGTGCGCGCGGCCCCGGCGCAGGGTCTCCGCGTAGTGCGCGAGGTGTCGGCTCAAACACGCGAGAAACTCCTCGCGATCTGGGGCGTGACCGTAGACGTCGATGAGGCAGAGCACCGTCGCGATCCGGCCCAGAAGGCCGAGCAGCGCCCGCTCTGCGTCACGGGTTGGGTCGGGATCGTGGCGGAGGTCGGCCTGCTGGGCGTCCCGCGAGAGCTCGTACTGGACGAGCGTCTCGCCGCAGGCGCGCAGGGCCTCCTTGCCGACCTTCTTCGCGAGCTGATCGAAGGGGTTGTGCACGGAGGAGACCCTGCCACAACGAGGTCAGGTGTCGCAAGGGAGCGGCGTAGGGCGGATCCGTCGCCGTGGCGATAAACCTCAGTCAATCCATGCTGCCTGATCAAGCACCAGGTGGTTCACCCAGGAGCGCGACCTGTCGAGAAGCGCACGGCACCGACGGGCCCATTCCTCGTCAGCAATCGCCTCCGCGCCCTCTCCGGCCGCCCCGGACTCCCACGATTCGACAAAGCCGATCTGCGCCAACCGAACCGCACGTGCCTCCGCACGTGACATCGGCCAATCGCTCATGTCGAAGACGAGGGGTGCCATGTCTGCGAGCACGTCGTGACGTCCACCGCTCTCCGCAACGCCTCTCGCGAGGACCATCCAGAACAGCGGTTCAAAGGCTGCATTGACCAGCGGCTGGATGATTACTCGATTGAACATGTAGGCACCGCGTTCGAGATCCCAGTCCTGATTCGAGCCGCGAATCATCTCTCCGACCCAACCGAGAACCTCGCGGACGCTCAACTGGCCGCCATCCCGTCCCCCGTACCGCGCGAGCAACTCCATCTCTCTGAAGCGGTCTCTGGACAGGCTCGTCGACTCGATCGACACCAGGCCGTCCACCTCAGGAGCCGGTACGGCGACCTGATGGACGCAATCGATCCAGAGTCCCGTTCTGCCAGCCAGAGCAGCGCTGGGATATGGCCGACCGGGCGCGAGAACCTCCTGAAACGCCCTCCGTTCGCGTGAGAAAGTAGCATCGAGGTTGTCCCAGATCTCCGCTATCTCCTCCAGCGAATACGTGTAGGGCAACGCGGGCACGCGTAGACGGGGCATCTTCCGGCTCTTCGAAGGCTCGCCATAGGGAGCGACACCTCGAAGAACCAAAAACGACGAGGCCAGTTCTGAGACGACCCTTTCGTAGAAGCGATCGACCTGCGACGCGAACTCAGACCACGGCTCCTCGGTCTGTCCTGACCCGCCGATCCCCCTGTTGAACTGGCCG
>JBILLV010000261.1:0-12924 GCA_044375895.1 Polyangiales bacterium | reverse complement strand
GCTTCGAAGGGGGCACGGAGGGACAGGGGTGTGAGAGTACGCTGATGGGCGCCAGCTACGCGACGAGCGAGGTCGTGCTCCGCGCCAACGGCTTCTCCTCGTGGGACCGTGGCTACAACGCCGCCGGGATGCAGGTGTGGGGCGCCACGGGAGGCCCGTACCGCTTCGCACGTCGCTCGCCCCTGGAGCCCTGAACGCACCTCACCGCGGCGCGGCGGTGAGACCCAGCGCGCCCACGTCCTGCGTGACCCGCGCGGTCCCCTCGATGAGGACGCGGAGCGTGACTCCCTGCGCGGTGACGAAGGCTCCCTGCGGCGACACCGTCCCCAGACGTCCCTCCATCCGCGTCCCCTCCGCGAGGGTGCGCGTGAGGGCCCGCTCGGCGCTCGCCCGCAGCCGCGCGATGCGCTCGCCGAGGGGGAAGCGCGCCCGCTCGGCGAGCTGACGGCGCAGCGAGCTCCGCAGAAACCACTCCCCCGCCTCCACGAGCGCGCTGCGCGTCTCGAGCGTGTAGTCGAGCTCGCGCACCGTGAGCTCGCTCCGCGCGGCGTCGTAGTCGGGCAACCCCACCAGATGGACGGTCGCCTCCTGCCCCGCGAACGCCCCGTCCTCGAAGCGAACCCCCACGAGGAACATCAGCGCCCCACCGTTCCCCATCACGCGTACGTCGCGCACCAGCACCCGGTGCCCCTCCAGCTCCATCGGCCGCCCACGAAACTCCTGCGCCACCAGGGCCGTCACCTCGTCGAAGCCGACGCTGGCGTCGAGCGCGAGGCGAAACCCCTCCCCGCCACCAACGCCCGCCAAGAGCGCGGGCAACGGCAGCGGCGCGACCTGGGGGCGTCCTCCCGCAGAGACGTGCGGGCGCGCGATGACGCCGACGCTCGTGCGTGCGACGGCGGGGTCGAGCGTGACCGGCCCCGCGGTGACGGCCTCCGGCGCGAGCGACATCCAGAAGCCGTCGCCCAGATCGACGGGCGCCTGAAGCTCCGACCAGAGCCGCTGGCCGAGCGCGCGCAGATCGCCCCGCGCGGTGATGTCCTGGTCGAGCCGCGCGGTGGCCTGAGCGACCTCCTGCGCGACGACGTTGGCGACGAAGCCCGAGACGTCGACGCGGAAGGGGGTGAGCTCGCAGCGGTCGACGATGACGGGCGGCGCCGGGCGCGTCTCGGCGATGAGGCGCCACGAGGGATCGAGCCGCACGTAGGTGTCCGTGGCCACGATCACGCGGCGCGGGCGCTCGTGGACCCCGCAGTCGGCGATGGGCACGCACGCTCCGCCGAGCAACGGGATCGGCAGGCCCAGGGGCGCTCCCCCGCACGCTTCGGCGGAGAGTTCGAGCATGGTCTCGGCGTGCAGCGCGCCGTCGCGCGCTTCGAAGCGAAACGGCGCGCGGCGCACGGTGTAGCGAACGCCCACGGGCATCGGGCCGACGCTTCGAAACTCGCCGCCCGTGTCGATGGTGCGGGGCACCTGCGCGTCGAGCGTGCGCAGCGTGTCGCGGACGTCCGCCGCGAGGGGCGCCTCCAGGCGAGCCGGCGCGAGGGGAGGCAACGGCGCGCCGGGGCCGCCGGGCGCGGGCTGCGGGACGTTGAGCGTGTGGGCGCACGCGGCGAGCGCGGCGAGCGGCAGAAGGTGCGCGGGGCGGGTCACGATCGGGAGAGTATCCGCACGGCGGTGCGCGCGGAATCTGCACACGTCGCCGCCCGAACGATTCAGGCATTTATCCACTCCCCAGCGGGCGCGGAATGCTTCAGACGTCGGGTCCATGAAGACCCGTCACCTCCTCGTCGCCTCGGCCGCCGCGCTCCTCCTCACCACCGCAGGGACGTCCGCGATGGCCCAGACGCAGATCGGCAACTCCCGGCGCATCGGCCTCGGCCTGACGCTCGGCTACCCGAGCGTGGGTCTCGGCGCCAACTTCTACTTCCAGCCGAGTGTGTCGCTCCAGCTCGACGTCACGTGGGGCTGGCGCGCCGACAACTCGGGCCTCTTCACGCGCGGCGATGTGCTCTTCTGGATGCCGCGGCTCGCGGGCGGCGGGGCCGGTGAGCTGACGTGGTACGTCGGGCCGGGCGTCTTCCTCGGCTTCGCGGGCGGGCGGTACTGTCGCGGGTACGGGGGCGGGTACTGCGGCAACGGCGTGCTCTACCTCGGGGCGGAGGCGGCCATCGGGCTCGCGTGGCGCTTCGCGCGGGTGCCCATCGACCTCACCATCGAAGCCGTGCCGCGCCTCGGGCTGTTCGACGGGTCGGGCGGGCTGTGGTTCGACGTCGGCGGCGCCTTCCACGCCCGCTACTACTTCTGACGCGAACGGCTGAGGGCCGTCGGCCCCGCGCGCGCCGCCCATTGCGGCCTCTGCCCCGCCTGGGGTAGTGCATCACGCGAGGAGTACCGCTCTCATGTCGCCCTCGACCTTCCGCCGCGTGGCCCTCGTCGCCGCCGCGGCCGCTCTACCGTCCGCCGTCACCCCGGGCTGCGCGGTGGAGCGCGCGCCGATCAACCGCGTCCAACCCGACTTCCTCGACAAGCGCGACCTCATCCCCGCGCAGTACGCCCGGCTGGCCGCGGGCGCCGCGCCGGGGTCGGTCACCGAGGGCATCATCGCGCAGGAGCCCGCGTTCTACACGCAGACCACGATGATCTCGAAGCCCACCACCACGGGCTTCGTCGGGCTCACGTCGTACAGCGAGCTGCAGAAGATCCGCTGGGAGGTCACCGAGCGAGCGCTCATCGCCCGCAGCGCGCAGCCCTACATCCGCAACGCCCCCGGCGGCGGCGGCGGCATCGGGCAGAACCCCCGCGTCGGGGAGATCGTGGCGGCCTTCGCCATCACCTCGCACTTCGACGCCCGCAACGACTACAACTCCGAGACCGGCGAGCCCAACAACGTCCTGGTCGAGAACACCACCGACCGCCCCTGGTACCAGCGGCGGAACATGCGGGTCGACTGGTCGCGCAACCTCATCGAGGGCTACAACAGCGTCCTCGAGTACGAGGAGTGGGCGGGGATCATCGAGTCCGAGCCCGTGCCGGTGCACCTCAACACGCCCGACGACCCCAACGCGCCGGTGTTCGAATACACCGCGCGCGGCGGGCAGCGCGAGCTGCGGTACTTCGACGTGGTCAACCGCGCCATCCTCCACCCCGAGCGGGTGACCTTCAGCGACGGCTACCGCATCCCGGTGTGCTGGCTCGGCGACGGGCAGGAGGCGTGCAACCCCACCGAGGTCACCTTCCGCGTGTCCTTCCTCCGGGCCGACCCCGCGCGCGACTACGAGCCCGCGAGCCTCACGCGCCCGCTCCCCGACGCGCGCAACGCCCCGCGCTCGCTCGACATGGACCGCTTCGGCTTCTTCGACACCATGCGCATGGGCTACGACCGGGCCAACAGCGCGATCCTCGACACGCAGCGCGTCCACATGGCCACGCGCCACAACCTCTGGGTGCGCCACCACGCGCCCGTGCTCGGCGCCGCCACCAGCGCGCTCTGCAACCGCGACGCGGACTGCGCCGACGGCAACGTCTGCCGCATCGGCAACCGCCCCGTCGACGCCACGCACCGCGGCGCCTGCGCCCCGTGGAGCGTCGCCCACCTCGCCGCCGCCAACGAGGCGCGCTGCGCCGCCGACACCGACTGCCGCACGGGCCCCGGCGCCATCAGCGGCACGGCGGTGTGCGACCCGGCCACGCGCACCTGCGGCGAGCGCTACGTGCGCTGCTCCAGCGACGACGACTGCCGCTCGGTCGACGCGCAGTCCACCTGCGACCTCGCCGCGGCCTACGCGCGCCCCGACAACCGCGGGCTGTGCCTCCTCCCCTTCCGGCAGCGGCAGGTGCGGCCCATCGTCTACCACGAGTCGGCCAACTACCCCGCGGCGATGCAGCCCGTCACCGACTCCGTCATGCGCGAGTGGAACGAGGCCTTCGTCGACACCGTCCGCAGCGCCCGCCGCCACGAGTGCGAGGTGGAGCGCAACCTCGACCCCGCCACCACCGAACTCGCCTCCAACCCGTGCAACGCGCCCGATGTCATCGGCACCGACGCCCGCCTCGGCGCCGACGCCGTACACGTCTACGTCGGCTGCCACGCGCCCGTCTGGGGCACCGACGCCTCCAAGCCCGGCGCCCACACGCAGGCGGAGCTCGACGCCACCCGCGCCGCCGGCTGGGACCTCCCCGCGTGCGGCCCGCAGGGCACCGTCGCCCGCCTCGGCGACCTCCGCTACAACATGATCGGGTCGATCACCGACCACGACGCGCAGGGCTACTGGGGCCTCGCCAACATCGCCGCCGACCCCGAGACCGGCGAGATCATCGCGGGCCGCGGCGCCGTCTGGCAGACCGTCACCGAGAACTACGCCGCGTGGCTCATCACGCTCGTTCGCTTGTTGTCGGGCGAAGGGGTGCCGACGGACATCGCCAACGGTCGCTACCTCGTCGAGTCGATGCGGCAGATCGGGAGCGGACGCACGCCGAGCCGTGAGTTTCTCGACGCGCCCTTCCGCTCACCCGGCGCGCTGGCGGAGCTCGCCACGGCGACGGCGCCCTCCCTCGAGCGCTTTCGGATGGCGGGGGCCGGGTGGTTCACGCCTGGCGCGGGCCGCACGCTGCGCTCGCGCGACCCCGACGTGCCCGGCGCGCTCACCGTCGCGACCCAGCGGATCCGTCAGGGCCGCGGCCTCGGCGACGGCGCCAACACCGGCAACGACCGCCGCGTCGCCCTGCGCAACACCGACCTCGAAGGCCGCCTCATGAACGACATGCAGGCCCGCCTCGCCCCCACCGCCGTCCCCGACCCCACGGCGACGCTCCCCATGACCCGCGCGTACGCGTCACCCCTCCGCGCGCAGAACCCCGCCGCGCGCCGGGCCGTCGCGCGCCTCCGTCGCCAGCTCAGCGCGTGGCAGTGCAACCACGAGGCGGCCTTCGGCGACGACGTGCTCCAGGGCCTCGCCAACCGCATCGCCACCGGTGAGCCCATCCGTCAGAGCGACCCCGTCGACCGCCCCGTCGCCTTCGGCCGCGACTGGAACTTCCGCCGCGCCGACGGGACCATCGACTACGACCTCGCCCGCCTCTACGCGATGCAGTTTGTCCACCACGGGGTGCTCGCCCACGAGCTCGGCCACGCGCTGGGGCAGCGCCACAACTTCTCCGCCAGCGCCGACGCCCTCAACTACGCCGACCGCTACTGGGAGGTGCGCGGCCAGGGCCACCCCCGCGGCCTCCGCCCCCGCTACGAGTACCTCTCCGACCCCGCCGACGGAAACTACTACTCCGCCGAGGAGATCAACGGTCGGGTGGAGGAGTTCTCGTACGCGTCGGTGATGGACTACAAGGGCCTCAACGAAGACGCCCACGGCCTCGGCCGCTACGACCGCGCCTTCGTCCGCCACGGCTACGCGGGCCTCGTCGAAGCCTTCCGCCGCGTCGCCGACCGCGACGCCGCCATCGTGTACTCGGTCAACACCGCGGGCGGCGGATCGAGCACGCCCCTCGACCTGCGCCAGTGGGCCCGCGGCGGCCCCCCGCTCGGGATGCACTACACGCAGATCCCGACGATCTTCGGTCGCCGCGCCGACGGCACCCCCGACGTGCGCGAAGACAACCGGTACAACGTCTTCCTCCGCGAGACGCGCTCGGTGCCCATCGCGGGCTGGGGCGACCCGGAGTTCACCAACGTGACCGCCGACGGCCACGTGCTCGTCCCCTACGGCTTCGACTCCGACGAGCGGGCGGGCCTCATCTGGCAGAACCAGCCCAACGACACCGGCGCCGACGCCTACGAGTCGCTCCACTACGTCGCCTCCCACTACATCGACTACTACTTCGCCAACAGCTTCTCGCGCTACCGCTCGGGCTTCAGCAGCGAGGCCTACGTCAGCCGCCAGTGGGGTCGCTACGTCGAGCAGCTCCGCCAGTGCACGCAGACGCTCGCCTTCGACCTGGTCGCCTACCAGGACTTCCTCGCGTCCAACGCGGGCTGGCCCGCCTACCGCGACGACCCCAACGTCTACGGCGGCTTCATCAACCAGGCCGCGATGAGCGTCGCCGCCGACGCCTTCGTCGGGCAGATCACCATGCCCGAGATGGGCCAGCACCGCCCCGTCCGCACGTCCACCGGGCAGCGCCTCGTCGCGCCCAACCTGGAGACCAACACGGGCTTCCCCATCACCATCAACCAGGGCCGCGGCTTCGAGAGCAACTACCGCTACGACGTGGGCTACTGGTGGTACGAGCAGCTCAACCGGGTGGGCTCGTACTACGACAAGGTGCTCGCCCTCGACGCCTTCGCCGACCCCGAGCTGCTGCTCATCGGCCGCGACACGCCCACCGACCTGCGGCTCTTCCAGCTCTCGTTCTACTCGATGTACCCCGCGCAGACGATCCGGCTCTTCGGCGGTCTGCTCTCTGAGGACTACGACGACTACGCGCCCATCGTGTCGCTCTCCGGCGACCACGAGGTGCGCCGCACGCACCTCGCCACGCTGCACCTCCCGCCCGGCACCGGCCCCGGACGCAGCGGGCGCGTGCTCGACGGCAGCAACGTCGCGCTCGACCCGCAGGCGCACTTCACGGTGCAGCTCCGCGCGGCGGTGACGGGCGTGGCGGAGTTTCCCGCGACCTTCGACCAGCGCTTCATGGACTACGCGCGGGTGTGGACCGACGGGGGCACCGAGGCCATCGCCGTCGCCGACCCCGCCCGCAACACCGTCGCCTTCACCGACCCGTGGACGGGCTTGACGTACCGCGCCCTCCACGTCGGCACCGCCCCCGGCGAGCCCGGCGCCGACGTCGGCCCGTCGGTGACCGTCCACCCCGCCACCGGCCGCGCCGCGAGCGAGGCCGGCATCGGGGCCCGCATGCTCCTCCGCCTCGCCGACCTCGACGCGCTGCGCCTCCAGGCCCTCGCGCGCAACGACAACGCCACCGCCGCCACGCTCCGCACCGAGGAGCAGCGCTACATCGACCTCATCCACGTCATGCGTCGGTTGACCTCGGTGTTCGGCACGGGCCGCATCATCACCGAGTAGAAGAGGCGTCGGGCGGCGGTCTGTCACCGCCGCCCGGTCGCGTCGCTCAGCCGCCCGCGCGATCCGCGCTCACGTCCGTCGCCGCTGCGTCCGTCGCCGCGGCGTCGGTCGTCGCGTCGGCGCCGCCGTCCCGCACGCCACCGTCCGGCGCCGGGGTGCCTTCACCGTAGGTGCACACCGCGGGGTCGCCGTCGGTCCCCTGCACGCAGCGAAGGGGGAGCGTGCAGTCCGCGTCCGTGGTGCATTCGCGGTAGATGCAGAGGCCGAGGTTGTCCGTGCGCCCGTTGCTGTCCGAGGGCGCGAGCGGACGAACCAGCATCGGGCTGTCGGGGCAGTTGGGCGTCGCGCCGATGTTCAGGAGGCTGCCGCAGACGCCCTCGCGCGCGACGTCCGTCTCGGCGAAGCAGTAGCCGCGACACTGCGTGCTCGGGCCGTCGCTGGGGTCGCGCGTCGGGTCGCAGGGCTCGCCGTCCGCGCGCAGCGTCGTCGACGCCGCCGTGCCGCACTCGCCCGTGCGCGTGTTGCAGGCCATCCCCGCGGGGCAGTGGTCGTTGCTGGAGCAGAAGTACTCGCAGCCGGTGCGGTCGGGCTCCCCGCTGTCGTGCGTGTACCACCAGCCCGTGCACACCGTCCCAGCGCGGCAGGCGCCCGGCATCCCGACGCGCGCCGTCGGGTTGCACTGGGGGGCGCAGAAGGTCACGGCGTCGGCGCCGTCACCGAGCGAGAGGCACGTGGAGCCGCGGCCGCCACACTGCGCCATCTCGCAGTCCTGCGACGGGCTGTCGGTACATTCGCCCGTGCAGTAGCCGGCGCGGAAGTCGGTGTCGCACGAGAGGCGCGGGCTGCCGCAGGCCATGTCGTCGGCGCACATCGCGCCAGCGAGGGACATGCCCGTCGGCGTCGGGGCCACGGGGCACGACCCACCATCGGCGCGCGGCGCGTCGGCGCGGTCGGCGGAGACGTCGCCGCGGTCGCTCGAGGCATCGCCGCCGCCGTCGGGGGTGACGGTCACGTCGTCGGCGGGCTCGGAGGCCGCGTCCATCGGGGTGTTGCCCGGCGTGCCGGCCCCGCAGCCAATCGCGCTGGCCACGGTGAGCAGCGCGGCGGCGAATTTCCATTCGTTTCGCATGATCAAGTCCTGTCTCCTCAGGGCCGGGATGCTGTTCAGCTTTGGCGGTCACCGTCAAGACACGCGGCGCTCGCTCTCCGCGCCGCGATGGGGCACCATACTGGCAGTGACGACCACGCGCCCAGAAACCCCCTACCGCAAGCGCCCCGCCGCCAACGACCTCGGCCCCTCCGGGCGCTCGACGCTCGCGCGTGACGCCGTGGTGGTCGCGGTCATCTTCCTCGCCATCCTCTCGATCGCGCACTGGTCCGACGCCATCGAGACCTTCGCCACCACGGTTCTTGGGTTTCCCAAGCTCCCTTGACCGCGGCCTCGCTGCGGGGCTATCGGAGAGCGCCCTTCGATGCGCACCGCGGCCCTCCTCCTCGGCGTCTGGCTCAGCGCGACCACCGCGTGGGCGCAAGACCCTCCCCCCGACGATCCTCCGGACGACCCGGCCCCTACGCCCGCCGCGCCGACGGCCCGCCGCACCTTCGCCCGCTCCCGACAGTTCACCGCGGCGGATGACCGGGCGGAGCGAACCCGCGCCCGCGAGCTGGCCCGTCAGCGGCGTCGTCCGGGTGACCCCGAGGTGCTCGAGCTGGCTGGCATCCCCGACGCACTCTTCTATCGGGCGGCGCAGGGCGGTCGGCGCCGGGTGTTCGTGTACCTGCACGCCCGCAACGCCGACCCGCGGGAGTCGTGCCAGCAGTTCGCCCCCGTCGTCACCCGCTTCGGCTGGCTCCTCTGCCCCGTCGGCCCCGGCATCGGCCGCGACCAGCTCCGGCAGTGGAACAACAACCCCATCCTCGCCCGGCAATACACCACCACCGCGGTGCGCGCGCTCTTCCAGCGCTTTCCGCGGCGCACGCGGGTGACCGACAACGTGCTCATGGGCTTCTCCGAGGGGGCCTTCGTGGCCATCCAGACGGGGCTCAACGAGCCGATGATGTTTCCCCGCTGGGTCATCTTCGCGGCGCACGACCGGTACCTGGCCACCGAGGGCGAGGCGCTGGCGGCGGCCCGCCGGTCGCTCCGCAAGCTCTACCTCATCACCGGCCGCAACGACGAGATCGTCGGACACTCCCGCCGCGCGGCCGAGCAGCTCCGGCGCGACCGTCTGGGGCGGGTCGAGCTGCGGGTCCTCGACGGGGTCGGCCACCAGCTCCCACCCGCCTTCGTGCCCACGGTTCGTACGGCCCTCCAGTGGGTCACGCGATAGCGTGTGACGGCTGCACCTATGGCTTGACAGGCACGGCGCGGTCGTTAGAGTCGCGGCCCCTTCTCACCGCCCATTCAACGGCAGGAGCCCCTCCGCACCATGCAGGTCACCGTTTCGCGCGTCTCCCAGGTCGAACTCTCCCTCCGCGTCGCCCTCCCCAAAGAGCGGGTGAAGAGCGCTCTCGATCGCGCCTACGCCGACCTCGGCAAAGACGCTCAGATCCGCGGGTTCCGCAAGGGGAAGGTGCCCCTGGCGCTGCTCCGGCAGTACTTCGGCGCGCAGGTGACGGACAAGGTGTTCCGCAAGCTCGTCGACGAGACGCTGCCGGGCGCGATCCGTGACAACCGCATCGAGGCCATCGCCACGCAGCGCATCGACGCCGACGCGGAGAACGACGGCGCCTGGGCGTACACCGCGATCCTCGAGGTGCGCCCCGAGGTGAAGGAGCTCGACACCTCGACGCTCAACCTCACCCGCAACCTCTACCCGGTGAGCGAAGCCGACGTGGACAAGGCCCTGGAGGCGCGCCGCGAGGAGAACGCCACGCTCCGCACGCCGGAGCCCCTCCGCGCCGCCCAGGCGGGTGACACCGCCACCATCGACCTCACCATCTCGCTCGACGGCGTCGAGCGGCCGGAGTTCTCGACGCGCGGCCGCACCGTGGAGGTGGGCAAGAGCCGCCTCGTGAAGGAGATCGACGAGGCCATCCCGGGGCTCTCGGTCGGCGAGACGCGGCAGCTCCCGGTGACCTTCCCCGAGACGCACCGCCAGCGTGAACTCGCGGGCCGCACCGCCGACGCGAAGATCGCCGTGACGGCCCTCCAGGAGAAGGTGCTCCCCGACCTCGACGACGAGTTCGCGAAGGACCTGGGCAAGGACTCGCTCGCCGACCTGCGCGCGTCGGTTCGCACCGAGCTCGAGGCGGCCGCCAAGGATCGCTCCGAGGGCGAGCTGCGCAACGACGCCGTCGAGGCGCTCGTGAAGGCCAACGAGATCCCCGTGCCGCCGTCGATGACGCAGCAGAGCCTCCAGCAGATGGTGCAGGAGTTCACGCAGGGCCTCTCGATGCGCGGCGACGCGATCCCCGAGTCGCTGCTCGAGGGGCTCAAGCCCGAGGCGGAGAAGCGGGCGCGCGTGGCGCTGGTGTTCCTCGCGGCGGCCCAGCTCAACAACATCGTGGTGACCGAGGACGACACCAACGCCATCCTCGAGGAGATGGCGAAGGAGACCGGGAAGGCCGTGCAGCGCCTGCGGGTTGAGTACCGCGAAGGCCGCAAGCGCGAGGAGCTCAACGCCCGCGCGCTCGAAGAGAAGGTGTTCGCCGTGCTCCTCGGCCGCGCGACGATCACCGAGAAGGTCGCCGAAGCCCCTGCGCAGTCCGCGTAAACGTATCCCCACAGGAGAAATGTCCGCCATGGAGCGTCCGTCCAGCACCTTCATCCCGTACCCCCAGGTCATCGAGACCACGCACCGCGGCGAGCGCTCGTGGGACATCTTCTCGCGCCTGCTGAAGGACCGCATCGTCTTCCTCGGCACCGAGGTCAACGACGACGTGGCCAACATCATCATCGCCCAGCTCCTCTACCTGGAGAGCGAAGACCCGGACAAGGAGGTGATGCTGTACCTCAACTCCCCCGGCGGCATCATCACGTCGGGCCTCGCGATCTACGACACCATGCAGTACATCAAGTGCCCGGTGAGCACGCTCTGCCTCGGGCAGGCGGCCTCCATGGCCTCCGTGCTGCTCTGCGCCGGCGCCAAGGGCCGCCGCCTCGCGCTGCCCAACTCGCGCATCATGATCCACCAGCCCCTCGGCGGCTTCCGCGGCCAGGCGACGGACATCGAGATCCACGCCCGCGAGATCCTCCACCTCCGCGCGCGGCTCAACGAGATCTACAACCGCCACACGGGTCAGCCGATCGAGAAGATCAAGACCGACACCGAGCGCGACTTCTACCTCTCGGCCGAAGACGCGAAGGCCTACGGCCTCATCGACGAAGTCGTCATCGGCCGCAAGGAAGCAGCCTTCCGCCGCTGAAGCGCCGCCGCCCCGGCTCCGCATCCCTCGTCCCCTGAATCCCCGCACCACCTCGCAGATCGTGTGCCCCGACCCGCTCGTTGGGGTCGGCGCATCCCCGTCCGCTCGCCGTCTAGAAATCCGCTGTCCGCGGCGTGAACGGTGACCGCGCAATGGAGCCGGTCGCAACCTTGCCGTGCGTAGTGGCCACGACTATGCTCCGCCTTCGTCGTCGGAGAGAGCAGCGGGTGCTGCGACACTTCGGGCGAGCGAAGGCAGAGCGCGCATCCAGCGCGGAAGGGTAGCGGAACGGTGAGCGGTAGCAGGCGCGACGAATCCCACGGCAATCTCAACTGCTCGTTCTGCGGCAAGAGCCAGCGAGAGGTGAAGAAGCTCATCGCAGGCCCGACGGTGTACATCTGCGACGAGTGCATCGGGCTCTGCAACGACATCATCGCGGAGGAGGTCGAGCGCGAGCAGCAGCTCGGCGGCAACGCCCCGATCCCGAAGCCCGCCGAGATCAAGCAGATTCTCGACGAGTACGTGGTGGGTCAAGACCGGGCGAAGAAGATCCTCTCCGTGGCGGTGCACAACCACTACAAGCGCATCGACGCCAAGGCCGCGGGCGAGGAGCTGGAGCTGCAGAAGTCCAACATCCTCCTGCTCGGGCCGACGGGCACGGGCAAGACGCTCCTCGCCCAGACGCTGGCGAAGATCCTCAACGTGCCCTTCGCCATCGCCGACGCGACGACGCTCACCGAGGCGGGCTACGTCGGCGAGGACGTCGAAAACATCATCGTGCAGCTCCTGCAGAACGCCGATCACGACATCGAGCGGGCGCAGCGCGGCATCGTGTACATCGACGAGATCGACAAGATCGCGCGCAAGGGCGACAACCCCTCGATCACGCGCGACGTGTCGGGCGAAGGCGTGCAGCAGGCGCTGCTCAAGATCCTGGAGGGCACCGTCGCCAACGTGCCCCCGAAGGGCGGCCGCAAGCACCCGCAGCAGGATTTCCTGCAGGTCGACACGACCAACATCCTCTTCATCTGCGGCGGCGCCTTCGTCGGCATCGACCAGATCATCGAGCGGCGCATCAACACGCGCTCCATCGGGTTCGGCGCGGAGATCCCGAGCAAGGGCGACAAGCGCATCGGCGAGCTCTTCGCCCGCGTGCAGCCCGAAGACCTGCTGAAGTTCGGGATGATCCCCGAGTTCACGGGCCGCCTCCCGGTGATCGCGACGCTGCACGAGCTCAACGAGGACGCCCTCATCGACGTGCTCACCAAGCCCAAGAACAGCCTCGAGCGCCAGTACAAGCGCCTCTTCGACATGGACGGGGTGAAGCTCAAGTTCACCAAGGGGGCGCTCTACGCGGTGGCGCGCGAGGCGCTGTCCCGCCAGTCGGGCGCTCGCGGCCTGCGGGCCATCCTCGAGAACGCCATGCTCGACGTGATGTACGAGGTGCCCTCCAAGAGCGGCATCAAGGAGGTCATCGTGAACGAGGAGGTCATCCTCAAGCACGAGCCGCCGCTCATCG
>JBILLV010000260.1:0-12959 GCA_044375895.1 Polyangiales bacterium | reverse complement strand
TGGTGGCTTCTTTCCCCGACGCGCGCGAGACGCCGGCGGAGCTGTACGGGCCGCCCCCCGAGGCCGTCATGCAGGGCGTCGAGGAGGACGAGAACGCCGCCCCCGAGCCCGTCGACCCCAACGCGTGCGTGATCCCCTCGCAGCCCCTCGGCGTGCGGTGGAGCGCCATCATCGGGTGCGCGGGCGCGACCGGCGCGCGCATCACGGCCCCTGCGGAGGCCACCGAGGCCCACGCGCGGAGCCTCACCTCCGACGAGGCGCCCATCACCTCGCACGCGTGCCTCCGCTTCGACGCGTACGCCGCGATCGACGGCGAGGGCATGGCGACCGATGAGGGCGTGGCCGTGTCGCTCATCCCGGCGTGCGCGCTCCGTCCCGCGGGCGCGGCGCGTCCGGGCGTTCGTCCGGGAGCTCCGGCGCGTCCGGGCGCTGCGCCTGCGCGTCCTGGTGCGCCTGCTCGTCCCGCGGCCCGTCCGGCAGCAGCGCGTCCGGCGGCGGCGGCTCCTGCGGCTCCCGCGGCTCCGTAAGCACTTCCCGCGAAGCACTAACCTCCTGACAGGCTGATCTGCGAACGCCTCGTGGCTGGGGTTGGTCGCTTCGCTCCCGCACCCCAGGCTACGGAATGCGGCGCCCTCCGGGCTTTCGAAACACCTCCGCGAGCTGAACGGGGCGGGCTCGTTCTCGTCGACAACCGTTCGCAAATCGATAGAACTCCGGCGCTTCGAAAGCCCGGAGGGCGCCGCATTCCGTAGCCTGGGGTGCGGGAGCGAAGCGACCAACCCCAGCCACGAGGCGTTGCAGATCTCCAATCACTTGTCAGGGGGTCAGAGGCTACTCCGCCGGTGTCTCGTGATACTGGCGGAGCATCTCCACCTCACGCCGATAGCGATCGCGGAGCTGCTCTTCGGGCGACGACGAGAGCATGTTGAGCAGCGTCGTCGCGATCGTCACGCCGGTGAGACCGATCATCAGGTAGTTGATGGCCGCGGGCTCGGGCATCGGGTCGCCGTTGAAGAGCTGGTTGCGGTAGAGGATCCCGAGCGTCCCGAGCTGCACGACGCTGGAGATCACGGGGATGAGGATGCGCCGCCGTCGTCCGTCGTCGGCCATCTCCTCCAGGCTCTGCTCGCCGAAGCGGACGCGCGCGCGACGGTCGGCCGCGGTCGCGCGAGGCAGCGCCGCGTACGCGAGCGAGAGGCGCTCCCGCGCGGGCGCCCAGATCAACTGTGTGAGCCCCCCCGCCACGCTGTACCCGCCCTGGAACCACGACAGGTACTGGTACGTGTCGACGCCCGGCGTGTCGGAGGGGAGGACGAAGCCCAGGGTCACGAAGGCCGCCCCCACCGCGAGCTGGACGATGCCGTCGGTGATGCGCGCGTCGCGGCTGCGCTCGGCCAGCGGGACGAGGCCCGTGTCGAGCAGACGCAGACGCTCGCGCAGGAGGCCCGGACGGCGGCGCCGCGCGGCGGGGACGGTGAGCGTCGGGTTGTTCGCCGCGACCGGCGTGGTGGGTGCTGCGACCGGTGCGACCGGCGCGGGCGTCGGGGGCGCGACGAGCGTGGTGGCGGGCCACGGGCGCGCGAGCGGCGCGTTCTGCGGCTGTGACCAGGCCAGCGGCGCGCTGAGGGCGAAGGCGAAGCCGAGGGAGAGGGCCGTGGGGCGCGGGTTCACGAGGAGAAGGTAGCACGCGAGGGCGCAGCGATTCATGCGGCGCACGGGTGCGGTCACTTCGGCGCGGCGAGCACCAGGTACACGAACACCACCCCCGCGAGCCCCACCAAGGCCAACGCCATCAGCAGCAGCGTCGTGCGAACGGACGCGGGGCCGTCGGCCGATCCGGGGCGTTCGCTGCCCGCGCGCGGCGCCCACACGGTGGCGTGGCGCGGCGGGAGCGCCGTGGAGAGCGGACCGACGCTACGAGCCGAAGGGACCTCGCGCGTCGGAGGGAGGGCGGCGACGGGTGGGGCGACGCCCGTTCCGATGGGGAGCGTCGCGGGTGAAGCGCCGCCCTCGTCGAAGCGCATCGAGGACTCCACCGTCGCCTCGTCGGAGGCCAGAAACGATTGCTGGCCCACCGCCGAGGGCGCGTCTTCGAGGATCACCGGCGTGCCGTCGGCGGCGGTGTCGACCTGCGTCCAATGGGGCGTCGCAGCCTGCGAGCCGAGGGGGAGCGTGTCGGCGGGTTCGCGCCCGCGCGGGGCGGGGGTGTCATCGCTCCACGGCGAGTCCTGGCGACGCGGGCGGTGCACAGAATGATGTTCCCACGTCGCAAGCTCGCGGGGCAACGGGGTGCTTCGGGTATGATGCCTGACGAAGGGACCCTCCACCGGACGTATAGCCCCCGTGACCGACTCGCCTCGACACCCGACGGATGCCTGGATCGGCCGCGTCATCGCGGAGAAATACACCATCACCCGCTGCCTCGGGGTGGGTGGCCACGGCGCCGTCTTCGAAGCCGAGAACGCCTGGACGGGCCGTCGCGTCGCGCTGAAGGTGCTCCTCGGCGCGGCGGCGCTCAACGCGGAGATGGCCGAGCGCTTTCTGCGGGAGGCGCGCGCCACCACCCGCGTGGCCCACCCGCACATCATCGAGGTGCTCGACATGGGCCGCGACCCGGTCGACGGCTCCCTCTACATCGTGCAGGAACTCCTCCAGGGCGAGGACCTCCGCGAGGTGCTCCGTCGCGAGCGCACCGTCGACCCGCACTGGCTCATCGAGACGCTCGCGCCCATCCTCGAAGCGCTCGCCGTCGCCCACGCGCAGGGCGTCGTCCACCGCGACCTCAAGCCCGCCAACCTCTACCTCGCGCGGCAGCACGACGGGCGCATCGTCCCCAAGCTCATCGACTTCGGCGTGTCGCGCATGGAGGACTCGCCCGAGGCCCACGAGATCACGCACGCGGGGGCGCTCCTCGGCACGCCCGACTACATGTCCCCGGAGCAGGCGCGCGGCGACCGGGCCGGCGCGCAGGCCGACGTGTGGGCCGTGGGGGTGGTTCTCTACGAGTCGCTCGCGGGCCAGCGGCCGTACCGCGCGGCCAACTACAACGCCCTGCTCATCCGCATCCTCGCCGACGACGCGCCGCCGCTGCGGAGCCACGTCCCGGGCGTCCCCGAGTCGCTCGCCGTCATCGTCCACAAGGCCCTCGCGCGCGACACCGCCGAGCGCTTCCAGTCGGTGGCCGCGCTGCGCGACGCGCTCGTCCGCTGGGCCGCGTCGAACCCGCGCCTCGCCACCTCGCACGACGCGACGCCGAGCGCGCAGATGTTCTTGGACATCGTGGCGGCGCCGCCCGCGGACGACGTGACGCCCGTGTCGGTGTCGCAGCCGGGGATGCTCCACGAGTCGATGGTTGGCGCCCCCGACGTCACCGAGGAGTCGCCCGCCGCCGTTCGTCCGGAGACGCTGCCAGCGCCCGCCCGCACGACCTCCGTAGCGCCCCTCACGCCCGCGCCAGTGGCGACGCCCGCGACGTGGGAGAAGCGCCGCTCCGCCCCCCCGCGCGAGGCGCCGCGCTCGGTGCTCCCGTGGGTGTTCGTGGGGCTCACCACCGTGGCCGCAGCGACCGTCGCCGCCGCGTGGATCACCACACGCCCGCCGCCCCCCGTGGTGCTCACGCGGCCCGTGGAGGTGGTTCCCGCGGTGACGGTGCCGACGGATGTTGGGACCGTCGCGGCGGACCTCGGAGCGGCGGCGGTGGACGGGGCGGCCCTCGACGCGGCCGTCGCGGTGGTGGAGGAGCCCACGGTGGATGCGGGGGCTCCCGATGCGGTGCTCCCGGCGCGGCCGCGGGTGGTGATTCGCCCGCTGCCTCCGCCGAGCCTCGAACGTCCCGACGCGTTGGAGATTCGGCGCGTGATGGTGTCGGCCACGAGCGGCGTCGGCAATTGCGTCAACGGGCGCGAGGCCACCGTGGCGGTGAACGTGGTGATCCTGGCGACGGGGGTGGTGGAGGCGGTGACGGTGGCGCCGCCGTGGGGGGAGACGCCCGCGGGGGCCTGTGTGGCGGCGGTGCTGCGGCGGCTGCGCTTCTCGCGCTTCCGGCAGGAGCGGTTTCGGCTCGCGTGGCCCTACGTGATTCGTTCGGCGGGGGCGCCGCAGCTCGGGGCGCCCCTCACCGCGCGGTGACTCACGCGAAGCCGGCGCGGCGGCCCTTCGGGTCGCGCTCGGAGGGCTCCTGCGCGACGGCGTAGACCTCCTCGTCCATCACCGAGTAGCGGTGGCCCTTGGTGGTCTCCAGCGTGATGAAGTCGGGCTTGAGCGCGATCTTCACCACGTGGGGAACCGTCAGCGACGAGCCCTTGCGCCCGACGTGGACCGTGACGAACCACTGGTCGGAGGTGGTGAACGTGTCGCCGTCTTCCTTCATGTCGGAGAGGGCGCGGATCATCGAACGGAGGAGCTCGTTGCGGGTCATGGCGGTGACGTGACGTAGTGCGGGGGAGGCGCTGGCGTCAAGGGCGACGGGGCTCGGGACCGGGATTCGGCGCCTCGCTCAGCAGCACCCGTCGCCCGCGTAGTGCCACGTCGAGCCCGTCAGCACGAGCTCCTCGCGCCCCAGCGCCGCGAGCGCCCCGGCGGTCTTGTCGCACACGCCCAGCGGCACGTCGCGCAGCATGCGGTGCCCCTTGCCGTCGTCGAACACGTCGTCGGCCCCCACCCACGTCGCCGTGCGCCCCGTGAACACGCACGGCCCATCGGCGGGGATCGGGTCGGCGATGGCGACGAGCTCCACGGTGTCGAGCAGCAGGTGCGCGTCGAGGCCGTAGCGCGCCCGGTCGAGCACGCGGTAGGGGCGCTTCGAACGCACCTCCAGCGTGCCGAAGCCCGCGGCCACGATGCGCTCGATGTACGCGTCGAGGGGGAGGGCGCCGGACAGGCACTCGGCGCGGAGGCGCGGGTCGGCGGCGAGGTGCGCGGGGATGGGCCGCGTCGCGACGGGGTCGGAGAGCACGAGGCGGCCGCGGGGGCGCAACGCGCGGCGCATCTCGGCGAGCGCGCGGTCGAGGTGCTCGCGGGTGACGATGTTGACGCGGCAGTTCGGCGCGGCGAGGTCGCCCTCGCCGTCGCGCACCGGGAGCTCGAGCGCGTCGCCCTGCCGCAGCTCGACGAACGACGGGTGGAACCAGTCGTTGAGCGTCGCCGCCTCGGCCAGCAGTTCGCGCGCGACGTCGAGCATCGCGGGCACCCGATCGACCGCCACCACGCCCCCGGGGCGACGGATGAACCACGCCATCTGCAGCGCTTCGAGGCCGCCGCCGACGCCCACATAGAGCGCCCGCTCGCACGCCGCGAGGTCGCGCGGGTGCACGGTGGAGCCGCAGCCGTAGTTGCGGTCGAGCATCCCCTGCGGCACGCGCAGACCGGGGAGCTTCCACGGCGGAGTGGAGGTGCAGCAGAGGGAGGGCATCGGAGTGGCAGCGGCCTCGGCGTAGAGGGCGTCGACGGTGGCGCGGTAGTCGCTCATGGGGTTGGGACAGCGCGTACGCCGGGCGGCGCGCAACGGTTACCCCGCGGGGGTCGCGGACGTTGTGGGTTGACTGCGGCCGCCGCCACCCCCCCAATCGTGCGCATGAGTGACCGCGCCGTCCCCGAGTCGCTGCGCCGCTGGTTCGTCGTTCACTTCGTCGCTGACCTGCTGTTCGCCGCCCCGATGATCATTGCGCCGGAGTTCACGCTGCGCACCTTCGGATGGACGGTGGTCGACCCGGTGACGACGCGCCTCGTCGGCGCGGCGCTCGTGGGCATCGGCGTTCAGTCGCTGCTCGGTCGCTCCGAGGGCGTGGAGGTGTACCGCGCGATGCTCTCGCTCAAGTGCCTCTGGTCGGGCGCGGCGGTCGTGGGCCTCGCCCTCTCCATCGCGCAAGGGGCGCCGACGATGACGTGGGCCTTCCTCGCCATCTTCGTCACCTTCGCCGCGGTGTGGAACTACTACCGCCTCGCGCTCCGCCGTGCCTGACGCGCGGCCCTCTGCGCGCGCGTCGAGCGTCGCGCTGCTCGTCGCGGGGATCGCCCTCGCCGCGGCATGCAAGCGCACCGAGGCCCCCCGCCTCCGTCTCTCCTCAGCGGAGGTGCGTGGCGCGACGGGTTTTCCCTACGCGGCCTACGACGCCCTGCTGCGAGAGCACGTCGACGGGGCGGGGCGCGTCGACTACGAGCGTCTGCGCCGCGGCCGTGAGGGGCTCGACCGCGTCCTCGCGTTCGTCGCGCAGGTGGGTCCGGCGGCGCGCCCCGACCTCTATCCCACCGCGGAGGCCCGCGAGGCCTTCTTCATCGCTGCCTACAACGCGAACGTATGGCGCGGCGTCATCGACCGCCACCCGCTGCGCACCCTCGACGGCGTGAGGGTGTCGTTCTTCTACCTGACGCGCTTTGTTGTGGACGGCGCGGAGACCAACCTCAGGGACCTCGAGAACGACCGCCTCCGCGCGACCTTCCGCGACGCGCGGATCCACTTCGCGCTCAACTGCGCCTCCGCCGGCTGCCCGCGACTGCCCGCGGAGGCGTTCGTCCCCGAGCGATTGGACGCGCAGCTCGACCGCGAGGCGAGGCGCTTCTGCAACGAGGCGCGCAACGTGAGCGTGGACGTGGCGGCGCGGCGCGTGCGGCTCTCGAAGATCTTCGACTGGTACGCCGACGATTTCGTCACGCACGAGCGGGCTCTGGGCGTGGCCGATGGCGACCGCATCACGTTCATCAACCGCTACCGCGCCCACGACGCGCAGGTGGCGCGGGACTTCGCGCTGGAGTTCGACGCGTACGACTGGACGCTCAACGCGCAGCCTCGGCCCTGAGCGCCGGATACCAAGCCCTTTCAACGTCCCAGGGTTCGCCGAGCGCTCACCCTGGGCTGCAATCGGATCGCCCGCAGAGCCGGGCTCAGGAAGAGCCCCAAAGGCGTGAGACGCGTGAGCCCGGCCTTGCGGGCGATCCGATTCAAGCCCAGGGTGAGCGCTCGGCGAACCCTGGGTCGTTGGGGACGATGACCCACACGTTGAAAGGTATGCATCCGATACCCATGAACAAGCCCCAGCTCTACGGCACGCCCCTCTCCCACTTCACCCGCAAGATCCGCATCCTCCTCGCGGAGCTCGCGGTGGACTACGCGTTCGTGCGGACGCCGAGCGTGCTGGCGCCGGGGGCGAGCTCGTACGGCGACAACCCCCTGCTGCGGGTGCCCGCGCTGCACCACGAGGGCGCGACGCTCATCGAGTCCGACCACATCGCGCGCTACCTCGTCGCTCGCTACGACCCCGCCGACCGCCTCGGCGTGCGCAGCGAGCGCGTCGACGCGATGAACCGCCTCGCCGTCGCCAACGGGGTGATGAGCAACGAGGTGGTTCTCCTGCTGGCGAAGCGCGGAGGGCTCGACGATGTGGAGGGCGTCGCGTACTTCCGCAAGCTCGCGTCGGCGATGGAAAGCGGGGTCGCGTGGCTCGACGGGCACTGCCCCGACGACGCGGAGACCTTCGACTACGCCGACATCGCGGCGGTGTGCATGTGGCAGCACCTTCAGCACTTCCAGTTCGTGGGCGGCAGCGACCGTTACCCGCGCCTCGCAGCGCGCGTAGCACGCTTCGCCGAGCGCCCGTCGGTGGCGAACACTACGCCCGCGGCGTCGCTCGCCGAGGCGACGGCGGCGGGGTGGAAGCCCGGCTGATCCCTTCGAAGGAGCGAGACGATGGACGACACGTTCGATCTGGTGGTGCTGGGCGCGGGCAACGCGGGGCTCGCGGCGGCGGGCAAGGCGCGGGCGGCGGGGTGGCGCGTCGCCGTCATCGAGCGGCGTGACGTGGGCGGCACCTGCCCCCTGCGCGGGTGTGTTCCCAAGAAGGTGCTCGTCGCCGCCGCGGAGGCGCTCGACGGCATCGCGCGGGCTGAGGAACACGGGATTCGGGTGGGCCCCGCGTCCCTCGACTGGGCGGCGCTCATGGCCCGCAAGGAGGGCTTCGTCCGCGGGGTCTCCGAGGACTTCGAAGGCTCGCTCAGCCGCCGCGGCATCACGCTGCTGCGCGGCGACGCGCGCTTCACGGCGCCCGACGCGGTGTCGGTCGACGGGCGCACCGTCACCGCGCGGCACTTCGTCGTCGCGACGGGCTCGGAGCCGCGCGCGCTCGGCATCGAGGGAGAAGACCTCACGATCACCAGCGAGGGCTTCCTCACGATGCCGGAGCGACCGGCGCGGGCGGTGTTCATCGGCGGCGGGGTGATCTCGATGGAGTTTGCGCACGTGCTGGCGCGGGCGGGCTCGTCGGTGACCGTCCTCGAACTGGGCCCGCGGGTGCTGCCGCAGTTCGACGCTCCGCTGGTCGAGGCCCTCGTGGCGGTGGGCGAGTCGGTGGGCATCCGTCACCTCACGGGCGTCACCACGCGCAAGGTGGCGCGCGACGGCGAGGCGCTCCGCGTCACCATTTCGGCCGACGGCGCCGAGCGGGAGCTCACCGCGGACGTCGTGGTCAACGCGGTGGGGCGCGTGGCGGCGCTCGGCGGTCTCGACCTCGCCGCGGCGGGCATCACGCTCACGCGCGGGCGGCCCGACGTCACGGCCGCGATGCGCTCGACGGAGAACCCGCGCGTGTGGTTCGCGGGCGACGCGCTCCCCGGCACGCCGCAGCTCTCCCCGGTGGCGACGTGGGAGGGCGAGGCCGTGGGCGAGAGCCTCCTCCACGAAGACGCGCCGCGGGTGCTGCGCTACGACGCGATCCCTGCGTGTGTGTACACGCTGCCGACGCTGGCGACGGTGGGGGAGACGGAGGCGAGCGCCCGCGCGAAGGGCCTCGACGTGGAGGTGCGCGACAGCGACATGACCACCTGGCGCTCGACCCGCACGTACGCCGAACGGGCGGCGCGGGCCCGCGTGGTGCTGGCGCCGGGCGGTGAGCGCGTCCTCGGGGCGACGGTACTCGGCCACGGAGCCGCGGAGATCATCCACGTGTTCGCGCTGGCGATCGCGCACGGCATCCCCGCGAGCGCGCTGCGGGCGCCGGGCTTCGCGTACCCGACGTTCAGCTCCGACATTCGCTACCTGCTGTGAGTTGACCCATCCCGCCCCGAGGTGCTCTCGTCACCTCGCGATGATCCCCCACCGCGCCACCGAGTCCGTCGCCGACATCGTCGATCGCCTCCCGCTCCGCACGCCGACGTACCCCCCGGCCACGCACACCAACAGCTACCTCGTGGGCCGAGGTCGCTTCTGGGTCGTCGAGCCCGCGTCGCCCTGGGACGACGAGCAGCGCGCGCTCGACGCCGTGGTGCGGGCGCGCATCGCTGGGGGAGAGACGCTCGCGGGCGCCATCGTCACGCACCACCACGGCGACCACGCAGGCGGGGCGCGGGCCTTCTGCGAGGCCCACGACGTCGCGCTCTACGGGCACGCGGAGACGCGGCGGCTGCTGGCGGACGTCGCCGACGTGACGCACCTGCTGGCGGACGGTGACGTGCTCGACGGCGACGTGCGCGTCCTCCACACGCCGGGGCACGCGCCGGGGCACCTGTGCCTTTGGTCGCCGAGCGCGGGGTGGATGATCGTCGGCGACATGGTGGCGTCGGTCGGGACGATCCTCATCGACCCCGACCAGGAGGGCGACATGGCGGTGTACCTCGCGCAGCTGGAACGGCTCACGGCGCTCGGGCCGACGCGCATGCTCCCCGCGCATGGAGACCCGGTGGACGACGCGGTGGCGCGGCTGCGCTTCTACGTGGCCCACCGGCTCAAGCGCGAGGCGCGGGTGCGCGACGCGGTGGGCGGGGAGGCGACGGCGTTCGGGGCGATCGTGACGGCGGCGTACGCGGACGCGCCGGATGCACCGCGGGTGCTGGCGGAGAAGGTGACGCGCGCGCACCTCGCGCGGCTGGAGGCGCTGGGGGAGGTGGCGCGCGCGGGGGAGGGGTGGCGTCGGGTGGGGTAGCGGTGACGGGAAGCTCGCGCGTCCGTCGTGGTCGCGGCCCGCTCCCGTGGTGTATACGCCTCCCACCATGACGGACCTCATCACCCGCGCCGACCGCTTCGACGCGCACCTGGAGTTCGGCACCGCGGGCCTCCGCGGCGTCCTCGGCGCCGGGCCCAACCGCATGAACCGCGCGGTCGTCATCCGCACCACGGCGGGCCTCTGCGCGTACGTGCTGGCGACGATCCCCGACGCGGCCGAGCGCGGCATCGTCGTGGGCTACGACGGGCGCCACATGAGCCGCCGCTTCGCCCTCGACACCGCCGCCGTCATCGCCGCCGCGGGCATCACCGCGCACGTCTTCGAAGACGTCGCCCCGACGCCGCTGACGGCCTACGCCGTGAAGCACCTCCGCGCCGCCGCCGGCGTGATGGTCACCGCGAGCCACAACCCGCCCGAGTACAACGGCTACAAGGCGTACTGGGACAACGGCGCGCAGATCATCCCCCCGCAAGACGTCGGGATCGCCGCCGCCATCGACGCCGTCCCCTCGGTGGCCTCCGTGGCGCGCGACGAGCACTCCCCGAGAGTGAAGCCCGTCCCCGCGGAGGTGACCGACGCGTACCTCACGGCCCTCCGCGCGCTCACCCCCGTGACGGGACGTCACCAGCCCCTCACGATGGTCTACACGGCCCTCCACGGCGTCGGCAACGCGCTCGCGACGCTCGTCCTCGCGCACTGGGGGGCCGTCCACTCGGTGCCCGAGCAGGCCGAACCCGACGGGCGCTTCCCCACCGTCGCCTTCCCCAACCCCGAGGAGAAGGGAGCCCTCGACCTCTCCTTCGCGCTCGCGAAGCGCGTCGGGGCGCAGGTGATCCTCGCCAACGACCCCGACGCCGACCGACTCGCCGTGGCCGTCCCGCGCGGCGACGGGTGGGCGCAGTTGTCGGGCAACGACGTCGGTGTGCTGCTGGGGCATCACCTGCTCACCGAGGGCGACCCGTCGGGCCGGCGGCTGGTGGCGATGTCCATCGTGTCGTCGCCGCTCCTCGGCGTGATCGCGACGAAGCTCGGCGTGCGCTGCGAAGAGACGCTCACGGGCTTCAAGTGGATCGCGAACCGCGCGATGGAGGTGGAGGCCGCGACGGGCGAGCGCTTCGTCTTCGGCTACGAGGAGGCGCTGGGCTACTCCGTCGGGACGCTGGTGCGCGACAAGGACGGCATCAGCGCTGCGTACGTGGCCGCGGGGCTCGCCTCGGCGCTGGCGACGCGCGGGGAGACGCTCGCGTCGCGGCTGGAGGCGATCCACCGGGAGTACGGGTATTTCGCCTCGGGGCAGCGGAGCGTGACGGCCCGCGGCGCCGACGGGATGGCGGCGATCGCGACGACGATGAAGGCCTTCCGCGAGCGTCCGCTCGACGCGCTCGGCGGGCGCCAGGTGGTGGCGACGCGCGACTACCAGACGGGCCTCCGCACAGACGCGAGCGGGGCCGTGACGCCCATCGGCCTGCCGCCGTCCAACGTCATCGCGTACGAGCTCGAAGGGGGCAGCCGCGTGATGCTGCGCCCGAGCGGGACGGAGCCGAAGATCAAGTTCTACTTCGACGTGCGCGAGGAGATCGCGGCGGGCGAGTCGTACGCGGACGGGGCGGCGCGCGCGCAGCGGACGCTGCAGGCGGCGGTCGAGGAGTTCACCCGCGCCTCGCAGGCGCGCGGCGGGCTTTAGGCTCGATGCCGGTCAGTTTGCGCAGGGCAAGCGTTGTTGGGAGTTCCCAGGGTTCGCAGGAGCTCACGCCTGGGCTTGCATCGGATCGCCCGCAAAGCCGGGCTCCCTTGTCGCAGACCCTCCATGCTTCTCCCTGAGCCCGGCTCTGCGGGCGATCCGATGCAAGCCCAGGCGTGAGCTCCTGCGAACCCTGGGAACCCTGCGAACCCTGCGAACGCCTGCCCTACCCCCCGCCGATCAGCTTCTTCACGCGCTTGATCTCGTCGCGCATCTCACCGATCTCCACGTCGAGCTCCCACACCCGCACGTAGAGCATCGCGTAGCCGCACACGCTCACCACGGTGGCGCAGCCCGCCCCCCAGATGCCCGGGAAGCGCCCGAAGGCGAAGCACGCGAAGCCCGCCGCCGTGAGCGCGAGGTAGCCCCGGCGGTAGAGCACCGTGCGCCGCACGTAGTCCGCGCGGACGCCCTCCAGGTGGGTCTTCCACTGCTCGTAGCGGGTGAGCTGCTCGGCGGGGTCGACGCCCCGCGCGGTGGGCCTCGGGGCGGTCATCGCGGCGCCCGCTACGAGCGGAGGTAGTCCTTGCCCTTGGTCGCCAGAAACTCGTCGTAGGTGCCGTTGAACATCTCCGCGCCCTTCTCCGACAGGTCGAGCACGCGCGTCGCGAGCTTGCCGACGAAGTGCCGGTCGTGGCTGGTGATGATCACCGTCCCCGGGTGCGCGATGAGCGCCTGGAGGAGCGCGTCGATGCTCTCGACGTCGAGGTGGTTGGTGGGCTCGTCGAGGAGCACCACGTTGTTGCGCTGGAGCATCAAGCGCGCGATGACGAGGCGCGCGGCCTCGCCGCCGGAGAGGTTCTCGGTCTTCTTGAGGCCGGCCTCGCCGCTGAAGAGGAGCTTGCCGAGCACGGAGCGGACGTGCTCGATGGTGGCGGTCTCGTCGAAGCGGCGGAGCCACTCGTAGGCCGTGTAGCCCGACTCCAGGGCCTCGTGGTGGTCCTGGGCGAAGTAGCCCACGGAGGTCTCGTGGCCCCACACGATGTCGCCCGCGTCGGCCTTGTGCTCGTCGACGAGGAGCTTGAGCAGGGTGGTCTTGCCGATGCCGCTCGGGCCGATGACGGCGATGCGCTCGCCGCGCATCACGTTCATGTTGAGGTCGTGGAAGACGCGCTTGGGGCCGAAGGACTTCGCCAGGCCCGTCACCCGCAGCACCTCGCGGCCCGACGGGCGGTGCTGCTCAAACTTCACGAAGGGCCGCACCACGCTGGAGCGGCGCACCACCATGCTCGCCTCCAGCCGCTCGATCTCCTTCACGCGCGACTGCGCCTGGCTGGAGCGGTTGGCGC
>JBILLV010000259.1:0-12988 GCA_044375895.1 Polyangiales bacterium | reverse complement strand
TGCATCAACGGCCCCTTCCTCTGGCGCTTCCTGCGACGGAGGATGGGGAAACGCGCGAGCGATAGCGAGCGGGGGATGGAGGCCGCGCGGCCTGATGCGCATCACGTGGGCTCCGCGAACCGTTGGGGACTACTTGTGCGCGTGCCCTGGCCACGAGCGTCGAGCCCTTGTGGAGACGAACGGCCGCCGGGTAGAAGTGCGCGAGCGAGGCGTCAGTCGACCGATGGTGAAGCCAACCAAGATGGGATCGAAGTCCAAGGCACCCCCCCACCTGACGGCGGAGCGGGCGCTGCACAAAGCGGTGAGCGCCATCGTGGCCTCGTGGGGAGCGACCGTCGTCGCCGCGGCCGTCGACATCGCCGACCTCGAGGCCGGCGCCCCCCACGGCGCTCCCGCGAAGGAGACGCCGCTGCAGCGGGCCGCGCGGCTGGCCAACCGCGCGATGCCACGGGCCGTGCTGCCGCGGACGGTCGACGACGCCCGCTGGGGCGCTCGGCTGGCGTTCGCCGAACTCCCGTCTGCCACCCGCGCCCCGCCCGGCCCGAAGACGAAGCTGTATGAGATCATCGCGGGGGAGTGGGCTGGCTACGCGCGGGGGACGCCGCCCGGCGAGCCGTCGCCCTACGCCGCGTGGCGCGCGGTCGACGCCGATCGGTTCAGGGCCTTCTTCATCGACGCGATGATCGCGAACGAAGACGGCGAGGTCGGCGCGCCGGACTTCGTCGAGCGCGACGACGTGCGCGCGGTGGAGCGCCACTTCTTCGCCGCGCTGGGCGAAGCGCCGGAGCGGTGCGTCCTCGCGGCGGACGTGGCGCGCGGAACGCTGCCGGACGGGCTCGATTTCGACAAGGCCTTCGTGGCGGTCGGCCGCACGCGCGTCGCCGCCGTGTGGATGTACCTCGGGCGGCTGTGGGGATGACTCCGGCGCCGCGGCTGCGACACGCGCGGCCTGCGGTTCAGCGCCGGTAGCGGTCGACGACGTCGCCGCGGCCGTAGTAGTCGCGGCGCCAGCTCTCGAAGGGGTCGACGCCGAGCGCGAAGGCCGCGTCGCTCGCCTCGGTCGTGTGCTCGAGCTCGGTCTCTGTGGAGAGGCTCCAGGTCGCGTCGAAGCGGACGTAGCTGCGCACAAACTGGAGCCGCCCCGTCGCGTCGTAGAGGTAGCGGTTCACGGTGTCGGGCGCGGCGACCTCCACCAACGACCCCACGCGGTTGTAGCGGTAGACGGTGTCCGCGCGGGTCGACGCGTAGACGAAGGTGTCGCGGTCGAGGTGCCCCGTCGGGCGAACCGTCAGCACCTGTCGTCCGCCGACGAGGAAGGGGTCGGTCGGCCGCCGTCGCTCGGTGCGGAGGTAGCCCGTGAGGCGCCCAGCGGCGTCGTAGTCGTAGGCGTTCTCCCAGAGGGTCACCGAGAGCATGCCGGGGGCGGGCGCCTCCTGGTACCGCTGCCAGCCCGGGAGCCGACCCACCCACTGCCACGTGCGCTGCATCGTCTCCGCCCACGCGCCCCCGTTGCGGATGTCCCCGTGCTCCACCCGCAGCGTGCCGTCGGCGTTGAACTCGTAGCGCCACCGCTGGTGCTCCGTCCAACGGGCGAAGTACCGCCACACGAAGCGGCCGTTGACGGCGCCCGTCGCGCCGTACGTGTACGTGGTCATCTCGTAGGGCGCCCAGGCCGCGCCGCTCCAGCGCTCGGTCGTGACGGCGTTCACGCGGCCGTCGGAGTAGGCGAACACGAGGCGATCCACGGTCGTGAGGCCCGACTCCGCGGCGACACGATGCGTGATGCGGAGCGGCGCCCAACCCGCCGACGCGCGCGAGGCGGCGGGAAGCGCGCCCTCGAACACCTCCACCGGCGGCAGTCCCGACGCGTCGGGCGCAGCGTCCACCGGCGCGTCGGGCGCGGCGTCCACCGACGCGTCGGGCCCTGAAGCAACGTCGGCCGCGTCGGCGAGGGCGTCACGCGCGATGGGCAGTTCTCCGCCCGCGTCGGCGAGGGCGTCGGGCGGCGCGTCCTGGCCCGCATCCATCGCGCTGTCGAGGAGCTCGGGGCGGTCGAGCGCCACGTCGGCGGTCGGCGGAGCGTCGGGACCGTCGCCATCCTCGGGCCTGTCCAAGAGGGGAGCGTCGGGGAGAGTGACGTCCGAGGAAGTGTCCTTCGGCGGTGCGTCGACGCGCGCGTCCTCGTCCGCGGTTGCGTCGGGCGTGGCGCCGGCCGTCGGCATGCAGCCCGGCGACACCGCCAGGGCCAGCGTGAGGGCGACCCCTCGTGCGTGCGAATAGGGACTCATGCGGGGAGGGGGAGGGTGGCATGGACGGGCGCGGTTCATCCACTTGTCGACCGGGGCAGCGCCGCGGAATCCTGTTGCGGCCCACGCACGCTCGGAGGAAAAAACGCGCGACCCCGATGAAGAAGCCACGCGTCGCTGCGCTCCTACTCACCTGTGCGTCGTGCCAGACCGCTGCGTCTCCCGGCGGCGCGGCGCGACCCTCGGTTCCCGCAACCCCCGTGGCCCCGACGATGGCTGGGACGGTGGCGACGAGCCCCGACGCGGCGCCGCCCGACTGCTCGTTGCCCACCGCGGCCACGGTGACCGACGCGACCGACGTCTGCCCGGAGCCATCCACCGTGCGTCTGGTTCACCGCTGGCAATCGCCTGCGGAGGGCGCCACGGCGTGCACCGCGCCGACGTGGGTCGTGTCGCTGCGGACGCAGGTTGAGGTCCCGAGCTACTTCAGCGAGGGGGACGAGGTTCGGCAGGACGCGCCGCGCTTCCATGCGCTCACCGAGGCGGAGGCGCGTACGGCAGGCATCGCCATCACGAACACCCCGCTCTGGGTCTTCACCGGCGACGGAACCCCTCCCTGTCAGGCCACCCCCGGTCGGGCCTGGGCCGCCTTCACCGCCGCGGGAGGACCGCGCTACGTCGAGCTCGCTCAAGCGCTGCACGGGTGCACGTTTCCCCCCAACGCAAACGGCCCCTACTTCGCGGTGGCGTCTCCCGCTCGCCCGACGGGGTGCAGCTACCGCGCGATGCCTTCGCGGGTCGACAACGCCCCGCCGGCGCTCCCGGTCGTTCGGTCGCGAACGATCGCCCGACCCTGCGCCGCCCCGGCGTGCGCGTCCACGTGGGGCCGCGCAACGATCAGCGAGCGCGGCGGCACGCTCGACGACGTCCAGAGCGTCCAGGTGTTTCGTCCGGCCGCGACGGAGGCGCCGGATTGTTCGTGGCCGCACGACTTCCAACACACCCTCTCGTGGACGCCGCGCGCGGGGTCTCCGTGGGTGCGCCTCCTCACCACCGGCTACCCGGTGGGCGTGCTCGGCGACCGTCGCGGGCTCCAGTCCGTCATCACCGAGCTGAACGGGCAGATGCAGGTGTTCGCCCTGGGCCAGGAGGAGCGACCGGGCCAGCGACACGCCGTGTTCAGCCAGCGGTGGTACGTCCCCAGCGACGAGGGTGAACAAGGCCGGTCGCTGGAGCCTTCTTGTCTGTGAGCCCCGCGTGCGACGCGGATGCGCGCTCGGGTAGAGATCGATAGGAGGCTCGCGCGTCAGGGAGTGAGGGCGGTATAGCGGTCGGCGTTGCGGGCCGCGGCGATCCAGCCCCACACGTCGAAGCCCAGCAGGAACACGCCCTGCGCCAGCACCGCGACGCCGCCGCCGCGGAGGCGCTCGTCCCCACCAGCGAGCGCCCACGCCACGGCCCCCGCGGTCACGTACGCCACGTCGAGCCCCACGTTGAGCGCGAACACCGCCGCCGAGCCGTGCGCCGCCCGCGCGAGACGAAGCCGCGCCCCGAGGTCTGTCTCGTCGGCGCGAGCGTCAGCGACGCGTCCGGCGCGAAGCACCCATGGGACGGCGAGGGCGAGGTTCACGGCGCCGAAGCCGAGGGTCATGAAGCCCGCCGCGCGGACGCGGTCGTCGTCCGTGGCCAGCGCCATCGCCGCACCGGCCGCGGTGGAGAGGGCCCCTTCGCCGAAGAGCACCCACGCCCGCACGCTGCCCTCGTCGCGTTCGGCGCGCGCCGCGTCGGCGAGCGAGAGCGAGAACCGCTGCTGCGCGACCGCGGGGGAGGCCAGCAGGCACAGGGAGAGGGCGAGCGCTCGCATCTGCGGCTACCGATCGGCGGGAGGCGCCGCGTTGTCCGACGGCGCGTCGCTCGCGTCGCCCGCGTCGCCCGCGTCGGTCGCCCAGTCGGGTGGCGGTCCGCCGTACACGGGGCGTGCCTCCCAGCCGCACCCGTCCACCGCGATCCCGCTGGCGAGCAGGGCTGCGCCGATCGCCACGGCGGCCGAGCGAGACAGCCGAAGCCCGCCGGGCGCCGGGGCGGGAAGGTCGACGGGGGTGAGGGTGCAGTTGCAGAAGGGGCACTCGGAGGAAGACGCGAGGACGTGGCGGGCGCAGGATGCGCACGGGCGGTAGGACGCACTCATGGAGACACGATACGCAATCGCGCCGCGGTTGGCCACGGGGAGGTAAAGGTTCTGATCTCCTGTCACACGGTGGGAGAAACGGGCTGAATTTCAGGCGTTTCGCGTAGATCGCCGGTGATCGAAATCGTTGCAACTTCGACGTCGCCAGCGCACGCCTCGTGGCTGGGGTTGGTCGCTTCGCTCCCGCACCCCAGGCTACGGCATGCAGCGCCCTCCGGGCTTCAGAAGAGACCCGCCAGACGTCTCCGTTGGGTTTTGTTCTCGTGGACGAACGTTCGTGTGGTCGCTGGCACTCCGTCGCTTCGAAAGCCCGGAGGGCGCCGCATGCCGTAGCCTGGGGTGCGGGAGCGAAGCGACCAACCCCAGCCACGAGGCGTTGCAGATTCCCGATCACCTGTCAGGAAGTCAGAGGTTGCTCATGGCACGTGGTGAACCGACGCTCCGCACGGCCCTTGTCTCCGCCCTCCTCGTGGCATCCACGCTCGGGGCATGCGCGCCGCTCGTGCGGCAGACGGGCGCGCCGCTGCGCCTCCCCTCCGGCTTGCCCGACACGCCGTGCGAACGGGCGGATTGGATCTACCTCGTGCCCGCAGAGGCCGTGCAGGACCCCGCGGCGGCTCTGCGCTCGCCCGGGGTCTATCGGTACGGGGGCGGCCTCGCGGCCTTCCGAACGCTCACCTTCGGGGCGACTCTGGTGCCGCCCTTGGCGCTCACTTCCGTGCTCCCCGAGGGGTCGGAGCCCTTCCTCGAGCGACACCTCGAGCCGCTCCGACCCCATCGCCCTCGGATGCGAACGGGCGTCGCGCTGATGGTGTCCGGCGGCGCCATCGCGCTGGGGGGCGTGATCGCAGGTGCAACGGTCGATGCGCTCACGACCGATCCCGTCCGAGACGGACGCGAGGCGAGCAACGACATCGCGACGGGCCTCATCTTGGGAGGCGTCGTCGGCGGGTTCGCCCTCGCCATGATCGGCTACTCGATCGTGCCGGAGCAGCGCTGGATGGAGTCGATCTACCGCGACCATTTCGTCGGTCCGAACGAGGACGACGTGACCCTGGTGTCTCGCGGCGTCTCGGAGCGCAACGCGTCCACCCGCGCCCGCTGCGCACGCGAGCCCCCTTGAGCGCTGCGGCACGCTGCGCCTCTGCGACGCCCCCGCCGTCTTCGTGGGCCACCGCGGGTGCGCTGCCTGTTTGTGGCCCGCGAGCCCTCGCGACCTCTGCCCGCCCGGCCTACCATCGCCCCCGGTATGAAACCTCCCCCCAGCGCCCCACGTCGGGGATTCGTCAGCACCGCGCGCTCGGTCCACCGCGCGGCGTTCATCGTCGCCGCCCCGCTCGTCGTCGGCGTCGCATCGTGCGCGGACAGCGTCGAGAGCGCGGGGGCCTCCTGCGGTGGCAGCGCGACGTGGGCCCTGGCCGACCTCGGCGTGACCACGGGGAACACCACCTACCTCCAACTTCGCCCGACCCATTTCAGCACCCACACCACCGCGCCGCCGGCGGGCTGCGGTGCCTCTGGCGCGACCCGCCGCGCGTCGCTTCGCTACGTCACGCGAGGCACCGGGCGGGTCGTCGTGTCGTGGACCCCGAGCGTCGCCGCCGTGACCGACCTGTGGGTCTCCCTGGCCTGCAACGCCGCGGCGCCACCGCTCGCCTGCGGGGGATCGTTCACCGAGAGTGTCCCAGGCACCGCGCGCGTCATCGCGACGCGCTCCGTGCCCGCGGGGACCGCCCTCACCATCGTGCTCGCGACCGCCACGCCGAGCGGCGCGCTCACGGTGTCCGAGGTCGTCGACGAGGTGCCCCTCGGCGGAAGCTGCGACACGTGGATCCGCGCCGACCGATGCGTGGACGGGGCCACCTGCACCCGCGCCACCTGCACCCCGTGGGGCGCCTTGGGCGCAGCGTGCCGCAGCGCGGAGCCACGTTGTGACGCCGGCCTCGCCTGCGACATCACGTCGGCGCCCGGCGGTCGATGCGCTCCGGTGGTCGCGCCCGGCGCCCTCTGCCCCACCTTCGGCACGCGCTGCGAAGGCGGTCGGTGCATGATCGTGGAGGGGGCGTTGCGTTGCGTCGGTGACGGCACGGAAGGGGGTCCGTGCCGCGCGATGGGCGTGCCGTGCGACGAGGGGCTGGGCTGCCTCGACGGCGTCTGCAGGCCCCGCGTCGCCTCCGGCGCGCCGTGCGGGCCACCCGCCGTACCCTACGCGATGTGCCCCGAAGGCGAGGCGTGCTCGGTGTACGCGCCGCGTCGGTGCGTCCCGTCCGGCGGCGCCGAGGCGCCCTGCCGCGCCGAGCGCCCCCACTGCAACCCGGGGTTCATCTGCCACCGCGACCCGATGTTCCCGACGACGGGCTGGTGTGTCGCACAGGCGGAGGCGCCTCCGCGTTGTGGCTCCGGCATGTCCTCGGCGTGCCCCTACGGCGCGGTGTGCGCGGGCCCCGTCGAGGCGCGCCGGTGCGCGTGGCCCGGCGCCGCGGGCGGCCTGTGCGACCTTCACGATCGCTGCGACGACGGCCTCGTGTGCATCCGAGAAGGGCTCGGCTCGCGGAGCGAGTGCCTCCCGCCAGGAGCCCCGGGTGAGCCGTGCGTACGTTTCGGCGGCGGCGAGTCGTCGTGCGCTGCGCCCGGGGCGTGTGTGCAGGTCGAGGGGAATCGCCGGTGCGTCGCCGCGGGCTCCCCGGGCGGCCCCTGCCTCGGCGGCGCAACGGCCTGCGAACCAGGGCTCCGATGCAGCCACCAGCGCATCTGCGCCCCGCCCACCGCGACGACGGCCGTGTGCGATCCAGCGGGGGTGAGCGACGCCTGCCCGAGCGGTCAGCGGTGCTCCATCAGCGGAACGTGCGTCGCCGCGGGGCGCGCCGAAGGCTTCTGTCGTGTCACCGCGCCGAGCTGCGACCGGGGCCTCCGCTGCGTCCGCGACCGCGCGACCGCGGCGGTGTGCGTCGAGGGCTGATCGGGCCGCGCACCGTCACGGTGAGGGCGTGTTCTTCGCGACCCAGGGTCTCAGGGGCCCGAGCGCGCGACGGAGACGTAGTCGACGCGCAGCAGGATGTCGTCAACGGCGTCGAGGTTGAGGCCGCTGGTGTACGACCCGTCGGGCCGGCGGCGCGAGATGGCCTCGGCGGGGATGAAGAGGTTGTACGCGCCGTAGAGCCCGCGGCCCGCGAGCTCGCTCGACGACCCGCTGCCGAAGTCGTCCATCGCGAAGGCCGCGCGGGGCACGTTGAGCCGCGGCTGCATGCGCGCCACCGAGAGGCTGTTGATGCCCGCGGAGACGTTCTGCGCGCCGCCGACGTCCATGCCCGCGGCGCCGGGCGCGCCCGCCTCGGGGTCGCGGAACAGGTTGACCGCGGGCCGCACGCTGGCCTGCTGGAAGCGCTCGCCGCCCGCCGCGGGGGCGACGCACCAGTTGGAGTAGAAGGTGTTGCGCTTCTCCAGGTCGATGGCCGTGAACTCCGCCACCGAGCCGCGGTAGAGCGTCGCTGCGTCGCCCTCGACCGACGCGTTGACCGACCAGATGCGCTCGGCGCACGAGCGCGACGAGTAGATGGGGACGTCGCCCGGCTCGCCCACCCCGAGGCCGCGGAGCGGGGCCATCGAGAAGGGAATGCGTTGGCCGAGCCAGGCGCCCGTCGGGCCGTACACGGCGAAGCGGGGGTTCTGGAGGTGGAGGCGGAAGCGCTCGGCCGCCGTGAGCCGGAGCTCGTTGGGGTTGGCGACGGCGCGCGAGCTCACCTGGAGGAGGTGCTCGCGGAGGCTCACGAGGGCGCGCCCGTCGGCCGGGGGATTGCCGCCGATGCGACCGGAGCGGGCCGCGAGGCGCACGCTCTCGAGCGCCCGGTCGAGGTCGGCGACGGAGCTGGCCGAGAGCACCGCGGCGCGGGCGCTCATCGAGAGCTGGTACTCGTACTCCGAGGCCCGCACCGCGAGGTAGGCGAAGCGCCGCGCGCGCCGGAAGGTGCGGCGGTACTCCGTGGTGCGCGCGTCGACCCAGGCGTCGAGCTCGGGCGGCGCGACGGCGCGGGCCTGCGTCTCCGCGAGCACCGCGCGGCCCTCGTCGTAGGCGCCCTGCGCGCTCGCGACGCCCTGGGCGAGGCGGTACACGGCGACGTTGAGGTCCTGCATCGAGCGCTGCACCCGCAGGGCCGCGGAGCGGGCGCCGACGAGCTCCATGGCCGCGTTGTTCATGCACACGCGGAAGCCCGTGTTCGACGCGAGGCGCATCACCTCGCGGTTGTGGTTGGCCTCCACCGTGGCCATGCGGTTCTCGACGGCCCCCGAGGCGACGAGGGCGACGGCCTCGACCGCGGCCGCAGCGCACCCGCCGATCGCCGTGGCGGCGAGGCCGCCGCCCGTGGCGATCACGTCGATCACCTCCTCGCTGGCCGTGATGGCGCAGCAGTCCTTGACCGCCGCCGCGCCGTAGGCGATCCCGTCGGCGACGAGCCGACCCGCGCGGAGCTCGCGCATGTTGGCGTCGTGCTCGGCCTGCAGGCCCGCGAGCGCCATGTCGCCCTCGAGCTGGAGGAAGCACGAGCGCACCGCGATGTCGTAGCCCTCCTGCCGCGCGGCGTAGTCCGAGCGGGCCGAGAGGATGTCGGTCTGCGCCTGCGCGACGGCCATCTCCGTCTCGCCGAGGGAGCCGCGGACGCGGTAGCAGGCGGCGATGTCCTGCGGGTTGACGTCGAGGTCCGAGGGCATCGGGATCTGCTCGCGCGCGCTCGGGTAGATGCCCCGGCACCGCGCCCGCGCCTGCCGCACCGACCCCGCGTCGATGAAGGGAAACTGCGTGAGCACGCGCAGGGTGTCGAGGCTGATCCGGACGAGCGTGGCGCCGCAACGGAGGCAGCGCTCGTCGACCGACCCACCCGCCGGGCAGGGGGCGATCGACGTGCAGGTCGCGAGGTCGGGCGTCGCGGTGGTGACGATCGCGCTGAGCGCCACGTCGGGCGTGGTGATCGCGTTGGCGGTGCGCCCGTTGATGTCGCGCAGGGTGCAGAGCGCCATGCGGATGTCGTCGAGCTCGACCCGCGCGTTGAGCGCACCCGAGTCGGCGCCGCAGCTCGGGCCGTTGGTGCGGAAGCAGGTGTTGGCGTTGAAGGGCCTGCCCGAGGCCGCCTCCCAGCGCTCGAGCACGTCGCGCGTGTCGGTGATTGCGTCGGGGGTGCCGCAGAGGTTGGCCACCTGCGTGCCGTAGTTGCGACGAATCTCGTCGAGGCGCGTCGCGAGCGCCGCGCCGGTGAGGGCCTGCTGGTACTGCCGCAGCGCCTGCGCGCGGTACGCCTCGGCCAGCCCGGCCTCGGCGGTGCGGGCCTGTCCGAGCGTGGCCTCGGCCCAGCCGCTGTCGAGCGGCGTCGTGCCGACGAGGTAGTTCGACACGGCGGCGAAGCGCCCGTCGGCGGAGGTCGGGGCGCCGCGGAAGTACAGCGGCAGGTCTTCGTCCTCGATGCCGAGCGGGTTGCGCCCCGCGAGGATGTTCTGCGCGGTGGAGACCACCTCCCGGAGCTGCTCGTCGACCAGCGTCGCCGCGCGGGTCTCACGGTCGCGCCACGCCACCGTGGCCATGCGGCTCCGCGCGCTCGCCTGCGCGTCGGCGGAGAGCTTCTGCACCAGCGGGAGCGCCGCGAAGGCCGAGCGGAGCGCGCGCCCCATCAGGGGGTCGGCGGCGCCTGACGCGGTGAGCAGCGCGCGGTCGTTGGTGCGCGCCGCGCGGTCGAGGGCGACGCCGAGCAGGGTCATCTGCGCCCGGAGGGTCTCGTAGGCCGCCACGGGGAGGCCGACGTTCTGCAGGTGCGACCCGAGCGCGGGGAGGGTGAAGCCACGCCCGGCGCGGTAGTCGGGCTGCTCGATGACGGCGCCCGCGGTGTTGTAGAGCACGTCGGCGACGCGCGGGTGCAGGAGGAGTTCCCAGCCGCGGAGGGTCGTCTCCAGGGCGACGGCGTCGGTGCCGAAGGGGTCGGCGGGGGCGCTGATGCCGCGCACCGCGGGGTCGATCGCGCGCTGGTTGGCCCCCTCGGTGGCGAGGAGCGCGTGGAGCTGGAGCCACTGCTGCGCGAGGCGGTGGGCGTAGCGGGCACCGCGGGCGTTGCCGTCGATCCGAACGGACTGCGCCGCGTAGAGGAGCGCGAGGAGGTGGCGCGACGCGTCGATGCACGAGGGGGCGCCGCCGCCCGCGTTGCTGAGCGCGTTCATCGTGGCGTAGAGGTCGCCCGGCGTCGCGGTCGGCAGCGGCGCTCGCACGCGCCCGAGCTCCGCGACGCAGGCGCGGAGGAGCTCGTTGGTGTTCACGGTGCTCCCCACGGCGTCGCGGCGACCGTCGGCGCGGATCGCGGCCGAGATCGCGCCGCACGCGAGGTCGCCGGAGACCGACGCGGTGGGCACGGCGGCGAAGGCCTGCGAGGCGTTGCGCGCGGTGGGGGTCCCCGCGTAGCAGCTCGTCCACTCGGCGCACCGCGCGTGGAGGGCGCTGTCGGGGGCGGCGCGACGACAGACGCGACGGACCGCGGTCTCGAGACGGAACGAGCAGGTGCTCCCTCCGCGGGTCACGGACCCGACCACATACTGGCGCTCGTTGTTGAGGAGGATGGGCGTGCAGTTGTAGTCCGCCGCGACGCGGTCACAGACGTCGACCAGGACGCTTTCGCCGCCGGTCGGCCGCAGGCATGCATCGGCGGTGGGATAGATGTTCACCGCGCAGGGGATGTCCGTCGGTCTCGACGCCAGACCCCAGTCGGGCGCCTCCGGACGCACCGAGAAGGCGGTGAAGGTGGTCGTGGTGGCGAGCGGACGGGCCTCGAGGAGCGCGGCCCCGAGGCCCACGGGATCACGGGTCGCGAGCGTCGGCCCGCTCACCGGGGTGGGGCTCGTCACGCGCCACTCGGGCCAGACCGCGGCCGAGCGGCCGGCCCACCACGCGTCGGTCTGCTGGGCGAGGACGCAGGCGTCGAGGCGGCGCTCGGGCGTCGCGGGGTCCTCGCGGTACGAGCGCGCGACCGCCGCCCGGTCGTCGGCGGTGCGGCCTTCGACCGACGGAAAGCCCGCTTCGAGCGCGGTCTCGATGGGGAAGCGCGCGGCGGCGACCGCGGCCGGGTCGGGGGCGGTCGCGACGGTCGTGGACGGGAGGCGCGCAGCCCCCATGGGCAGAGCCCCCGTACGACGGAGATCGACCCGCCAGCGCGTTCCCGACGCCGTGCGGCTCTGGTGGATCGGCTGCACGAGCACCCGCAGCACGAGCGACCCCAGCGCGCCGTCGTACTGCTGCACCGTCGTCGTCACGCGCGCGACCACCGCGAACGACGCCCCCGTGGCGGGGTTGAGGGTGAGGTACGGATAGAGCGCCGCGGTGGCGCCGGTGACCGAGAGGTGCGGCGCCCCCGTGAGCGCGCGGAGCGGGTCGACGAGGTCGAAGTTGGCGGCCGAGAACGCGTTGGCGGTGACCGGCACCGACGCCCGAAACGGGGCCGGGGTGACCGCGCCCGTCGGGGTCGCGAACGAGCCCTCGAGCGTCGCGGTTCCCGTGTACGTCCCCTCGACGGGCTGCATCGGCGGCGTCGCCGTCGCGGGCGGCAGGATCGACACGGCGTCGACGGTGCCGCCGTAGAACACCTTCACCTCCGTGCTCTCCGCGGGCGGTACCATCGCGCCGGCCACCGGGCGCAGGGCCACGCGCTGGTCGACGTTGGGCATCATGGCGGTGAGCCGACACTCCTGCCCGTAGGTGGTCCCGTCGCAGGCGACTTCGAAGTTGGGCGGAGCCACCACGCGGGCCGCGCTCACCGCGCCGTCGCGCGCCCGCAGGATGATCGACGTCCCCCCGCCGCTCGCTCCGAGGGTCACGGTGGTGCGGTCGAACTGCACCCGTCCCTCCCGCACCGGCGCGGCCGGCGGCGCGAGCTCGACCTCGCCCATCGCCCGACACCGACCGAAGCTGTCACAGCGCTGCCCCGCGCCGCAGTCCGGCATCCCGGCGCCGCAGCGCGGGACGCACTCCCCGAGCTCGCAGTGGGTTCCGCAGGGGCAGGCGTCGTCGGCCAGGCACCGTCGGCGCGACGCCACCAGCGTGGGGTTGGGCGTGCACGCCACCGAGTCCTCCGGCGCGGGCGTGTCGGGCACGAACACGTCGTCGACGGGCGCGCGGTCGACGGCGGGCGGCGCGTCGGCGCGGTCGTCGACGGGCGTGACGTCGGCGCGGTCGTCGATGGGCGCGGCGTCGGCGCCGTCCGGGCGCGCGGCGTCGACCACGGCGGTGGGCGGGGCGTCGGCGCAGGCCGCCACGAGCGACGCGGCCAGCCACGAGAGACGCGAGGCCCGCATCCGCGAAGCTGAAGTCGGTTTCATGAAAGCTCCTTCGTCGGCAGCGCCGTCTGTTCGGCGCAAAGCCAGAAGGGATGGTGCGAGCGGTGTCGCTGTCGTCGCTTTCGTATTCCTTCGAAGGCCGATTCGAATTTCTACGAACGGGGATCCCCGACATTGCACAGCCGGCGGCGCTGGCTGTGAAGGGGTTGGGCAACGGGAGCATTCAACGTCCCAGGGTTCGCCAGGCGCTCAC
>JBILLV010000616.1:0-3166 GCA_044375895.1 Polyangiales bacterium | reverse complement strand
GGCGAGGCGCCGATACTCGCGCTCGAGGGCGGGGGACGACATCGTGAGGGAGAGCGTGCGGAGGGGGTCCATCGGCGCGGCGGAGTATCGCAGATGGGGGCGCCTGGGCGGAACGCTCGCGCTCACGTGCTCCGCTGCCGCGCGCGCGCCTCTCGCCTCGGTCTCGGCCCGTACAAGATCGAGCGCACCAGGTTCTCCACCGACACGTCGCCGAGCGCGAGCGCGCCGAGCGCCGACCCGCGCGTCGGCTGCGGCAGCTCGCGCGCGATGGCACGTGCCGACCACCCCCGCGCGTGGAGCGTCCGCACCTTGCCCTCCACCTCGCGGAGCCACGCGAGCTTGCGCCCGATCGCCGCGCGCCCCCCCGTCGGCAGCGGGCGGTGCGCGCAGAACAGCGCGTCGAAATCCAGCGTGAGGAAGCGCTCCAGCGTCGCCACGGTGGCGGCGAAATCCTCGTCGCGGCGGAAGATCTTCACCCGCTCGTGGAGGAAGGCGTCGCCCGAGAAGAGCCACCCCTCCGCGGGGACGTGGAGCGCCACCTGGTCGTCGCAGTGCCCCGGCGCCGGCACCACGCGGGCGACGTACGGCCCCAGCGCGACCTCGTCTCCCTCGAAGGGACGCAGCGTCGCCGACGGCGCCTTGCCCCACAACACGTGCTGGTAGAAGCGCACCGGGAAGCCCTCCCGCACGAGCCGCGCGGTCCGCTCGGGGCCGTGGACGGCGACGCCCTCGGCGACGAGGCCCGCGGCGCCGCCGACGTGGTCCTCGTGGTGGTGGGTGACCAGCGCGCGGCGCACGCCGCCTTCGTGCGCGAAGCGGAGCACGTCGCCCGCGTAGCAGGCGAGGCCCGCGTCGACGAGCGTGTCGCCCACCGCGAAGCAGTGCACGGCCATGAGCTCGCGCCCGCCCCACAGACGCGCCATGCGGAGCGCGCGCACCGGCCCCACGGTGACGGCCTCCACGCGGCGACCGAAGGGCCACGGGAGGCGCGCGAGCACCGGGTCGAGGAGGTGGTAGGGCTCCAGGGTCAGCACGGCGCCACGCTACCGCAACGTGCGTTGCTCCATGCATCCATCGGTGGCGCCACCGTCGCCCGGGGTGCTAGCGTCCACGCTCACATGGGAACACGCGACAACGGCCCGAAGGCTCCGACCCCCGATCGTTCGACCCCGCGCCCGACACCCACCACCGGGCAGGTGGAGGTGAGCGATCAGGCGCTGCTCGTCGCGCTCTGCGGTCCGCGCAACGAGAACCTCAAGATGCTCGAGCAGGAGACTGGCGCGGCCATCGGGCAGCGCGGCAACCAGGTTCATCTGCAGGGCGACGCCGCGGACGTGGCCTTCGCCGAGCGCGTGATCGCCGAGCTCACCCAGGCCATCCGGGAGGGGGCGGAGATGGGCGTCAACGACGTCGCCCGCGCCGCCCGGATGCTCCGCGAGCACCCCGACCTTCACCTCCGCGAGGTGTTTCAAGACGTCGTGCTGGTGAGCGCGCGCCACAAGGTGATCGCCCCGAAGGGCGTGGCGCAGAAGAAGTACATCGAGGCCATCCGTGACCACGACATCGTGTTCGGCATCGGCCCGGCCGGCACCGGCAAGACGTACCTCGCGATGGCCATGGCGGTGAACGCGCTCACCCAGCGCCGGGTGCGCCGCATCATCCTCACGCGGCCCGCGGTGGAGGCCGGCGAGAAGCTCGGCTTCCTCCCCGGCGACCTCGCCGAGAAGGTGAACCCCTACCTCCGTCCGCTCTACGACGCGATGCACGACATGATGGACATGGACAAGGCCCAGGCCCTCATCCAGCGCGGCGCCATCGAGGTCGCGCCGCTGGCCTTCATGCGCGGCCGCACGCTGTCGGACTCCTTCGTCATCCTCGACGAGGCGCAGAACACCACCGCCGAGCAGATGAAGATGTTCCTCACGCGACTCGGGTATGACGCGAAGGCTGTCATCACGGGAGACACGACGCAGGTCGACCTCCCCGACGGCCGCAAGTCGGGCCTGAGCGACGCGATCCAGCTGCTCGCCGGCGTCGAGGGCATCGCGTTCTGCAATTTCACCGACGTGGACGTGGTGCGCCACCCCCTCGTGGCGAAGATCGTTCGGGCCTACGACCACCGCGACGCCGCCCTGCGCCGCGGCCGGGAGCTCCGCGAAGAGAACCGCGCCGCGGCCCGCGAGGAGTAGCGCGGTGCGGTGACCTACGGCGAGGCTTCGGAGAAGACCTCGCCGACGGTCGCGGCCGTCATCGCGCGGGCGTGCCAGCGTTCGAGCGCCGCCCGATCGGTGCAGGCCATCACCCGCTCACGGAGGGCGTCGTCGATGACGAGGCCCCGAAGCGTGAGCACCTGGAGCAGCATCCGCGCCTCCCCCCGGGCCTCCCCCCGGGCCTCCCCCCGGGCCTCCCCCCGGGCCTCCCCCCGGGCCTCCCCCCGGGCTTCGAGGAAGAGGCGGAATTTACGAAACGCAGGGCTCTCGGGCAGGTTGTCGAGGTTCACGAGGGTCTCCTGAAACATCTGGAGGAGGGGCTCACCGAGGACATTGAGAATGGCCTGTGCCTGAGCCTCCCGCAAGACCGTGTCGGGGGTCTTGTCGGTGAGCTGGAGGGCCTCTTCGACGATGGCTTTGGCCGCCTCCCCCTTGCGCCGCCGAACCGCCCACGCCGCGAAGAACGCGAGCTCGGGCTTCCCCTCCGCGAGCAGTTCGCGCGCCTCTTTGGCGGTGAGGAGCACCACGACGGGCTCGAGTCGGATGGCGGTTCCGTGCGCGGCGGTGAGTGCGATCTCTTCGCGGGCCTTGCGTGCGACGGCAGGTGAGGCCGTGAGGAGAAAGAGGTCGCCCATCACCCCGTGCTCGGCGATGAGCATGGCGACGGTGACGATCCACGAGGCGACCTTCTTTGCCTTCCACTTCAACTGCACCTCGGCGAAGGCCCACGAGCGCCCCTTGCGCAGCCAGAAGACATCGGGGCGCCGCTCGACGGTGAGCACCGCCTGGAGCGCGGAGTCGTCGAGCCGCAGACCCTTCGCCAGCCCCCGGTGCGTGAGCGTCCGGAGCAGCAGGTCGAACCACTCGGGGTGCTCCTTCAGCACCCTCACCATCATCTCGTGCGCGGCGCTCGGCATGGCGCCCCTCGCTACGACGACGGACAACGACGCGCAACC
>JBILLV010000258.1:0-13135 GCA_044375895.1 Polyangiales bacterium | reverse complement strand
CGAGCCTGGAGACGTCGGCGCGGACGATCCTCGCGGCTGGACGTGCGCGCCGCTGACGTGGTGTGATCGCGTCCTCTGCCGTGACGACCCGCGCTGCCATCACGCTCCTCCTCGCGTCGCTGCTCGGCGTGGGCGCGTGCACGGGGGAGTTTGTCGAGGACGTCGACCTGTCGCACCCGACGGCCCCCGAAGACGCGGACCTGACGCAGGACGCCGAGCCGCTGCTGCCGGAGAACGACGGGACCGACGCCGCGCCCGACGCGACGCCCGACGACGCCGTTGCCTTCGCCGACTCGAGCCGCGCGCCCGACGCCGACGCCGCCGCGCCCGACGCCGACGCCGCCGCGCGCGACGTCGCACCACCGCCGCCGCCGCCACCTCCGCCGCCGCCGCCACCGCCGCCACCGCCACCGCCGCCGCCGCCGCCACCTCCGCCGCCGCCGCCGCCACGCTGCACGGGCTCTGCCTCGGGGCAGTCGGCGATCTGGACGTGCACCGCGGACCGGCGCGCGCGCCAGCGTTGTGTGTCGGGCGCCGTGCAGACCGATGCCTGCCCCAACGGCTGCGTGCCGCAGCCTTCCGGCACCAACGACTACTGCGCGGCGATGCCCTCCACCTCGCTCGCGGCGTGCGCGCGTCAGTCGCAGCTCGCGTGGGGGTTGCACCCGAGCGCGTCGGATCACCTGCGGTGTGCGGGCGTGACGGCCTCGCGCATCACGCAGACCATCGGCAACGCCGCCGCCTCCGCGGGCACCCACGGTCGCGACGGGTACGTCGGCGGGCAGCCCTACTCCGCGGCCACGGACATCAGCGTGCGGGGCCTGTCCTCTTCTGACATCCGCGCGCTGCTCGATCGGCTCGCCAACCACGGCTTCGCGGCCTGGTACCGCTGGCCGGGGCACGACGGGTGGCCTTCGAGCGAGGCGCCGCACATCCACGCCATCTTCGTCGGCTGCGCGATGAAGTCCTCGCTCCGCGCGCAGGTGAGCGACTGGCTCATCGGGCGCAACGGCCTCACGAGCCACACCACGTACACGTTCTTCACGTGGAGCGCGGCGCAGCGGGCGACGATCCGCGCGGTGTTCAACCGCTACAACTGAGCGTTACGGGGCGAAGCGGGCGCCGCTCTGCAGCGTGCCGATGGCGCCTTCGCCGCCCCACACCACGAGCTCGTCGCCCGTCCACACCGACCCGTGCCCGAAGCGCGGTGACGGGGCGCCGAGGTCGTCGAGCGGGGTCCAACGGTCGGCGTCGGGGCGGTAGCGTCCGCCGCCCGGCGCAGGAACCGGGTTGGGAAACGGCCCCGGGCGATCGATCCCCGCGCCGCCCCAGAACACCACCTCGGCGCCCGTCCAGACCGCCACCGAGTCGCTCCGCGGTGAGGGTGCGCCGACCCGGCTCACCGGTCGCCAACGGTCGCTCGCGGGGTCGTAGAGGCCGCCGTCGGTGGGCAGCACGCCGAGGTCGTCGAAGCCGCCCCACACGAACACCTCGCGCCCCGTCCACACCCCCACGGCGCGTGAGCGGGGCTGCGGCGCCCCCGCGGTGGCGAGCGCGCGCCAGCGGCCCGTCGCGGGGTCGTAGCGCCCGCCGTCCCCGCGAAATCCGTCGTCACCGAAGCCGCCGAACACCACGAGCTCCGTCCCCGTCCACACGCTCACGGCGTTGGCCCGCCGCACGGGCGCGTCGATGGCGGAGAGTGCCCGCCAGCGATCGGCAGTGGGGTCGTAGGCCGCGCCGTCGTTGCGCGATCCGTCGTCGCCGAGGCCCCCCCACACCAGGAGCTCGGTTCCCGTCCAGACGCCTGCGGCGAAGGCACGCGGGCTCGGCGCGCCGGTGGCGTTCACGCGCTGCCAGCGGTCGGTCGCGGGGTCGTAGCGGGCGCCGTCACCGAGCGCACCGAGGGCGCCGCGGCCGCCCCAGATCACGACGTCGCGGCCCGTCCACACGGCGACGGCGCCTTCACGGGCGGCGGGTGCGTTCGCCGCGCTCATCGCCGTCCAACGGTTGGCGGTGGGGTCGTAGCGGGCCCCGTCGGCGCGGGGTGCGTCGCCGTCGTGGCCGCCCCACACGATCACTTCGCGGCCCGTCCACACCATCGCGAACTGCGTGCGACGCGCGGGTGCGCCGGCGCTGGCGACGCTCAACCACGCGGGGTCGCAGGCGCCCGCCACGCAGACGCGGCCGTGAACACAGCCGCACGCATCGACCGGGACGCGGTCGGGCGCAGCGTCGCGCGACGCGTCGATGAGCGGTCGATCGACGGTGGCGTCAGCAGGGGCGACCGACGGTGGCGACGCGCACGCCGGGAGCGAGAGGAGTGCGACGAGGACGGGCGCGCGCGACGACATCGCGAGGACTCTACCGGGTATTGCAGGGCGATGGGGTTGGGACGGCGCCGCGAGGTGCGGTACGCTCGGGGCGAGAGGAAGGGACCAGCGAACCTGATGAAGCGTCACCTCGTCGTCCTTGGTTTGTTCGGGCTGTTGGGCGTCGCCGCGTGCGCGGGGCCAGCGGACGACGTCACGCTGCCCGTCGACGACGCCGCCACACCGGACGCGGACGAAGACGCTGCGCCGCAGGGGCCTGATGGGACCGAAGTGGACGCCGCGGGCGCGGTGGACGTGGCGGCGCCGGAGGACGTGGCGCCGGACGTCGCGGCTGAGGTTGGCGCGGATGCAGTGCCCGACGTCACGGTCGATCGAAGCCCTCCACCGCCGGATGTGCCGACGACGCCGCGGTGCACGGGTTCGGCCTCGGGCCAGTCGGACGTGTGGGCCTGCACCACCGACCGAAGCGCCCGGCAGCGCTGCGTCAACGGGGTCACCGAGACCGCGCGGTGCGCGTACGGGTGCGTCGGCGCGACGGGCGGCGCGGTGTGCGGCTGCGGTTCGATGACGGGCTTCACCGTCTGGAATTGCCTCGCCTCGGGCAACCTCGGTCGGTGCCGCGGCGGCGCGTGGGAGGAGCAGTCGTGCAGCGGTCGCGGGTGTTCCGCGCGGCCCACGGGGGTCGACGACGTGTGCAACGCGCCGGCCCCGCCGCCCGGGACGCTGATGTGTTCGTCGCTCCAGTGGTGGAACGCCACCCTCACCTACCAGCACATGTCCTCGGGCTGGGTCGACACCGACCTGCGCGTCGCCGCGGGGACGCCCGTGCAGCTCCGTCACAACGCGCGCCTCGACCGCCAGGACGTCTACGCGTGGGGCTACATGCCGGAGTTCACGGACATGGTGACGGGGATGCGCTTCCGCTTCCTCCACCTGCGCCCGCAGAACCGCTATGCGACCGAGACCGGTCGCGTGTACGCCGCGGGCTTCATCGTCGGCCTCTCGGGCGGCAACACGACGGACACGGGCTACCCGATGTACTCCACGGGCTCGCACCTCTGCGTGCAGACGCTCGTCCCGTACCGCAGCGCCTTCCCGTCGGGCATGGACGCCTGCCGTTAGACGCCGAAGCGGGCCGCGAAGGGAGCGATGCGCTCACCGCGCGCGCTGGAGTCGAGGACGGCGAAATTCACCGCTTCGAACACCCCACGGAACGGTCCCCGGAAGGCGTCGTGAAAGAGGCCCGCCACCACCTCGGCGTCGCCTCCGAAGGCCCCGCAGCCCCACGCGCCGAGCACCAACGAGCGGTGCCCGCGCTCCGCCGCCAGGGCGAGCACGCGCTGGATGCGCTCGGCCATCACGGCCGCGATCTCGGCGCCGCGCCCGCGGTCACGCTGGAGCGCCACGCGCGCGTTGGGGGCCGGCGCCGTGATGAAGGCGCACTTCCATGGCGCTTCGAGGAGGGCTCCGTCGTCGTCGCGAAACACCGGCACGCCGGGCGAGTGCGCCATCCAACTGCTGTAGAGCGCGTCGTCGTGGCGGTGGTAGACGGGCAGCCCGACGAGGCAAGCGTAGAGGGCCGACGCGCGACAGAGCGACTCCTCCTGGGCGCGGGCCCCGTTGAGGAAGCCGCCCCCGGGATGGCGCGCCGAGGCGAAGTTGAGCGCGACCGGGTCAAGGTCGTCGTCGACGAAGCGCTTCGCGGCCACGAGGGTGCTCTCGTTGTTCACGGAGAAGCGGGTGCGGTGCGGGCCGGGCGGGGGCAGCGGGACGTCGATCTCGGGGAGGAGGAGGGTCGTGTCTTCGATGGCGCGCTCCACGAGCCAACCGATGTGCACGGTGGCCCCCGATGGCGCGGTGTAGCGACCCTCGTGGGCGATGAGAACGGCCTCCTGGCCCATGGCGGCCGCGGCGCTGCGGGCGATGTCTCTGGGGTCTTGCATGGTGGGAGCGACCGCAGAGATAGCCTATCGCCGCACGGCGTCGAGCGGCGCAGATGGGATTCAGTCGCCGGGCACGTCGGGTCGCGGACCACTGGAGCCATCGCCCCCCGCGTCACCCGGCGCCACGCCCCCGTCAGGCGGCGGGTTGCATTTGGCGGTCCCCATCAGCGCCCACTGGCCCGCGCGGCACTCATAGTAGGACGTGCCGCCTCCGAAGGTGCCTTCGAGGCAAGGGAGGCTGTAGGAGCAGCGCTGCTCATTGAGGGTGCACGGGCTCCCCACCGACAGCCCTGCGTCTGGGCACAAGCTCGACACCCGCGACTCCCACGCCGTCGCTTCACAGCCGAGCACGAGGGCGCCGCCCACCACCGTCACCACGAAGGCCGCACGCATCCGTTGTTCGCGTCGCATCCAAACGCGTGGATCAAACAACATGCCGCGGACACGTCCACCAGAGCGGCGCCAGCGTGGGCGTCCCACGGTGCGACTTCCGAGTCGCGGTGTCACGCCGTGGGCCATCCCGCTACGACGTCGAGCGCGTACGCGCCCCCTTCACCGCCGCCACACCACGCGAGGGTGGCGCCGTAGCCGGCGAGGCGGCCGCGCTTGCAGCTCCCGTGGACAAGCGGCTCGGGAGGCGAAGCACCGTCACGTCGAGCGCGCCAGATCCAGGGGAGGGACTTCCGGCTCGACGCCTGCGCCCAGTAGAGGTGGTCCCCGAGGACGACGAGCGCAGACGTGTACGGCGCCGACGCGACGACGCGCACGTCGCCGGTCGCGAGGTCGATCGCGCGGATGCAGCCCTCGGGGGTGAACCCGCTCCAGAAGAGCTCGTTGTCCGCAAAGGCGAGGGCGCCCGGGTTCACTGCGTCTGCGATTCGATGCGGTTCCGACGCGGCATCGTCCTTGAGCCAGAGGTGCGCGCCGTCGCCGAAGGCGATGCGGCCGCGGGAGACGGCGAGCGACGTGGCGCGCCCGCGGTGGATCCACGCGAAGGCCCCTCCGACCGAAGGGGCGCGGAAGACGCCGCCGTCCGCGCCGATGACCGTGCCGTAGACCCACTCGCCGTCGAGCGCGAGCGACGTGGTCATCGCGGCGGGCGTCTCGACGAGGGGAGAGAGCGCCCCCGTGCGCGCGTCGAGGCCCACGAGCCGTCCGTCGGTCGAGGCGACGAGCCGCTCGCCGTCGCACGCGAGGAGCGAGAGCGGGGGGCACTCGCGCGCGGAGACGACGAGGTGCGGGGCCGTCGCCCCGTGCGCCACCGCGACGAGGCGGTCGCTGTCATCAAACGCGAACCCGGTGAGGTACGTGTGGGAGGCGCCGACCGCGATGTCGCCAAGGAGCACGCGCGGGTCGAGCAGACGGACGGGGAGGGAGCGCTTCTTCGTCGGCACGGCGACAGTGTACGTGCGCCGCGTGGGAGGCGGTGGGCGTTCGACCGGCGTCAGCGGGACTTGCCGCGCGTCTTCGGCGCAGCGGGGGTCGCGTCGTCGGGCGCGAGGCGTCGGGTGAAGGTGCGGGGCGCGAGGTCGATGAGGAGTCGCGGCTCCGCGTCCGGGCCGTCACCAAAGGGGTCGCGCTGCGTGTAGAGGGCGCCGCGGCGGGCGTACACGAGGGCGCCGTCGTCGAGCCAGTCGGCCCACTCGACGTCCTCGAGGGAGATGGGAAGAGACCCGGGCTTCGCGGGCCGCGTGAGGTGGTACGAGCGAATCTCCCAGGGGCCTTCGTCGTTGTGATAGCCCCAGATGATGTGCTCCAACGCGTCGCCGCGATGGCGCGGGCGGGAGCGCACGAGCCGCAAGGGCTCCTTCCGGGGGTACGACGGAGACCGCGGCGCGGTGCGAGGGTCGTCTGGTGGGAGCGCGACGCTCGACCACCCGAGGCGCAGCTCGCGCACCGGCGAGAGGGAGGGCGGCGCGTCGTGCAGCGAGCCCACGGTGAACGGGAGCGGGTGCGGGAGCGCGCTGTCGAGCCCCCCGCCGAAGCGGTTGAGCAGCAGCGTGCGCGCATCGGTGAACACCCCGCCGCCACCCCACGTGCCCATCTCGGGCCAGAGCGCGTGCGCGGTGAGCCACGGCGGGCGGCTCAGCACGGTGTACGTCGGCGTCGGCCCCTTGAATTTCGCGGCGAAATACACCCACCATGCGCCGTCGGGCGACAGGTCGCAGCGCTCGGGGTAGATGCGCCCCGCGAACCATTGGCCCTCGTCGAAGGTGTTGCGGGCGAGGTTCCACCGCACGACGAGGGTGTGCTTCGAGGGGCCGCGGCGGAGGATCACCGCGAGGGGCGCGTCCCGCGCGCGCAGCACCGACAGGCGACACTGCGGTGGTGTCATCGCGCGAGGATGGCGCGGCCGCCGCCGGGGCTCAAGCACCCGGGAGTGACGCGCGCATCCCCGTGGACGTACCCATCGTCCGTGGGAGACACCGCCCCGCCCGCGGACTTCGGAAAGATCAGCGCAGCGAGGGAGTGAAGGGAAGTGTCCCCAGCGGGAGTCGAACCCGCGTTAGCGACGTGAAAAGCCGCGGTCCTGGGCCTCTAGACGATGGGGACGTATCGAGGGGGCGGGAGTCATACCCGACCTTCGGCCCCGTGCGCAAGCCCCTTCGTGGGCGACGATCGGCGAAATCCGATGACCCCGCGGGCGACGTACCGAGACGCACAAGACGACAAAGGTCTTGATGGTCTCTTACCGTCGAAGCACCCCGACCCACTCCGTTTGGAGGGAGAAGCCGAATGACTCTCGGAAACACACCGCGTCCGCCGTCCTGGCTCACGATCGCCGCGGGTGCGCTCGCCGCGAGCCTCGCCGCCTGCGACAGCACCACGCCGACGCCGGACGCAGCCGCTGACGCTCCCGCGGCGGACATGACCCCGACGCCGGACATGCCCCCTCCCCCGCCGGACGCTGGCGACGTGCCGCAGCCGCCGCCCGACATGACGGTTCCGCCGGATGTGCCCCCTCCCCCGGACGTGATGCCGGATGTGATGCCGGACGTGCCCGACGCCCCCGACGCGCCGACGATGCCCTCGATGAGCACCCGCGCCATCGTGTCGTGCGGGACGGTCTGCTCGCGCCCCCTCGACGCCACGCCGGACTCCCGCGGCACCACCGTGTTCTTCACCGCCTACGCGGCCGATGGTTCGCCCGGGGTGTTCCGCGCGGCGATTCCGGCGCCGGGGATGCCTCCGGCCACGCCGACCGCGGTGGTGACGGGGATGGGGCTGGAGTTTCCGGTGGGCATCGCGCTCTCCAACGACGACTCCACGATCTACGTCGCCGACCAGACCGCCGACCGCGGGATGCAGGCCGGCGCTGGGGCGGTGTTCTCGATCCCTGCGGCGGGCGGCGCCCCCACGGTCGTCAACGTCGGCACGGCGCTCATCCAGCCCGTGTCGGTCACGGTGTCGTTCGACGGCAACGACCTCTACATCGGCGGCCAGCTCGAAGCCTCCGACGACATGATGGGGGTCACCCGCACCCGCGCCCTCTTCCGCGTGTCCCGCGGCGGCGGCAGCGCGACGGTGGTGACCAACAACGTGGTCGACCCCTCGGGCCTCTCGCAGGCGTCGACGGGCGTCGTGCTCGTCCACGACACGCGCCGCGGCGGAGCGCGCTCGGCCTCCGCGGTGACGGTGGGTCCGGCCGGCGTCAACACCTTCGCCGGGGGCCTCGTCGCCAACTACCCCGCGGGCCTCGGCTTCTCGGTCGACGGACGCTTCGCGCTGTTCTCGGGCGCCGACCCCAACGTCGGCCCCGGCATGCTCACCCTCGCAGGCGGCGACGGCATGGCCATGGCTCCGATGGAGCTCTCCGCCGGCATGGTGACCCCGCTCGGGCTGCACCGCGCGCGGATGGCCGACGCGTGGGCCGTCGCCGACGAGCGCGCCAACGACACCGGCCAGATCTTCCTCGTCACGCGCACGCCCTGACGCGCGGCTTCGCCTCCCCTCGCCCCCTCTCTCCTCCTCGAATCGATCAGCGGTTGCCGAGCCCGGTGCGCGGCGGCTCACACACGCAGTGCGTGCCGTGAATCGCGCCCGACTGGCACACGGGCGTGTCGCCGGGCGGGCAGTTCCAGTGCGGTCCGCAGGCGAGGGAGAGGAGGGCGGCGAGCGGGGTGAGCACGGTGGGTAGGCGCATGGCACCGGGGGCGCGTAGCCCAGGAGCCCGAGTCCGCCATCACACGCCCAAGGTGTGCGATGATCGAGGGGGAGGCTAATTCCATGTCATCTCTTCGTTCGTTCGTCGCGATCGCGGTGCTCGCCAGCGTGGGCTGTGGGGCTCGCTCCATCACCGTGGATCCGTCTGACGCATCGCTCGACGTGCAAGGGACCGATACCCCCGACGCCATCAGCCCACCGCCGCCACCGCCGCCGCCACCACCGCCGCCGCCGCCGCCACCGCCGCCGCCGCCGCCGCCGCCGCCGCCGCCGCCGCCGCCGCCACCGCCACCCACGTGTGGCGCGGGGGGCTGCTACACGACGGAGAGCACGGCGCCCGTATGCCCGGCCCCGGCGGTCGCCAACCCCGTCGATCCGCAGTCCTACCGGATCACCCACATCCGCATCACCTCCCCGGCCGCCCTCACGTCCGCGATCCTGCAGAACACCATCAACGACGCGATCCACCGCGGCAATTTCCTCCTCGGCATGCGGCTCTCTCCCGGCAGCGCGTCGATGCGCTTCGGGGCGATGCGCGCCACCCGCGGGACCTGCGGCCAGGGCCTCTTTGACGCGCGATTCCGCTTCTTCTCCAACGACGCGCCCGCCTCCGATCCGGCGCGCTACAACCCCGCGACGCTGGGCGGCATGATCGGCACCAACGGGTTCGTCACCTCCCCCTCGCCGGGCATCGTGGTCGCGCCGATCTTTGACGCCTCGGGGGCGCTCCTCACCGAGCTGCCGCTGTGCAACGCGGCGCTCACCGCGATGCCAAGCGCGGATCGGCGCTGCATCGGCCAAGGGCAGGTCACCGGCGGGCGCTTCAACGAGTGTTCGAGCAGCTGGACCACCAACCCGCGCGACACGCTCCGCGCGGTGATTACGGCGGCGGCCGCGCGCCAGGTGCGGGTGAGCGCGCTCAACACCACGCTCTGCAACCTCCTCGCGGGCAGCGACTGCAACACCGTCCCGCAAGCGATGTGGGTTCGCCAGCCCGACACCATGGGCTGCGGCGCCGCCGGGTGGTCGCTCACCGCGGAGTTCGCGGCGGTGTCGATGCTCCCTGAGTAGCGCGCCGCGCCCTGGGTGTACGCTCACCCGGGATGGTGACCATCGACCGCAGCGCTCAGGTGCTCCGCATCGACTGCACGGCTCCCCACGACGGCGCGTTGTTCGCCGCACCACCCTTCGATCGCTTCGTCTCCGCGAGCCTCCTCGCCCACAAGGTGAAGCAGGTCGACGACGCGGTTCGTCAGGCCGTCGAGCTCATGACCCAGCGCGGCGCGGGGCACCTCCCCTCGCGCCGGCTGCTCCTCGCGAAGCTCGCCGATGCGCTCGCCCGCACGAAACCTGGGGCGCGGGGTGACGCCGTCGAGGTGGTGTTCGCGGCGTGTCGCCTCGGCGGCGTCGAGGCGCATCCGAAGCCCGCAATGCGTGCGGCGGTGGAGGCGCGCGTGGCCGCCCATCGGGCCGACCCCAGGTTTGCGCCCGTGGGCTTCTACACCCGCTCGCCCGAGCTCATGCGGGCCTACGCCCAAGACCGCGTGCTCCAGACGCGCCTCACCGACGCGGGGGCGGTGACTGCGGTGGCCGCGCCATCGCCGACGACCCGTGGCTCCGCTCGGCCTACCGGGCGCACAACCGACTGGCCCGCTCGCTGGCCGGGCTCCGCGAGCGCCACGACCTCACCCGCGCCGTGCGCACCGTTGCGGGAGCGCGCGGGCTCCGGCTGCCGAAGCACCCCGCCGTCTTCCCGGCGTCGCAGTCGGTGGAAGGTCGCATCGCGCGACCAGGCGTCGAACCCTCGGTGATCGACGCCCTGGTGCGCGGCGTGCGACGCGGCGAGGTCGATCTGCGCCCCGGCGAACGAAGCTCGTGGCGCGAGATGCAGCTCTGGGCGCTCGAACCGCTGCTCCGCCACGCCGCGACCCCCGAGGCCGCGCGGTGGCAGGCGGGCCGAGGGTACGCGGCGCACCTGGAGGCGCTCTTCCGCGCGGCCTACGGACTGGTGCGGGAGACCCACGTGAAGGACGTGAGCGTGGGCGTCGCAGCCTGCATGTACGACTACACGGTCGGCCCTGATCTCACCGTGGAGCCATTGCCGACGCACTACGCCCGCACAGCCGACGCGCTCCGCTTCGCTCGTGAGCTGCTGGAGCACACCTTCGGCGCCGCGCTGCGCGACACGCCGTGCCCGCGCGCCGACACCGAAGCCACGCGCTCGGTGGGGGAGGAGCTCGTGGCGACCGAGTCGCTGCTGCGGGGTGCCAGCGAGACCGCCCGACGTGAGCTCGGGATGCCGCGCCACCCCGCGGCCGATGGCGACGTGCAGCGCTTCGAAGCGTGGCGCGCCGCGATGGACCGCGACCCCGACCTGCGTGCGGACGCGCGGATGATGGTGCCGGTGTCGTACGAGCGGAGGAGCGGGCTCGTGCGGGTGTGGGCCTTCCTCGGCTGGCGCGTGCGGTACGGGCGGGTGACCTTCGCGACCCGGCCGAGCGTTCGGCTGGCGAGCGGCGCCCCCGTGGCGCCGTGGCAGGTGGAGTGGGACACGCAGGAGGTGCCCCTCGTGACGCCCACGCTGGTCGAGCTGCAGGTGTCCAAGGTGCTCGACCGGGAGGCGTTTCGTGCGCTCTGCGACCGCTGGAAGACACGAGCGGCCATCGTCCGCGCGCTGACCCGGTGAGCGAGCGGGGCAATTCACGTCGACACCGCGTCGACCTCTGTGTGACCTCGGTTGCGATGTCTCGAGGGCTTCGGGGGCACAGCATGGCGCAACACCCGTGCAGAACAGCCGTCCGATCGCGCGGGCACAACGCTCGCATAGCCGGTGGTGGAGGTGCACCGATGAGCAGACGATCTGGGTGGGTGATTCCATGCTTTCTGGCGCTGGGCGTGGTGGTGGGTTCGGGTCGCGAAGTGCGGGCGGAGTCGCCGGCCTTCGACGGAGGGACGTTCTGCTCCCGCCACTACCAGTGCGCGTGCGGATTCTACTGCAACAGCGGGTTTTGCAGCGCCGTCGCGCCGAGCACGCCGACCGCCTGCACCACCACCGACGACTGCTCGCCGCGCTGCACGGGGATGACCTGCGTCGCGTCCCGCTGCGTGCGCGAGGGTGATGGGGGAGCTGGGACGTCCGACGTTGGCGGCGTCACGCCTCCGCCTCCCCCGCCTCCGCCTCCTCCTCCTCCGCCTCCCCCGCCGCCTCCGCCTCCGCCTCCCCCGCCTCCGCCTCCGCCTCCGCCTCCCCCGCCGCCGGTCGATCGCGACGCAGCGCGCGACGTGCCGTTCACGGACGATGTCATCTCGGACGGCGGCGCGACCGACGACGCGGGGAGGCCGGCGACGGTGCGAGAGGGCGGCATTCAGTGCGACGCCACGCCGACGTCGACGCCCCGCTCGTACGCTGCTCTCGCGTTGCTCGCGCTGGCGTCGTTCGCGCGTCGCCGTCGTCGATAGCGCCCCCTTCGCCCCGATCCGCTGTCGATCACGCGCCGCCGTCACCGAGCGTCGCGAGCACCCGCCGCGCCTCGGCCGCCCCGCGCGGGTCGAAGTGCGCGTTGGTCGCCAGGGCCTCGCGCAGCAGCGTCGCGGCCTCGGGGCGGTGGCCGAGGCCGTGCGCGATCATCCCCGCGTGGAAGGCGAAGCGCGCCTCGCGGGTGTGGATGCGCCGCGCCCGGTCGATGAGCCGGGCGGCCTCGTCGAGCTGCCCCGCCCGACACAGCGCCCACGCCAGCACGTCGAGCGAGTACACGTCGTCGGGTCGCTGCTCGAGCTCGCGGCGCGCGAGGGTCACCGCCGCCTCGTGCTCGCGGTCGCGGTCGGCGTAGTACATCGCCAGCGCGCGCGGATCGGAGCGACGGCCGGCGCGCTCGGCGCGGGCAAACGTCGCCGCGGCGTCCTCGGCCCGCCCGGCGGCCTCCTGCGCGTCGCCGAGGTGGATGAGGTGCTCGGTGGTGGTGGCTCCCTCCACGGCCGCCGTGAGGTCGGCGATGGCGCCCGGGAGGTCGCCCTCGGCCTGCTTCACGCGCCCTCGCCCATCGAGCGCCGGGGGGTGGTTGGGGAAGGTGCGGAGGGCGTTCTCGTAGTCCTGCTTCGCCTCGGCGAGGTGGCCCTGCGCGAACTCCAGGTGACCGAGCTGCACGATCGTCCACGCGAGCTCCTCGGGGACGCGCGGCGAGCCCGCTTCGACGGCGCGACGGGCGAGGTCGACCGCGCCCTCGACGTCGCCGAGGAGCCAGCGCATCCACGACCCGCGGCTGTAGGAGGCGAGGTTGGGGCGCAGGTCGATCATGCGCTGGTAGGCGGCCTCGGCCTCGGTGTAGCGACCGACCTCCATCTCCGCGTCGCCGAGGAGGCCGAAGAAGATGGGCTGGTCGGCGTGGCGGGCCACGACGCGCGAGGCCAGCGAGCGAACGTCGGCGAAGCGGTGGTCTTGCATCAGCACGAGGCCGCGCACCTGGAGGGCCGCGAGGTCGTTGGGGTCGAGGCGGAGCGCGCGCGCCACCGCGTCGTCGGCGAGCTGGTAGAAGCTCGGGTCGGACGACTCGCGGGCCTTGCGGACGAGCACCTGCGCGAGGCGGAGCCACGGGCGCGCGCGGGTGGGGTTGCGGCGGCAGAGCGTCTGCGTCTCACGGATCGCCCGGTCGGTGGCGGTGTCGCCGACGACCGCCGTGAGCGCCCCGCCCTCCTCCGCTG
>JBILLV010000257.1:0-13141 GCA_044375895.1 Polyangiales bacterium | reverse complement strand
CTTGCGCTCCGCTGCCAAATGGAGCCGGTGACGGTAGCGGATGGCCCCTCCCTTTGACGCCGTCGCGGCGGCGGAGGGAGGGGGAGAACGCGAGCGAAGCGAGCGGGGGTGGGAGGCAGACGACGCGCACCGGGAGCCACAGCGCCCGGCGCGTGACGGTATGGGACCCGTTCCGCGGATCCCTGTTTAGTCCCGCATCGCGCCGGAGCCGTCGCGGCACGACGGCGGTGCCCCGCGACGCCGCGCGGGTCGGAGGTGCGCGTGAAGGCCCACTAGATCGCGGGACGCACCAGCATCGACTGAGCGACCCCGCGGCGCGGCCGGGCTCGTCGGCGCAGCGGCGCGGCCGCATCGGTGCTACCCCAGCGCGATGTCTCCCCTTCCCCACGACCACCCCGCCCGCCTCGCGCGAGCCCGCCGCGCGCTCGAGGGGCTGTCCGTCGGCGACGCCTTCGGCCAGCGCTTCTTCACGCACCCGCCGACCGCCCTTCACATGATCGAGCTCCGCGCCCTCCCGCGCGGCCCGTGGGCGTACACCGACGACACGGAGATGGCGCTCGCCGTCTACACCACCCTCGAGACGCACGGGCGCGTCGACCGCGACGCCCTCGCGGCCGCCTTCGCCGAGCGCTATGTCGCCGACCCGGCGCGCGGCTACGGCGGCACCGCCCACGGCATCCTCCAGAGCATCGCCGCGGGCGTCCCCTGGGAGGCGGCTGCGGGTGGCGTCTTCGGCGGCGCGGGCTCGATGGGCAACGGGGCGGCGATGCGCGTCGCCCCCGCGGCGGCGTACTTCGCTGACGACCTCGACGCCGCGCTGCAGGCCGCGGCGGACTCCGCGGCGCCGACCCACGCGCACCCCGAGGGCGTCGCGGGCGCGCTCGCCGTCGCGGCGGCCTGCGCGTACGCGTGGCGAGCGACGCGCGACGCGGCGTGGCGGGATGCGAACCCCTCGCTGATGCGCTTCGCCTGGGAGCACACCCCCGCGGGGGCGACCCGCGACGGCATCGCCATGGCGCTGCACCTCGGCCGCGACGCGACAGTGGCGCTCGCGGCTTCGACGCTCGGAACGGGCCTGATGGTGACCGCGCCGGACACGGTTCCGTACTGCGTGTGGTGCGCGGAGCGGCACCTCGACGGCTACGATGAGGCGCTCTGGGCCACCGTCGAGGGCCTCGGCGACCGGGACACCACCTGCGCCATCGTCGGCGGCGTCGTCGCCCTCGCGCACGAGAGCGTCATCCCCGCCGAGTGGCTGGCGGAGCGTGAGGTGCTTCGCTTCGAGGTCGTGCGCGACCCCGACGCGCCGGTGATCGAGCGCTGAGCCGGAGGTCAGTGGAAGATTGGGGGGGCGTGCGGCGATGGCAGGAGCGCGTCAGCGCGGCGCGACGGCGTGGAGCACGTCGGCGCGCGCGGTCCCCGAGAAGTTGCCGAGGAGCAGCTGCGCCATGGTCTTGTTGGACGTGTTGAGGGACAGCCACCCGCTGGCCGCGCCGTACGACAACGACCAGCGGGCGCCGTCGGCGCGGAACACGTCGGCGCGGCCGTCGCCGTTGAAGTCCGCGAACCCGAGCTCGCTGCGGGGGGCGACGGAGGTGTTGATCTTCGACCATCCCCCGGACCCGCTGTACGACACCCACCAGCTCGTGCCGTCGGCGCGGAACACGTCGTCGCGGCCGTCGCCGTTGAAGTCCGCGAACCCGAGCTGCGCGAAGGGCGCGCTCGACGAGTTGATCTGCGACCACCCACCGGTCCCGCTGTACGACACCCACCAGCGGGCGCCGTCGGTGCGGAACACGTCCGCGCGGCCGTCGCCGTTGAAGTCCGCGAGGGCGAGGGACGAGAGCCGGTAGGCCGAGTTGTTGATCTTGTTCCAGCCGCTGGCGGTGCCCGCGAAGTACACGTACCAGCCCGTGCCGTCGGCGCGGAACACGTCGGTGCGGCCGTCGCCGTTGAAGTCCGCGAGGCCGAGGCTGCCGCGCCCGTAGCCCGACGTGGTCAGCGTGACGTACGCCCCGTTGCCCCCCGGCGCGTAGGCGAAGGTCTGGCCGTCGGCACGGAAGACATCGGCGCGGCCGTCGCCGTTGAAGTCACCGACGCCGAGCTGCGACGGCGGCGCGCCCACGTTGTTGCGAAAGGCCCACCCCCCCGTGCCGTTCGTCGACATCACCATGCCGCCGTAGGTGAAGACCGCGCCCATCCGGTCGGTCGGGCTCAGCGGCGGGCGCGAGTTGATGACCGTCGTCGCGGCGTTGCAGTAGTTCATCACCGACATCGAGTCCCACGCGCCGACGAGGGCGTCTCCGTCGCTGCCCTGCGGCGCGCTCGTGCAGGTGTCGGGCGTGTCGGGGCGGTTGTGCTCGTGGGCGTAGCCCATCGCGTGCCCAAACTCGTGGCCGGCGTGCATCCAGATGCACGAGAGCCGCGTGCTCTCGCTGTCACTGCACCTCGGGCTCCAGGTGCGGTACGTGAAGTTGAGGATCATCCCGCCGACGACGCCGTCGAGGTCGGTGCCGAGGCCCTGCGTGCGGGGGTTCTCGTCGGCCACGCGGATGCGGATCCCGGTGCTGCTCGCGGTGCACGTGCCCCAGCCCGTGAAGCGCACGTTCGAGAAGCGCTCCCAGGTCTCGCGCACGCCGTCGCGGGCGGCCGTGCGCCCCGCGGCGTCACCCATCGCGCCGGGCTCCCAGCACACCGAGATCGTCGAGCTCGGCCAGAGCTCGTCGTTGCTGACGTAGAGGTTCTGCGCGCTCTGCTGCGCGACGTCGCCGTCGATCTCAGAGGTCGGCGCACAGCCGGTGAGAGAGATCAGCGCGAGGCAGGTGTTCAGGGTGCGGCGGGTGGTCGTGTTCATGGGTCATCGCTCCGTTGTGAGGTGACAACCCGAACTGCAACGCCGATGCCGAGGCCCACGAGCCGTGCGAATCAGCCCATTTTAAAGGCATTTTGCGCGACGCCCGGCGGTGGCGCGCCGGGCGAAGGCACCCGGTGCCAGCGCGCCCGTGGCACCGCGTGCCAGCAACCCCATGGCACGCGTGGACGTCGTCGCGACGTCGACGAAGAGGAACGCGCGCCTCGGCTTCCGCGTGGTCGCCATCGAGCCCGGCGCGTGCGGAGGCGCGTGCGTCGGGCGGATGCTGGCAGCATCCCGCGCCGTGCGCCCCCAGCGTCGGCGCCCGGCGAGGTCACGCTCACCGGCCGCGTCGAGGTACGCGCGACCATGAGCGTCCCGATCGAGGTGAGCGTGACGGCGCCCACTGGGGCGACGGTCACGCTTGCGGCGGTTGGAGGCCCCCACGGCCCCGCCATCCACGCCGACTCGACCGCGTTCGCGTCGCGCGCGTGACCGTTGACGGGTCGGTGCCGATGACAGACCTTTGCGCCGCCCGAAATGCGTGAGTCATCCGTCGTCGCAGCGTGTGTCCTCTGGGGTGCTTCCGCGTGTCGGCGGACCCCCTCCGCGCGCCGGCCCGCGGATGTGTCTGTGCCAGCGGTCGACGTGCGGGCGGTGCCGAACGCCGACGCGACGACGGCCGCGCCGCCGCCTCCCTCGTTTTCACCCGCGCCGCCCGTCGGACGCTGGCAGCCGACCACCCCCGACGGCCCCTCGCCGACCGTCGCCGCCGACGCCGCTGCGGCCGTCACGGGGCGCGCGCGGATCCTCGGCGTGGTGTCGCTCTGGGACGGAGCCACGCTGCTGCTCGATGAGGTCTTCGACGATGCGACGCACGGCCGCGTGCGCGCGCAGCCCCTCGACGCGCTCGGGTCGCCGCGCGGCGAGGCGCGCCTCCTGCTGCGGGTGAGCTCGCCAGTCGAGGGCGTCGACGCCGACGCGCGGGCCGACTCCGTGTGGATCACCTTCGCGCGACGACGAGGACGCATGCGGTCGTGGTTCGCGCTGGCGCTGCGGCCCGACGCGCGGAGGATGAGCCCGATCCTCTCGCTGGGCCCAGAGAGCCCGTTGATCCCCGACGACGCGAGCTTCCCCGGAGCGCTCGCGCGCGTGATCGCCCGCAACGATGGCGGAGCCTGCGTCGCGCGCCTCGATCCGCAGACGCAGGAGCCCGCCCTGCCCGACGAGGGTGACTCCCACACCTGCCAGCTCGGCATGTCGTGGCGCCTCGACTGCGTGAGTCCCAGGCACGAGCGAGAGCGCACGCGTGCGACGACCGTGGCGTGCATCAGCCTGGAGTTTCAGGCGGAGCGTGGCCCCGCCCGCGCCGAACGTGGCGACCTCGTGGCGCTGGGGGCGTGGGGGGCCGACGTGGCGCTCCAGGCCATGCGCCTCGACATGCACACCGAGGGCTTCGTCGAGGGTCTCGACGTCATCGACCAGACGCGCGGCCCCGCGGCACCGCCAGGCCCGCGCTTCGTGGGAGGCTCGGAGGCATGCGCGCGCCCCACGACCGTCGCGGTCGTCAACGAGCACTGGATCGAGGCGCATCTCCTCGGGCTCCGCGAGGCGCCGGCACATTGCAACTTCTCGCGCACGCCGATCAACCCGCCAGCGGGCGCGAGCGACGACGGAGGGGCGCTCCCCGGCCAGGGCGATGCATGGGTCGATGGGGTCGAACTCCGCTGCGCGGGGCCGACGTTGCGCATCGTGCCGCACGCGCGCTCGGGCACCGCGAGGGAACTCCCCGTGGGCGTCGCGGGGACGCACCTCCGACTCGTGGACTGGGTGCGCGCGGCGATGGCGCCGACGGCCCTCGCGCGCGACGACTTCCGCGCCGCCGCGTGGACGGGCCAACGGCTGCTCGTGCTGCGGGGCGAGCGCCTGGAGCGCTGGGCCTGCGAGGGCGCGGGGACGCTCACACCGGTCGAAGCACCGTCCGACGCGGATGCTGGCGTCTTCGAACGCACTGACGCGACGCCCCCTTTGCGTCACGAGCCCGTCACGCAGTAGAACCCACGGCCATGCTCTACGCCGTCGTCGCCGTCGCAGCGCTCTTCGCGGTCGCGTGGCTCGTGCGCCACGAGGACCTCTTTTGCCTCTCGGTGCGCGACGGACGCGTGCTGGTCGTGCGGGGCTGCGCGCCGCCGGGCTTCGTCTCCGACGTGCGCGACATCGCCGCCCGCGAAGGCGTGCGCGGCGCCACCATCCGCGCAGTGAAGACGGAGCGAGGCGGGCGCCTGCTCTTCTCGGGCGACCTCTCCGAAGGCACGCAGCAGCGCCTCCGCAACGTGTTCGGCATCCTCCCCGCCGCCCAGCTCCGTCACGCGCCGCCGATCAAGAACCCGACCCTCGGCCAGGTGCTCGGCATCGCGTGGCTCGCGTGGATTCTCGACTCGTCGTCGCGGGACTGACGGCGCAGGAGCCGCTGGGGCTACGCGATCCCCGCGAGGCGCTCGGCTTGTGCGCGGGTGAGCTCGACGCGCACCCGCTCGCGCCCGACGGTGACCTCCGGGCGGCCCGCGCCCGCGTCGCGCAGCTTCTCCTTCAGCGCCCGACGCAGCTCCGCGTCCGCTCGCTCCCGGTCGCGCGCGGCGTCGGTCTTCGGCCGCTCGCCGCGGTGCTCGGCCCGAGCCACCTGCGTCGCCGCCACGATCTCCCGCACCGACACCTCCGCCACCGGGCGACCCGCGAGCTTCGCGTCCTCCGAGAGGAGCGCCGCGTCGTCGTTGGCCGCCTTCGCGTACGAGAGGAGGGCGTAGGCGCGCTCCTGCCCCAGGGCGAGGGCCCTCGAACGCGGGACGGCCCGCGACACGGCGATCAGCTTCGCCGCCTGCCGCGGCGACATCAGTTGGGCCGCGGCGAGGAAGGCGTCGAGGTTCTCGTGCCCGTCGACGAGGTAGAGGCGCTTGTCGACGATCTCACCGAGGTGCTCGCCGACGTCGTAGAAGCCCTCGACGATGGTCGTGAGGCGCCGCCGGATCTCCGCCACGAGCTCGTCGAGGCGGGTCTTGTTCCGCGCGAGGGCGGCGGCACGGGTCTTCTCGATGAGGGTGTTGCTGCGGGCGGCCGCTGATGCTCTCGCCATGTCGGGTGCTCCTTCACGCACGACCACACCACAGGGCGCGGCGCGGCGATAGCGCGACGCGGCGTGCGTCCAGCGCTCGGACGCGGCTGCTGACGTATGCACCCCGGACTGCAGACGTGTGCAGGCGGCGGGGCGGCGGGCGATGCCCCCTCGACGCGGCGCCTCGGTCGCGGTACCGCGGTCCCCCGATGGCTCCCCCCTCCCTGCGCGCCCTCCTCGACGCCGCCGCCCCGCAGCTCATCCTGACCAACCGCAAGCTCACGGCCGTCCCCGAGGAGGTGCGCAGCCAGCGGGCGCTCTCGCACCTCGGCCTCCAGCGCAACCAGCTCCACGAGCTCCCCGCGTGGCTCGGCGAGCTCCGCACGCTCCGCTCGCTCTACCTCGGACAGAACCCCCTCGAGGCGCTCCCCGAGGGCCTCGGCGCGCTCCCTTTGCTCCAGCGCCTCCTGCTCTCGGAGACGCCCCTCACGCGCCTCCCCGACGACCTCGGGGAGAGCCCGGTGGTGTTTGTCCACCTCGACGCGATGCCCATGCTCGACTGGGCGCAGGCCCTCGCCGTGCTGGCGCGCTGCCCGGGGCTCACCTCGCTCTCGCTGTGCAACAACCCGCGCCTCGCGCCGCATGCCGACGGCCTCGGCGCGCTCCGCTCGCTGCGCCAGGTGTACCTCGCGGGCTGCGGGCTCACGGAGGTTCCTGTGGCGCTGTGCGAGCTGCCGGCGCTGACGGAGGTGTCGCTCGTCGACAACCCGCTTACGCGCATCCCCGACGCGCTGGTGCTGCGCCCGACGCTCGAGCGCCTGCTGCTCCCGAAGGGGAAGGCCCTCGCCGCCGAGCGCGCCCGCGTCGCCGCGCTGCGGCCCGAGCTGCGCTGACACGGCGACGGAGGTTGCCCAGCGGTTGGCGCCGAGCACGGAGCCTCCATCCCCCGCTCGCGGACTCGCGCGTCTCCCCTTCCTCCGTCGCAGGAAGCGCCAGAGGAAGGGGCCATCGACGCACTGTAGGGCGGCGGTGCGCAACCCCCGCTGGACCGCTGCTCCGCCCGGCGGCGTGGGCGCGGTGCCGGGCGACCGTGGCGGGTCGTCAGGGCGAGGCAGTGGCGCAGGGCGGGGCGACCGTGGGGCGTCGCCCGGGCGAAGCAGTGGCGCAGTGTGAGGTGCGCCTCGCCGCCCTACAGCGCATCGATGGCCCCTTCCTCTGGCGCTTCCTGCGACGGAGGAAGGGGAGACGCGCGAGCGATAGCGAGCGGGGGATGGAGGCCACGACAGTGGATGCGCCGATCGATCCACGTCCTGCGAGCCCCCGGGCGCAAGTGCGGGCCGCAGCGCACGTTGGGAAACACACCCCGCGTGCCCGGTTGACACCCCGCGCGGGCCCGTGGTCCCGTCGGCGCGATGACGGTCGAACCGCGCGACGAGGCCGCCGACGCCCTCGCGTCCTTCACCCGGAGCGTATCGGCGCCGTGGGGAGGCGCGACGCTCCACGTGGGCTACCGCTCCGTCGCCGGCCCCGACGATACGTACTGGGCCGCGCGGGTCGAGGACGGCCGACTGGCCTTCGCGGTGTATCTCGGCACGGTCGGGGACTTCTCCCACAACGAGCGCATGGGCGGGATCTCCCTGCTCCGCGAGGACCTGGTGATCGTCGACGACGAGGTCGCCCTGCTCACGGAGGAGGAGGAGCACGCGCGGGGGGGCGTGCGCTCGATCGTCGTGGTCCTCACGCGCGACGGCGTGGTGCGCGGGCGCTTCCCAGGGGTCCTCGACCCGGCAGAGCCGCCGCGCCGGGTCGGCGACGCGCTCCGCCTGCGACGACGGCCCGACCCGTGGAACCCCGACCCGGTGGTCTACGTCCAGCTCGCGCAGGAGGTGGCGCCGATGGACGCGGTGGCGGCCGCGGCGCAGGCCCACGGGTACGCGCACTTCTCCCCGCAGCCGCTCGCGCTCGACGGGCGCTGCCGCGCGCGGCTGGCGGCGGAGGCCGCGAGCGGGAGGCCCGTGCTGCTCGTCGGGTTCCCGCCGATGCGCGAGGCCGAGCGCGACGCCGTCTTCCTCGCGTGGGGGGAGCGCCCCGGGGAGTCGCTGCCGGGCGTCCTCGCCGTCCACGGCTGGATCGCGTGGGGCGACCCCGCGTGCCCCGTGGTGGTCGTGCTCGACGCGCCGCCGGGGCGTCCGCTCACCGCGTGGGTCGACAAGGGGAGGCCGCTCCCCGCGCGGGAGCAGCAGGCGGTGGTCGACGCGGTGTCCCACGCGCTCGAGCGCGCCCACGCCCGCGGGCGCGTCCACGGCTGGCTCTGGCGCGACCGCATCTGGATCGAGGACGGAGCGGTGCGGCTGATGGACGTCGGGCTCGAGCGCGCGCTCGCGACCGCCGTGACCACCGACCCCGACCCCGAGCATACGGATGTCGTCGGGACGCCGTGGGCGTGGGCGGCGCCCGAGGTGCTGCGTGGTGAAGCCGACGACCCTCGGAGCGACGTCTGGTCCTTCGCGCTGCTGGTCTTCTGGATGCGGACGGGCGTGGACTACTGGATCCCGGGGCGCTCACGGGAAAGCGTGGGCGAGCTGGCGGCGCGGATCCTCACCGGCCCGCTGCTGACGGCGTCACGGCGCGCCCAGACGCAGGGGCGCACCGACCGCGAGGTGCCCTCGCATGAGTTCGACGAGTGGTTTCGGCTCTGCGTCGCCCGCGACCCGCGCGAGCGCTTCGCCAGCCTCGCCGACGCGCGCGCCGCGCTCCCCTGGTGACGACGCCCGATCGCTTCGCCACACCCCAGCGGGTCGCCCGAGCCCCTTGTTCGCGCCGCGCGACCGGGGGTAGCGTGCGCTGGTCACTCCGCACGTTCGGGGTGCTTGGAGGCTTCCATGGTGGTCCGTTGGCTCTCGATTCTCCTCGCGGTGAGCACCGGGGCGTGCGGCGCTCGCCTGCTCCGCGTCACCGAGCCGGTCGACAGCGACGTGCCCGCGATCGACGTGCCTGTGAGCGACGACGTCGTGACCCCACCGCCGCCCGACCGGCGAGTCCCGCCCCCCGACGAAGGCAACGCGTGCTTCCTCCCCCGGCGGGTCTGCAATTTCCGATGCGTCGATCTCACCACCGACGCCGCCCACTGTGGCGCGTGCGGGCGCGTCTGCTCGAGCGGCCAGCGTTGCGTCGCGGGCACCTGCGGGGGAGCGCCGACGGCCTCGGGCGCCGGAGCGCCCTGCACGATGGCCGACCCGATGGGCGGGAAGGACCCGGCCTGCGGCGACCTGCTGTTGTGCGTCCCCTCGGGCTCCACCCCCTTCTGCACCTCCAGCTGCGAGAACGACCCCTCGCAGGCCACCGAGCGGACGGCCTGCGGCGGCGCGGACTCCACCTGCCTCTCGCAGGGCGACGGCGACAGCGCCAGCTCGATCTGCACCGCCGCGTGCCGCCCCACCGCGATGACCGTGGCGACGGGCGCGTGCCGCGCGGGCCAGGTGTGCACCGGCTGGTGGTACACGCACGCGGGCGCGCGCCCCGACGCGACGGGCTGCTACCCGTTCTGCTCACAGGACTCGGACTGCGGCGCGGGCGCGACGGGGCCGACCTGCAACCCGCGGACAGGCGCGTGCGGCGCCGCCGGGGCCGACCTCACCCGCCTCGCCGACGGGTCGCCCTGCAACCCGCGGCTGACCGTGATGGTGCCGGGGGAGGAGCGCCCCCGCAACGTCCAGTGCCGCGGCACCTGCTTCGCCACGAGCTCGGCGCGTCCCACCGAGGGGATCTGCGGCAGCTTCATCAACACCCGCGTGGCGACGGCCTGCCCCGACTCGCCCGACACCGTCGAGCCGCGGGCTCCAACGGGCGCTGACAACCTCGCGATCTGCATCTTCAAGACGTGCTCGCGCAACGCCGACTGCACGGCGCCACACGTGTGTCGGTACCCCGAGGACGCGACGGGCATGCCCGCGACCGACACCGCCACGACCTGCGACTACCCGACCACCCAGCAGCCGAGGGGTATCCCCTGAACGGGGATCCGCCGATTCGATCGAAGCCTCTGTGTTCTTCGGGCATTCTACCGTCACGCGCCGCGAGCCACAGCGCCCGGCGCGCGCCGTCTGCCTCCCACCCCCGCTCGCTTCGCTCGCGTTCTCCCCCTCCCTCCGCCGCCGCGACGGCGTCAAAGGGAGGGGCCATTCGCTACCGACATGTACTCACCCGCGGCGTGGCGGCGTGGCGCCGTGGCGGCGTGGCGGCGTGGCGGCGTGGCGGCGTGGCGGCGTGGCGGCGTCGCGGCGTGGCGGCGTGGCGGCGTGGCGGCGTGGCGGCGTGGCGGCGTGGCGGCGTGGCGGCGTGGCGGCGTGGCGGCGTGGCCTTGCGCTCCGCGGCCCAATGGAGCCAGTGACGGTAGCGGATGGCCCCTCCCTTTGACGCCGTCGCGGCGGCGGAGGGAGGGGGAGAACGCGAGCGAAGCGAGCGGGGGTGGGAGGAAGACGTCACGCGCCACGAGCCACAGCGCCCGGTGCGTGACGGTATGGGACCCGTTCCGCGGATCCCTGCTGAAGCCGCCGTCCGCCGGATTCGCCCCATGGCCCGCGCGGTGCGTCGCTGGCGTGCCGCGGCGGACGGAGGCGCGCCGCCCAACCCGTCACGGGTCGTGTCCCTTCGGATCGTTCCCGTCGCCACCTTCGTCGACGCCATAGAGCTTCGAGAACTCCGCCATCCCCTCGGATCCGGCTCGCCTTTGAGGCGCCACAGCAAGCCGGTCACGACGAGCGCACCGCCGGCGAGCCACCACCTTCCGAAGCACGCCGCCGCGACGGCGCCCACGCCGCAGAGCAGCGCGAGCCACGCCGCCAGACAGCCAACGAGCGGGCTGGCGTCCTTGCCGTCTGGCGCCTGCGACCCGACGCCTCGTCCCTGCTGAGGATCGACCTGCTTCATGCGTCTTCCTTGCCCTCATGTATTCGCGTCAGCAGTACCGCCGCAAGCCTCCCCGCGCCGCCGAGCACCGCCGACACGGCGAGGCTCCCCCGCCGTCGCCGTCACCCGAGGCGACGTCCGGCGGCCGCTACCCGATGGGAAAGCGCGGCGCCTTCCGCGGTCGGATGGTGAGGGTGCCGGCCTGCACGTGCGTGCGCACCGCGAGGCGGCGAGAAGGTTCGGTCGTCGGAGGGAGCGGCGCGGCGGTCTTCGGTTGGTTCAGCATGGTCATTCCCTGGTGGTGGCGAGTGGAGCCTCGCGCATCAGCGCACTACAAGCTCCGTGCCCGCGCGAACCGCCCGCTTCGCCGTGGAGGCGCGCGCCCCACGCGACGGCGGCGTGCAGCGCATTGCATGGCGCGTGCAGCCGGGTGCGCGAGGGCCGCGGGCGGTGTTACCCTCGCGGCGACATGACCTTCTCGCGCAGGGATTTCCTGAAGCTCTCCGGCGCCGCCGCGATCGTCTCGCGCTGCGCGGGGCCCGACGCGCCGACGGAGTCACCCGTCGACGACGCGGAGGTCGACGGCGCCGACGTCGACGCGGTGGTCGTGGGTCCCGACGCGGCCGCGGACGCGATGCCGGTCGACCTGCCGCGCCCCGACGCGCTGGACGCGACGATCGGCGCGGATGCGAGGGCCGACGCAACGATCGGCATGGACGCGGGGGCGGACGCGAGGGCCGACGCGCCGATTGGCGTGGACGCGAGGACCGACGCGCCGGCGACGCCCGACGCGGCGCGGCCGACGTGCAGCGCGCCCGCGGGCACCCCGGTGTTGCGCGGGGTGGAGTTCGGCGGCGTCGCGCTCAACCTCGGCGACTTCCCCATCGGGGTGATGGCGGGCGATATGCTGCCCCGCCGCGCGATGATCTGGACGCGCTACGACGGCAGCCGACGCGTGGTCGCCCGCGTCGTGGAGGTGAACGCCGACGACCAGATCATCGACCAGGTGCTCGACCGCGTCGTGACGCCGGCGCCCGGCGGCTTCATCCACCTCGACGTGACGGGGCTCACGCCGTCGCGGATCTACCGGTACGCGTTTCTCGAGCAGGCGGGCGGGAGGTTCACCGGGCGCTCGCGGCTCGGGAGGTTTCGTACGCCGCCCGCGGACGACCAGAGCTGCGGCGTCGTCACCTTCGGCGGGACCTCCTGCAGCCACCGCAGCGGCGCGCCGCACGCGGTGCTCACGCACGCGGCCAACGACCGGCTCGACTTCTTCATCCACTGCGGCGACCACGTCTACGCCGACGACCGCGAGCCCGCGGTGACGCTCGGCCAGTACCGCGCCAAGTACGCGGACTACTGGCGCATCCAGGGCATGAACGACGTCCACGCCTCGACCGGGCTCTACACCACCTGGGACGACCACGAGGTGCGCAACAACTGGAACCCCGAGACGCTCCGCGACGCCCAGGTCGACGCGGCGACGCGCGCCTTCTTCGAGCACCGCGCCTTCCGCCGCAACGCCGCCGACCCCGACCGGATCTGGCGCAAGTTCCGCTGGGGGCGGGCGGTCGAGGTGTTCATCCTCGACGCGCGCAGCGAGCGCCGCCCTTCGACGCGCCTGACCGACCGCGCGCAGTTTCTCTCGCCCGCGCAGTTGAGCTGGCTCCAGACGTCGCTGCGCGATTCGAACGCGCCCTTCAAGTTCGTCGTCACGTCGAAGCCCATCACCGACCGGCCGGGCTCCACGGCGGCGGAGGTGGGTGATTTCTGGGCGGGATACCCCGCGCAGCGCCAGCGCCTCCTGCGCTTCATCGTCGACAACGGCATCGACGGCGTGTGGTTCCTGTCGGGCGACGTGCACTACGGGTGCATCACGCACATCGACACGGCGAGCTCGCCCTTCCACCGCTTCCGCGAGGTGTACATGGGGCCCTCCGGCAGCGGCGACCCGGGCCTGGTCGACTGCTCGGCCACGGGCCAGAACGAGGTCGTCGTCCGCCGCCTGAACTACACGAGGTTTCGCGCCGACCCGGGCGCGCGCACGCTCCAGGTCGAGTTCATCGGCACCAGCGGCGACGTCATCTGCGGCCGCCGCTACGCGCTCTGAGCGGGCGGCGGCGCGCCCGGCGCGTCAGCCGTCGCCCATGCGGACGAGCTGGTACACGTTGGTGAGCTCGTAGTCGCTGAAGCGACCGGGCGCGTCGCGGTTGCCGCCGGGGTAGCTGACCATCAGCGCGACGCGCGCCCGCTCGTCGACCCACGCCACGAAG
>JBILLV010000256.1:0-13143 GCA_044375895.1 Polyangiales bacterium | reverse complement strand
CGAAGACCGGCTCACGGGCACCTACGCCCCCATCCCCCACGTGTGCCAGTACCGCGAGAGCGACTACGACTTCGTCGCCCGGTGGTTCGAGCGCGAGGGCATCTACTTCACCTTCGAGCACTCCGACGCCGGCGACAAGCTCGTCTACCTCGACGACCTCGCGCGGCACGTCGAAGCCGACGACGGGCTCGTTCACTATCGACCGGAGACGCGCGAGGGGGACTCGGGGCACGAGGGCTTCCGGCGCTTCACCCAGCAGAGCCGGTACCTCAGCCGCGAGGTGAAGCTGCGCGACCACGACCCGCTCAAGCCCACCACCTCCCTCGACGTGACCGAGACGGTCGACGGTCGGCGCACGCCGCAGGTGGTTCGCCACATGGAAGACCACTACCTCGACCTCGGGCCGGGGCGTCGCCTCGCGCGGCTGCGGGCGGGTGAGCAGAGCACCCCTGCGACCGGATTCGAAGGCGAGGGGCGCGTGTTCGGGGTGGCGCCGGGGCAGTTCTTCGAGCTCACCGACCACCCGCGGGCGTCATTCAATCGGAAGTACTTCTGTACCGGGCTGGTGGCGCGGGGGAGGCTCCTCTCGGACGAGGAGACGCTGCGCCGGTGGGTGCCCTGGTTTGACGTGCGCGCCCACTGGAGCGAGGTGAGCGCGATGCCGGCCGACGTGCAGTTTCGCCCGGCCTTCGTCACCCCGCGGCCGCGCGTGTCGGGCATCGAGGTGGCCCACGTCGACGGCCCCGTGGGGAGCGACTACGCCCAGCTCGACGCCCACGGGCGCTACCTCGTGCGCTTCCGCTTCGACGAGAACGAGGGCCCCGACGGCACACACTCCACGCGCGTTCGGATGCTCCAGGCGCACGCGGGGTCGCCCGAGGGGATGCACTTCCCGCTGCGCAAGGGGACCGAGGTGACGGTGGCCTTCGTGGCGGGTGACCCCGATCGACCTGTGATCACGGGGGCCGTCCCCGACGCCGACCGTCCGTCGACCGTCACCGCCTCCAACCACACCCAGAACGTCATCCAGACCGGCGGCGAGAACCGCGTCGAGATGGAGGACTCCCAGGGCGCTCAGTACATCGACATCTCGTCGCCGCCGCAGCGCACCTTCCTCCACCTCGGCGTCCACCACGGCGCGCACACGCACAACTACGTCACGAGCACCGACGGCAACGGCCTGCTGCACACGGGGGGCAACCTCGACGTGACGGTGGGCGGCAACAAGCACGAGCACGTCACGAAGACGCTGCGCGAGACGTACTGCGACACGCTGTCGAGCGAGGTCGACGGGACGGTGACCGAGACCCACCTCGCCAACATGACCACCACGGTCACGGCCCACGTGCAGGAGAACTCCAACTCCCACACCACGCACGTGAAGGGGCACACGATCGAGCGCTGCGAGTCGCAGCGGACGGAGGTGTCGGGCCACCTGGAGGAGAAGCACGGGACGCACAACGTCCTCGTCGACGGTCGGCTGTACGTGAAGAGCGGCACGCACGACGCCACGACGACGGGCCTGAGCGACTGCCACTACGGCACGCTGCTCATCCAGGTGACGGGGGCCTTCACGCTCACGTCCGCCGGGCCCATCTCCATCACGGCGCTCAACTGGGCCGACAACGCGCCCATCGCCTACCGGATCGTGACCACGAAGCGGCAGAAGGTGAACCGCGCCGACATCACCATCCACCCCTTCTTCTTCGAAGCGATCGGCCTCAAGCACTCGATGGCGATCTGCACCATCACCTTCAACGCGTGGAAGGCCGACGTGCTGATGTTCGCCCGCGCGCTCAACGGCGCCAAGGTCGACTTCACGGCGTCGAAGTTCGACGTCATCGGGGCGAAGGTGAAGCTGGGCGGGCCCAAGCTGAAGTCCTTCGCGCTGCGCAACCGCGTGTTCGCCGTCTCGCTGTTCGCCTGAGGGGAGCGCTTCGCCATGTCAGAGATCTTCACCATCGAATCGTCGTCCCTCCCCTCCGCCACCCGCGTCGCCGCGTACGAGGGGCGCGAGCGCCTCTCGGAGACCTCGTCGTACAAGGTGTGGCTGCTCGTCCCCGCATCGGCGGCGGAGTCGGTCGACCCGGAGGCCGTGGTGCTCGCCACCGCCCGCTTCGCCATGCACCGCGACGACGGCAGCCTGCGCCGCCAGGTGCACGGCGTGTTCGCCTCCATCGAGCTGCTCGACGAGACCGCGGGCGGCGACGCCCTCTACGTGGCCGACCTGGTGCCGACGGCGTGGAAGCTCAAGCTGTCGCGTCACAGCCGGGTGTGGGTGGACAAGACGCTGCGGGAGATCGTGCGGGACGTCTTCACGAAGGCGGGCCTCGACGGCTCGCACTACGAAGACCGGCTCACGGGCACCTACGCCCCCATCCCCCACGTGTGCCAGTACCGCGAGAGCGACTACGACTTCGTCGCCCGGTGGTTCGAGCGCGAGGGCATCTACTTCACCTTCGAGCACTCCGACTCCGGCGACAAGCTCGTCTACCTCGACCACAAGGCGCGGCAGGTGGACGCCGACGACCCCGTGGTTCGCTTCCGGATGGAGACGGGCGGCGGGTCGAGCGGGGGTGAGGGCGCTCGGTACTTCCAGGCGTCACGGGCGGCCCGCTCGGCGCGCGTCGAGCTCACCGACCACGACCCGCAGCGCCCGACGAGCGTCCCCCGCGGACGGGCCGACGTCGACCCGCGCGGCGACGGCGAGCTGCGGCGGCACCTCGAAGACCACTTCACCGACGACGCTCAGGGGCGACGTCTCGCGAACCTCCGCGCCGAGGCCGAGCGGGCCGAGCGCGAGCTGCTCCGCCTCGAGGGCCGCATCTACGGGGTCGCGCCGGGGCAGAACTTCGAACTCGCCGAGCACCCGCGCGCCGCCCACAACCAGGAGTACCAGTGCGTCGGGCTCGACACCTGGGGGCGGCTCTTCACCGGGGCGGAGGAGTTCGCCCGCTGGCTCCCGACCTACCGCGAGCGCGACCGTCACACCGAGTGGACGGTGCTCGCGATGACGCCCATCGACGTGCAGTACCGCCCGCGGATGCAGACGCCGCGGCCGCGCGTGGCGGGCGTCACCGTCGGGCACGTCGACGGCCCCGTGGGGAGCGACTACGCCCAGCTCGACGACCACGGGCGCTACCTCGTGCGCGTCCACTTCGACGAGAACGAAGGCCCCGACGGCACGCACTCCACGCGGGTGCGCATGGCGCAGCCGCACGCGGGGGCGCCTGAGGGCTGGCACCTCCCGCTGCGCAAGGGCACCGAGGTGCTGCTCACCTTCGTGGGCGGCGACCCCGACCGCCCGGTGATCGCCGCCACCATCCCCAACGCCGACACGCTCTCCCCCGTGACGGAGATGAACCACACGCAGAACGTCCTCCACACCGGGAGCGACAACCGCGTGGAGATGGAAGACACCGCGGGCGGTCAGTACATCGACATCTCCACGCCGCCGCAGAACACCTTCATCCACCTCGGCGCGCACCACGGCCCCCACGCGTACAACTACATCACCAGCACCGACGGCGACGGGCTCATCCGCACGGGCGGCGACTACAACGTCACGGTGGGCGGGCAGAAGTACGAGCACGTCCACGGCACGGTGACCGAGGACTACGACCAGACCAAGCGCACCGAGGTGACGCTCGCGGTGGACGAGAAGTACCACGTCAACCACTGCGTCTCGGTGACCTCCCACTGCCAGGAGAACTACCACGCCACGCAGACGACCGAGGTGGCGACCCACACCGAGGAGAAGTGCGCCTCGCAGGAGACGCACGTGCGCGCGGCCCTCTCCGAGCAGCACGGCTCGCAGACGACGAACGTGGTCGGCGACTGGACCACCCGCTGCGACAACGAGCTGTGGCAGACCGGCGCGTCGACGCAGCGCGACGGCACGCTCCACTGGACCATCCGCGACGGGGCGCTCATCAAGGCCGCCAGCGTGACCATCCGCGGCCCGAGCTACCGGATGACGTCGCGCACCACCCGCACGATCAACCGGCCCGATGAGATGATGGCCGACGCGACGCAGCACCACCTCGCCGGCAACAAGTTCGAGGCGGGCTTGATGGCGCTGAAGTTCAACGGGATCGCCATCTCCAACATCGCGGTGAAGATCGACTTCCTCACGGGGCTGGCGATGGAGGCGTCGATGATCAAGGCCGAGGACACGGGCATCAAGATGTCGACGGGCAACACGGCGACGGAGTTTCTCGGCAGCGAGACCGTGATCACCCCGCTGGAGTGGACCTGCATCGGCCTCGGGGTGCTCGTCTAGTGAAGACCATCAAGCCGATGAAGGTGGGGGTGCTGGTGCGCCCCTTCTCCCACCGCAACCGCAACGTCCTCTCGGTCGCCCTCTTTCTGTACGTCCCCTTTCCGCCGGCGCGGGGGGTGCTCACCGAGCCGTCGATGTGGAAGGCCGTCTCCAAGGACGTGCTCGACTCCGTGCTCGACGTGGGGATGCCGAAGCCCCGCGGCGAGTGGCTGGTCGACGGCTCCGCGTACGCCTCCGACGGCGTCGCTCAGCCCGCCGTGCGCGTGCGGGCGAAGGTGGGCGAGCGCGAGAAGACGCTGCTCGTCTCGGGCGACCGCTACTGGGAGCCGGTGTCGGGCGCCGCCTCGCCCGCGCAGCCCTTCACCGAGATGCCGCTGTCGTGGGCGCGCACCTGGGGCGGGCCGGAGGTCGCGAACAACCCGCTCGGCCGCGGACAGAAGCCCGTGGAGGGCCCCAGCGGACCGGTGCACTGGCTCCCCAACGTCGAGCACGCCGACCGGCGCGTGCGGCGGCGCGAGGACGTGGGCACACCGGTGAGCTTCGGCGCCACGGACGTCGCGTGGCCGCAGCGCATGGGCAAGGCGGGCACCTACGACCAGGCCTGGCTCGAACGCGACTTCCCCGGCTTCGCCGCCGACATCGACTGGACGATGTGGAACAGCGCCCAGCCCGACCAGTGGATCGATGGGTTCTTCCGCGGCGACGAGACCTTCGAGTTCGAAGGGATGCACCCGACGAAGCCCGTGGTGAGCGGGGCGCTCCCGCCCTTCCGGGGCAGGAGCTTCGTGACGCGGAAGACCGGTGACGGCGAGGTGTTCACCGAGGTGCCGCTGCAGCTCGAGACGCTGCGCTTCTTCCCGCACCGCGAGCGTGTGGTGATGCTCTTCCGCGGGGTCACCGAGGTGAGCGAAGACGACGCCTCCGATGTGAGCGTCTTCCTCGCCGCGTGCGAGCAGGTGGGGGCGCCGAAGCCCGTCGAGCACTACCGCGACGCGCAGGCCCGTCGCCTCGACAAGGAGCGCGGCGGCATCGCCTCCCTGCGCGACAGCGACCTCATGCCCGAGGGGTCGCGCGTCGAGCCCGCGTCGGTGGCCCTCGAAGACCGCTCGGACATGGAGGACATCTCCCGCACCGCGGGCCTCCTCCAGCAGAACCTCCGCCGCCGCAAGCAGCGCGAGGTCGAGTCGCTGCGGCAGAAGCTCGCGGCGGCCAACTTCGACCCCGACACCGCCATCGACCTGTCGTGGTTCAACCTCGACGAAGACCCCAACGTCTCGGTCGACCTGGAGAACCTCCCCGAGGAGATCGAGCGGGTCGAGCGCGAGGGCCGCGCGAAGGAGGCCGAGGCGAGGCAGCGCATGGCCGCCGCGGAGGCCGACGGGCGCAAGCTCTGCGAGGAGCTCGGGCTGTCGTGGGATGAGTTTCGCGCGCAGGGGAAGACCGCAGCGAGCGGTCCGCCGAAGTCGCACGTGCGCGAGGAGCTCGCCTCGCTCCGCGCCGCGTCGATCGAGGCCAACGGGGGCGAGCCCGTCCCCGAGATCGAGGCGATGTTCGAAGACCAGGGCTTCACGCGGGGCCTGGAGACGCTGGAGAAGAAGGGCCTCGAGGCGTACCGCGGCGGCGCCCACCACCAGGATCCCGCTCCCCGACTCGACGCGGTGGCATCGGCGCCGATTCGTGCGCGCGTCGCCGCCGCCCACGCTGCGGGCGCTTCCATGCGCGGATGGGACCTCACGGGCGCCGACCTCTCCGCGATGGACCTCACCGGCGCCGACCTCACCGAGGCCCTCTGCGAGTCGTGCAGCTTCGCGGGGAGCGTGCTCGATGAGGCGAAGCTCGACGGGGCGGTGCTGGCCCACGGCGACCTCGGCGGGGCGCGTCTGCACCGCGCGACGATGGTGTTCACCAACCTCGGCAAGGCGCGGCTCTGCGCGGCCGACCTCACCGGCGCCAACCTCACCGACGCCATCGCCGTCGGAACCGATTTCGCCTCCGCCACGCTCGACCGGTGCACCCTGGAGCGCATCGACCTGCACGAGGCGCAGCTCCGCGGCGGGCGCTTCCGCGGCGCGGTGGGGCACAAGCTCGTGGTGATGGGGGCCGACCTCCGCGGGGCCGACTTCACCGACGCCGACCTCTCCGAATCCCTCTTCCACAAGGCCCAGGCCGAGGGGGTGGTGTTCGAACGGGCGAAGCTGGTGAAGGTGGCCCTCATCGAGTGCGACTTCACCCGCGCGAAGCTCCGCGGGGCCATGGCCGAGAACCTCCGCTGCGCCCTCGGCACCACCCTCGCGGGCGCAGATCTCGTCGACGCCACGATCGACCTCTCCTCGATGCGCGCCCTCGACCTCACCGGGGCCGACCTCTCCCGCGCCTCGATGAACGGCGCCGACCTCACCGAGGCGAAGCTCACGGGCGCCCGTCTCTGGCGGGTGAAGGCCCACGGGACGCGCTTTCTCCGCGCCGACCTCACCGACGCATTTCTCCAGGGCGGCGACTTCATGGATGCCCTCTTCACCTACGCCAACGTCACCCGCGCCGACTTCACCGGCGCCAACCTCTTCGCCGTCGACTTCGCGCGCATCCAGGGGAGCGTGCGGAGCCTCACGGCGGCCCTCACCACCCGCGCCCGCGTGATGCCCCGGAGGGCCCCGTGAGCGACGTACGAACGACCCTGGAAGAGACCGTCCGCGGGGGCGACCCGGTGCGCGAGACCTCGTTCGACGGGGCGGCGCTGGCGGGGGCCGCGCTCGGCGGGGGGATCTTCGAAGCCGTCACCTTCCGCGGCGCGAAGCTCGCGGGGGCGTGCCTCGACGAGTCGGTGTTTGTCCGCTGCGACTTCACCGACGCCGACCTCACGGGGGCCTCCCTCCGCCACGTCACGATGCAGGAGTGCGCGCTCGATCGCGCGTGCCTCGCGCGCATCTCCGTGGTGTCGGGCGGGGCCTCCAACACCTCGATGCGGCAGTGCGACTTCTCGGGCGCCACGCTCACCTGCTCGATGTTCGGGAGCGGCGACCTCCAGGGGGCCCGCTTCGTCGGCGCCACGCTCGACCGCACCGCCTTCGTGTCGTGCGACACGTACGGCATCGACCTGTCGGGCGCGCGGGTCATCTCGTCGATTCTCCAGCACGCCGACCTCACGCAGACGCTCTTCGTGGGGGCCGTGTTCGAGCGGGCGATGCTGATGAACGCGAAGTTTGGCGCCGTCGACCTCCGCGGCGTCCCCTGCACGATGACGCAGTTTCTCGGGAGCGACCTCACCGGCGCGCAGCTGCAGGGCGCCGACCTCACGCAGTGCAACTTCAAGGACGCCGTGCTCGACGACGCCCGGATGGACGGCGTCAACGCCACGATGGGGATCTTCGTCGGGGCCTCGCTGCGCCGCGCGGTGCTCACGGGCGCGAAGCTCCGCCACGCGGTGATGGACAAGGCCGACCTCTCGGAGGCCGCGCTCCAGGGCGCCGTGATGGACATGGTGGTGGCCCGCGACGCCCGCTTCATCGGGGCGAAGCTGCGCGACGCGGCGCTGAGCTACGCCGACCTCTCGCGGGCCGACCTCACGGGGGCCGACCTGTCGGGGGCGATGCTCTTCCGCACGCGGCTGCACCGCGTCGTCGACCGCGGGACGGTGTGGGGCAACCGCGCCATCGCGCTCGGCGACGACGAAGACCTCGCCCGCGCCGAGACGTGGAAGACGGACTACTGATCACAGCCCCAGCGCCGCGCGCATCACGTCGATGGGCGCCTCCCGCCCCGTCCACCGCGCCAGCGCCGCCGCCCCCTGCCCCGCGAGCATCCGCGCCCCTGCCCCCGCCAGCACGCGCATCCCAGCAGCTTCTGCCGCGTGCATCCACGGCGTGACGGCGGGCGCGTACACCAGGTCGACCGCCACGGCCCCCGCCCCACAGGCCCGCAGATCAGCTCCCGCGAGCAGCTCGCTGGTGTCGTTGCCGCCCGTCATCCCGCACGAGGTCGCCTGCACCACCACGCGGGCCGCGCCGAGGGCGTTGGACACCGACGCGTCGCCCAGCCGGTGCGCCCGCCCTGCGGCCCCCGCACGCTCCACCACCTCGACGAGCGCCAGCGCCTCGGGGAATCGCCGCGCCACCACGTCGACCCGCGTCGCCCCATCGCGGACGAGGGCCACCGCCGCCGCCCGCGCCGCCCCGCCCGCGCCGAGCACCACCGCGGCCTCTCCCTGCGCCGACGCGCCGCCGTGCGCCAGCGCCTCGCGCAGCCCCGCGATGTCGGTGTTGTACCCGACGAATCCATCGCCCGTTCGAACGAGGGTGTTCACGGCGCCAGCGAGGCGCGCGTCGGCGTCGGTGGCGGCGAGGTGCACCATCACCGCCACCTTGTGCGGAACCGTCACGTTGGCCCCGTCGAAGCCCAGCGCCACGAGCGCCCGCACGGCGTCGCCGAGGCCCTCGGGGGCGATGTCGAAGGGGACGTACGCGCCCTCCACGCCCATCGCCGCGAAGGCCGCGCGCATCATCGCGGGCGAGCGCGAGTGGGCCACGGGGCGGCCGAGCAGCGCGAGGCGGATCACCGCCGCACCGACTCCACCCGCGCGTCGAGCTCGCCCTCGTGGAGGCGCACCGTCACCACCTCGCCCACGGCCGCGTCGCCCGCGTGGGTGAGGGCCTTGCCGTCGCGGAGCACCACCCCGTAGCCGCGCGCCAGGATGGCCACGGGGGAGAGCGCGTCGAGGCGACCGGCGGCGAGTCCGAGCTTCTGCCGGGGGTGTTCGGTGAGGGTGAGGCCGCGGCGGCGGAGGCGGGCTTCGAGGTCGTGGAGGCGCTGCGTGCGGCGCTCGACGAGGCGCGTGAGGGCCGGGGCGAGGCGGGCGTCGAGGGCCGCGAGCGTGGTGGCGTCCGCGGCGACGCGGGCCTTCGGGTGAGCGCCCGCGAGGTGGCGCTGGAGGCGTTCGAAGGTGCTCCGCTGGTCGCGGATCTTCGCGCGGAGGGCGTCTTCGCCGCGGCGGGTGAGGTCGTCGAGGCGGAGGCGGGCGTCGTGGAGGCGGCGGCGGGGGTCGCGGGGGGCCTTGCGCGTGAGGGCGAGGCGGAGCTCGCGGGTCTTCGCGAGGGCCGCGCGGCGGAGGCGCTGGCGGAGGGCGTCGATGCGCTCGCGCTCCTCGCTCCACACGGGGGTGCAGAACTCCGCGGCCATCGTCGGGGTGGAGGCGCGGCGGTCGGCGACGAGGTCGGCGACGGTGTGGTCGACCTCGTGACCGACGGCCGACACCACCGGGACACGACACGCCGCGATGGCCCGCGCCACGCGCTCGTCGTTGAAGGCCGCGAGGTCTTCGCTGGCGCCGCCGCCGCGCCCGAGGATCACCACGTGGAGCCCGCGCACGCGCTGGATGGCCTGGAGCGCCTTGACGATCTGGGCGGGCGCCTCGGCCCCCTGCACGAGCGTCGGAGCGAGCACGATGCGGGCGGGCCAGCGCTGGTGCACGGCGCGGGCGATGTCGTGAAAGGCAGCCCCCGAGGCGCTGGTCACCACGCCGATGCACCGCGGGTAGCGCGGGAGCGGGCGCTTTCGTTCGGGGGCGAACAATCCCTCCAACTGGAGCTTCGCCTTGAGGGCCGCGAGCGCCGCCGCCGCCGCCCCCGCCCCCGCGGGCATCGCCGCCTCCACCGTGAACTGGAACTGCCCCCGCGGCACATACAGCGAGGGCTTGCCGCGAAGGATGACGCGCTCCCCGTTGGCGAGGCGGGCCTGCGTGCGCTGCACCACGGAGCGGAAGGCGACGCACGCGATGCGGGCCTCGTCCTGGTCGTCCTTGAGGTCGAAGTACACGTGGCCGCTCGCGGCGGGCTTGAAGGCGGTGATCTCGCCGATGACCCAGAGCTGGGCGAAGCGCTCTTCGACCGAGTTCTTCACGGCCTTGTTGAGCTCACCGACCGTCATCGGCTTCGGGCCCTGCACGGCGCGCACGGGACCCGGAACGTTGGGGGGGGACTCATCCATGGCAGCGGGAGGGGGACGCTATCACAGCGCTTCGCGACGCCACGAATCCGCGCCATGTCGGGGCCCGCTTCACCCCCTGGCACAGGCTGACCCACCAGAGGGATGGAGATTCCCCACGAGATCCAGCAAGATGCGCGTGGCCCGGGGCTTGCTCAGGGTGCTGGTACCACGGAGACCCTGACCATGAAGCTGACCCACACTGGATTGATGTTCGCGCTGCTCGGCGCGCTGGCCACGACCGCAATGCCCACGGACGTAGGCGCGTGCGGGGGCTGTTTCACGGGGCCGACGACCGTGCAGGTGGTGACCGACCACCGCATGGTGCTGTCCATTTCGGGCGGGCAGACCACGCTGTGGGATCAGTTCCAGTACTCGGGGAGCCCGGCGGACTTCTCGTGGATCCTGCCGATTCGTTACACCGAGCGGACGCAGGTGGCGCTCGCCGACGACGGCTTCATGCGCATGGCGGACTCGCTGACGGCGCCGATCGTGACGCCGCCCAACAACCCCTGCCCGCAGCGCTTCGCCGCCGGCGGCAACGCGGCGCCTCCCTCCGCGGCCGACGCGGGCACGCAGGACTCCGGCGTGACGGTGCTCCGCCAGGAGGTGATCGGCCCCTACGCGGTGTCGATCATCCGCGGCACCGACCCGATGGCGATGCGCGACTGGCTCCGCATGAACGGCTACGTCGTCACCCGCGCCGTCGAGCCCATCATCGACTACTACACCTCGATGAACATGGACTACGTCGCGCTGCGCCTGCGCCCCGGCGAGGGCGTCAACCGCATGAGCCCGGTGCGCGTGACGGTCGAGGGCCTGATGCCGTCGCTGCCGCTCCGCATGATCGCCGCGGGCGTGGCCGACCGCGTGGGCCTCTCGCTCGTCGTCCTCGCCCAGTCGCGCTACGAGGCGATGAACTTCCCCAACGGCGAGATCCGCGAGGCCGACCTCACCTGGGACTTCGCGAGCCCGACCAACCCCGGCCAGGATTTCATCTCGGCGTTCGACTCGCTCAACCGCTCGATGGGCGACCGCATGTGGCTCACCGAGAGCGCGACGGCGCAGACGCAGCAGGCCTGGCTCGACGCCGCGCCGAGCTTCCGCGGCCCGCCGCAGCCCGTGTGTCCGCCGGGGGCTCCGTGCGCTCGTCCCTTCGCCCCCGACGCGGGCGCGGATGCGGGTTCGCCCGACGACGGCGGCGACGCGGGCGGCCCCACCACCGACCCGATGGACGACGTTCGCGTGGCCTTCACGGGCCTCAGCGCGGGTGCGACGGTGACCCGCCTGCGCGCCAACATGCTCGCCACGATGCTCACGCAAGACCTCCGCCTCCAGGCGAGCGACCGCGGCGTCCGCAGCCGCAACTACACCTACGGCCGCCGCCTCAACGAGCCCTCGCCGACGTGCAACGGCCTCGGCGTGCCGGGCAACCCGCCGGGGTCGCCGACCAGCGGACCCACGATGAGTGAGGGCGGCATCCGCTGCGCGACCACGCCGTGGCGCCGCACGGGTGACAGCACCTTCCTCGCCACGCTCTTCGGCCTCGCCGCCGCGGGCCTCGGCCTCCGCGCGCGCCGCCGCCGCGCTTGACAGACCCCACTCCCCTCCGTCATCTTCCCGCCCGCTGCGCTTGTTCCCCGCGCGCAAGGAGGTGTGTCATGCGACCGAATGCAAACAATCGTCTGATCCACCCTCCCTGCGCGACGACGACGCACTGACCGCGCGAGCACGAAGCTCCGCAACGCGCCCGTCGCGCCGGGAGACGTCCGTCTCTCGATGGTTCGCATGGAGCGTCTGTGAAGAAGAAGCACTCGCAGCAGCGCGGGGGTGTCCCCGCGGGCAATGGTTCATCGGAAATTCATGATGGTTCTCGCGGCGGTGCGGTACGGCACCTCCGCCTCCAGGGGCTCCTCCGTGAGGAGCTCGAGGGTCTGCTGCGCGACGACGTGGCCGACCCGCGCCTCGCCGACGTGTCCGTCACCGCCGTCGACCTCTCGGCCGACTGCCGGGCGGCGCGCGTCCACGTGGTCTCGTCTCGCGATGTCTCCCCCGCGGAGGTGGTCGCCGCGCTCGATCGGGCGGCCCCCTTCCTGCGGCGCGAGCTCGCGTCGACGCTCGACCTGAAGTTCGTCCCCGCGCTCACCTTCCGCGCCCTCACCGGCGTGCGCGGTGACGCGTGAGGGAGCTCTACACCGCGGGGCAGCGCGTCCCCGTGTACGCCTGGTCGTCGGCGCTCAACAGCGAGACCGCGCGTCAGCTCGTTCGCATCGCCTCGCAGCCGTGGGTCTCCCTGCGGGTCGCGGCGATGGCCGACGCCCACGTGTGCAAGCACGTCGCCGTCGGGACGGTGTTCGCCGCCGCGCACCACGTCGTCCCCTCGGCGCTCGGCGGCGACCTCGGCTGCGGCGTCCGCGCGGTGCGCTTCCCGGGCCTCGCTGACAGCGTCGACCGCGACGGGCTGGAGGCGATGCTCGCGACCCTCACGCGGGTGATCCCCGTGGGCGACGCGCTCCACCGCGGGGCGGGCGCGCTCGTCCCCGATGGGCTCTTCGCGGCGCCCCTCTCGACACGCGCGCTGGAGCACGCCCGCGTCGCCCTCGCGCGCCGTCACCTCGGCACGCTCGGGGGCGGCAACCACTTCGTCGAGCTCGCGCGGGCGGTGGACGGCGACGCGTGGCTGCTCGTCCACTCGGGCTCGCGCGGGCTCGGCAAGACCATCGCGCAGCACCACACCGGCGCTGCGACGGCGTCCGACGCGGGCGACCTCCCCGCCCTCGACGTGCGCACGCCCGACGGGGCCGCGTACCTCGCCGACCTCGCGTGGGCGCTCGAATTCGCGCGGCACAACCGCGCCGAGCTCGCGCGCCGGGCCGCCGAGGTGA
>JBILLV010000255.1:0-13149 GCA_044375895.1 Polyangiales bacterium | reverse complement strand
TCCGCGTCGCCTACGGCAGCTCGCCCGTCTACCTCACCGACGCCCTCGCGGTGAAGCTCGTGCCGCCGCAGTGGGTCCCCGAGCTCGAACGGGAGATCGTCGCGATGACCCGCGCCCACGGCCGCCTCCCCGTGCGGACGCCGGGCGTCGTCGCGACCGGTGAGCTCGACGGCTGGCGCTACCTCGTCTCCGAACGCCTGCCGGGCCGGTCGGCGCGCGAGCTCCTCCCGACGCTCACCACGCGCGAGCGCATCGACCTCGCCGCGGCGCTGGGGGAGAGCCTCGCCGCGCTCCACCGCGTCCCCTGCGACGACCTCCCGACGCTCACCGTCGACTGGGACGCCTTCGCGCGCGAACGCGCCGCGGCCTGCGCGGGCTTCCAGAAGAAGTACGGCTTCGTCGACGCCGCGCTCGCGTCGCTCCCGCAACTCCTGGCCGACGCCACGCCCCTCGTCCCCGACACCACCCGCGTACTGCTCCACGCCGACCTCCACCACGAGCACGCGCTGCTCGAACACCGCCACGGCGCGTGGGCGCTCACGGGCCTCATCGATTTCGGCGACGCGGCGGTGGGGCACCCCGACTACGAGCTGGTGACGCCGGTGTTCCTCGTCGTGGGCGATCACTGGGAGGCGCTGCGGGTGTTCTTCGACGCGATGGGCTTCCGCTGCGACGAGCGGGCGTCTCGACGGCTCATGGCCTGGTCGGTGATGCACCGCTTCAACGCGCTCTCACGCTACCTCCCGGCCCCCTACGGCGCCGACGCGCTCGAGCATCTCCGCGCGCGCTACTGGCCCGTCTTCGCGTAGAACGCGCCGCTCCCCTTCAGCCGACCGGCGTCCAGCGCGTGAGGGCGCGGGCGAGCACGCGGCCGTCGCCCGCATGCGTCAGCGCGCAGGCCAGCGCGCCGTCGCCCTGCACCTCCGAGCGCGCGCGCACCACGTCGCCCGCGAGGGCCTCCGCGGCGTACTCGACGGCGGCGGCGACGGGCGTCGCGTCCCGCCAGATTGTTTCGGGGGCGGCTTCGAGCGCCCAGGCGAGGTAGTGGACGTGGTTGACGTGACCGTTGACGTCGATCTCACCGCGGCGCACCGGGAAGTCGACCGCGGGGCCCACCTCGCCGACGTGCGGGAGCCGCGCGCGAAACGCCTCGGGCCACGCGCGACCGCGCTCGCTGCGCCAGTCGAGGGGCGTGCGGGGCTCGCGGGGGAGACGGCGGGTGGCGAGGTCCATCGCGAGCCACGCGCTCGCCCCTTCGGCGAGGAGCTCACCGTCCGCGGAGAGGGCGCGGTACTCGCGGACGGTGTAGAGCCGCTCGCGGCCGCAGGGCCACGTCTCGACGCGCACCGCCTCGCGCCAGCGCGGCGCCCGATGCACGCGCACGGCGAGGCGGTAGAGCACCCAGGTCTCCCCGTAGGCGTCCACCACCTGATCGACCGCCGCGCCGAAGGTCGAAGCGTGACGGTCGGCGGCCTCCTGGAAGAGGTCGCAGAGCGAGGGGAGCGTGAGGGCGCCACGCGCGTCGACCTCGTACGAGCGCACCCGAAACGTCGACGCGCCGAGGGGGACCGCTTCATTCATGGGGAATCATCACCGCCTGCGCCGACCCGCACCGGACCTCTGATCGCCCTCACTCCCCCTCCGGGAGCTGCAACACCCCCGGGTGGAAGTGCTCGTACACACCCCGCGCGCGGTGCGGACCCACCACCTCCGTGAGCTCCGCCAGCGTCGCCTCGGCGACCTTCGCCACCGTCCCGAAGTGCTTCAGCATCACCACCCGCAGCTTCGCGCCGATGCCCGGCAGCGCGTCGAGCTCGCTCCGCAGGCGCTTGCGCGCGAGCAGGTCTTCGCGCGTCTTGTTGGCGAAGCGGTGCGCCTCGTCGCGGGCCCGCGCGAGCAGCACGAGGGCGGCGCCGTTCTCGCGGATGGTGACGGGGTTCTTGCGGCCCGGCTGGTAGACGCGGTCCACCACCTTCTCGCCGAGCACGTTCTCGCGCTCCTTGGCGAGGGCGCACACCGCGAGGTCCTTGATGCCCAGCTCCTCCAGCACCGCCATCGCGACCCCGAGCTGCCCCCGCCCCCCGTCCACCACGAACAGGTCCGGGAACTCCCACCCCTCCTCGCCGTTCATCGCGCGCCGGAAGCGCCGCGACAGCACCTCGTGCATCGCGCGGAAGTCGTTGCCCGTCGCCTCCGTCCGCACGTGATACCCGCGGTACCGGGGCTTGTGCGCGACGCCGTCCTTCAGGCACACGATCGCCCCCACCGTCTCGTCGCCCGCGTGGTGCGAGATGTCCACGCACTCGATCGTCACGGGCGGCGACTCCAGGCCCAGCACCTTCTGCAGCGCCTCGGCGTGCCCCTCCGCCTGCGCCGCCGCCACCCGCCGCTCGCGGAAGGCGTGGCTCGCGTTCTCCATCGCCAGCGCCAGGAGCTGCGACTTCGACCCGCGCTGCGGCACCGCGATCGCCACGGCCTTGCCCCGCACCTCACCCAGCCACTCCGCGATCCCCTCCATCCCTTCGGGCTCCAGCGGGATCACCACCTCGTCCGGGATCGTCACCGCCGCCGCCCCGTACCGCGACTGGAGCACCTGCCCCACGAGCTCGTCGTCGGGCACCTCGCACCGCGCGAACACCATCGACTGCGTGTCGCGCACGAAGCCGTCGCGCACCAGCAGCACCGTGATCACCACGCAGTCGCCCTCGCGGTAGAGCCCGTAGACGTCCCGGTCGCGGTCGCTCACCTCGGCCACGCGCTGCGTCTCCGTGACCCGCCCGATCGCCGTCACCTGGTCGCGCAGCCGCGCCGCCCGCTCGAAGTCGAGGGCCTTCGCCGCGGCCTTCATCTCGCCCTCCAGCGCCCCGGCGAGCTCGCGGTTCTTCCCCCGGAGGAAGAGCTCGACGTAGCGCACCTGCGCGCCGTACTCCGCGGCGTCGACCGGCAGCACGCACGGCGCCGCGCAGCGCTTGATCTGGTGCTCCAGGCACGGCCGCGTGCGCGACGCGAACTCCTCGTCGTCGCACGTCCGCAGTTGGAAGTACCGGTTGACGAGCTGCAGCGTGCGACGCGCGTCGGTCGCGCTGGGGTACGGCCCGAAGTACTCCGCCCCGTCAGCCTTCGGCCGCCGCACCACCTGGAGCCGCGGCCACTTCACTGACTTGTCGAGCCGCACCGAGAGGTAGTCCTTGTCGTCGCGGAGGCGCACGTTGTAGCGCGGCTTGTGCTCCTTGATGAGGCTGTTCTCCAGCAGCACGGCCTCCTTCTCCGTGGCCGTCACCACCGTCTCGATGTCGCCCAGCGTGCGCTCGAGCAGCGGGACGAAGTACCGGTAGTCCGAGCTGTTGGGCTGGAAGTACTGCCGCACCCGCGCCCGCAGCGACTTCGCCTTCCCGACGTAGATCACCTGACCCTTGCGGTTTTTGAAGATGTAGCAGCCCGGGGCGGTGGGCAGCGTCTCGAGTCGGCACTGGAGCTCTTCGGACAACATCGCGCGGCGACCGCGGATGTTGACAGAAGTGACGCCCCCGCGCAGCCCCCGCGAACACCGCGGGTGCAGTTGTCCCGCCGGGCGAGAACGCCGCGATTTCTCGCGCCCGCCCCGCGCTCCGCTCTGGCATGCTCCGCGGCGCCGCGGCGCTCAACCCGCGGCCCCGTAGACAGTGCCACTGGAGGCGACCGTCGAGTCCCTATGACCCTTCGAAACATCGTTCCCTATGGCCTCGTCGCCGCGGCGCTCCTCGCCGCCTCCTCCCACGCGCTCGTCGCCTGCGGCGGGTCGCAGACCAACAACCTCGCGCCCCCGCCGCGCCCGCCCGACCCCGCGCAGCTCACCCTCGCGCCCATCCGCGTGACCCGCCCGTCCTGGTCTCCCTCCGCCCCCGCAGGCGCGACCGCGACGCCGGCGCCCACCGGCCGCGGACGACGCGCGCCGGCCGCCCCCTCGATGACCGCCGAGCTCGCCACCTCCGTCCTCGCGTCGGCCAACGAGCCCGTCCGCGCCTGCTACAAGGGCCTCCTCGCCTTCAGCCCGCAGGCCGCCGGCAGCGTCACCACGCTCATGCGCGTCAACCCCGACGGCACCGTGAGCGACGTCGAGCCCATCGGCTCCACCGACCCGTCGCTCTTCATCATGATGCCCTGCGTGCTCAACGCCGTGCGCACCCGCCGCTTCCCGCCGACGCGGGGCATGTCCCTGCTGTCCTTCCCGTTCCAGTTTCGCAGCGGTGAGGTCGGGGTGACCAACAACGGCATCGGCGTGCCGATGGAGAACCCGCGCGCCCGCCCCGGCGAGATCCAGGTGATCAACCCCGATCCCATCTCCGTCCGCCCGTGGCGCCCCACGCTCGTGCCCAACACCAACCCGGTGCGCACGCTCACCCGCGACATGGCCGCCGAGACCGCCCCCGACATCACCTCGCTCGTCGACACCTGCTACTCCGCCGCGATGGTCATGATCCCGGGGCTCAACGGCCAGTTCGGCCTCCGCATCGCCATCGAGCCCTCGGGCAACGTCTCCCGCGTCGAGGTGCAGGATCAGGGGCTCCTCCAGGGTCCCCTCCGCGACTGCCTCCTGGCCCTCGGCGGGCGCCTGAAGTTCCACTCCTCGGGCGGCGGCGCGCTCGTCTCGGTCGACGTTTCCCTCGCCCAGACCGAAGCCCCCGCCGCCGGCGCGATGCCCCCCGGCGCGATGATGCCCGGCGCGCCCGCCGGGCTCGTGAGCGCACCCGTCGCGCCCGGCGGCGGACTGATGCCCGTCCCGCCCCGGTAGCCGTCCCTTCTCGCCCCACCTCCGGCACGCCCCGCCTCACCGCACCACCATCCTCCCCGCGGGAATCTGCGCCTGCACGCGCGAGGTACGCACCTTGCGGTGCATCCGCAGCATGACCCGCTCCGCTGCCGCCCGCGTCCTCCTGGTCGATGACGATGAAGACGCCCGCTCCCTCATGGCGCGCGCCCTCCGGGGACTCGGGCACCAGCTCGTCGAAGCCGCCGACGGCGCCGAAGCCATCCGCCTCGACCTCTCCAGCTTCGACGCGGTGTTCACCGACGTGCAGATGCCCGCGGTGGGCGGGCGCGAGGTGCTCGCGGCGGTGACGCGCGTCTCGCGGGCCATCCCGGTGGTGGTGTTCACCGGCTTCGCGTCGCCCGAGGGGGCCATCGACCTCATCGCCGAAGGCGCCTACGACTACCTCCCGCGCCCGGTCGAAATCCCGCGGCTCAAGATCGTGCTCCAGCGCGCCCTCGAGTGGCGCGCCCTCATGCTGGAGAACCGCTCGCTCCGCAGCGCGCACCCCTCCGCCCCGCAGGAGACGCTCGTCGGCACCTCCCCCGCGATGCTCGACGTCTACCGCGTCATCGCGCAGGTGGCGCCCACGACGGTGTCGGTGCTCATCGCGGGGGAGAGCGGCACCGGCAAGGAGCTCATCGCCCGCATGATCCACCGCCGCTCGGGGCGCGCGGGCCCCTTCCTCTCCGTGGGCGTCGCGTCGCTCCCCGAAGACGCGCTCATCGCCGAGCTCTTCGGCGAGCCCGGCCGCCCCGGGCTCTTCGAACGCTCCGCTGGCGCGACGCTCCTGCTCGACGAGGTCGACGCGCTCGGCGCCCGCGCGCAGGCGAAGCTCCTCGACGTGCTCGAGGAGCGCGCGATGGTGCGCCTCGACGGTACGAAGGTCCCGGTGGACGTGCGGGTGCTCGCCACCACCTGCCGCGACCTCTTCGACGAGCAGGACGCCGGCCGCTTCCGCTCCGACCTCCTCTTCCGCTTGCAGATGGTGACGGTCACCGTGCCGCCGCTCTCCGCGCGCCGCGACGACATCCTCGTGCTGGTCGAACATTTCCTCCGCCACTACGCCACCGCGATGGGCCGCCCCGCCCCCGTCCTCGCCCCCGACGCGCGCGCCGCCCTCCTCGCCTACGACTGGCCCGGCAACGTCCGCGAGCTCGCCCACGTCGTCCAGCAGGCCGTCCTCCTCTCGCGCGGCAACGCCCTGCTCCGCGACGACCTCCCGGCCTCGCTCCGCAAGGCGACCGCGGCCCCCGCCGTGGCCGAAGACGAGGCCGGCTGGCCGACGCTCGCCGCCGTCGAACGCCGCTACATCGACCGCGTCCTCCAGCACACCGGCGGCAACAAGACCCGCGCCGCGGAGGTGCTCGGCATCGACCGCCGCACCCTCTCCCGCCTCTTCGCCCGCGAGCGCGCCGAGGGCGGCGACCCCACCGTCGACGACTGACCTACCCGCAGAGCGCGCGGTACGCCTCCAGCACGGCCTTCAGCTCGGCCACGCGCCGACCCCGCTGCGCCTCCCCCTCCACCGGCGCGAGGTCGGGGTGGAGCGCCCGCACCCGCTCCCGATACCGCACCCGCACCTCCGCCAGCGTCGCTTCGGGTCCGAGTCCCAGCACCGCCAGCGCCTCGGCCCGCGGACCCTTCACCGCCGCGCGCCCCCGATCGCGCCGCCGCGCCCGCTGGAAGAAGGTCTCCCGCGCGCTCATCGGGTGCTGCTCGGCCACCCCCGCGGGCAGCGGGCGCGCCGGGTGGAAGCGGAGCTCCGCGTCGGCGAGCGCGTACAGCGCCTCCAGCCGACGCACGCGCTGGGCGCCGAGGGCCTCATCGCGCTGGGCGTGCGACACCACCCGCTCGGCCACCAGCCGGTGCCCGATGCGCTGGTCGCGCGCCCGCGCCTCGCTCGACGCGCGCTCCACGACGTCGCGGGCGCACAGCCCGGCGGACGTGAGCAGGTCGCCGAGGCGCCACGCGCGCTCCGAGCACTCCACCGCGTGGACGAGCCCGCGCCGAAGATGAACGGTGTGTCGCCGCTGCGGCTCCACCAGCTCGAGCACGCCGGTCGCGTACCCGCGGTGGAGCGTCGCGAGGAGGTCGCCGAGGGTCGTGTCGCGCAGGCGGGGTGGGAGAAACATCTGCGATCCGCGTCGTAGCACGCGCCCCCCGCGCGCCGGCCACTTCGGCGTCAGCGCGCGCGGACGAGGTCGGTCGCGAGCTTCACCACCAGCGCCGCCACCACGCCCAGCACCACGCGGCGAACGAAGGGTCCGCCCCGCTTCACCGTGAGCCGCGCGCCGAGAGCTCCACCCGCGAACTGCGCCGCCGCCATCGGGAGCGCCACCTCCCAGCGCACCACACCGCGCTCGACGAAGACGGCGAGGGCGGCGAGGTTCGACGCGAAGTTGACGACCTTGGCGTTGGCGCTCGCCCCCGCCATCGGGTCGCGCAGCCAGGCCACGTAGGCCATGATCGCAAACGTGCCCGTCCCCGGCCCGAAGAAGCCGTCGTAGCACCCGATCACCCCCGCGATGAGCGCCGCCTTCAGCGTGGCCTGCGGCACCACCTGAGGCTCCTTCACGTCCGCGAGCTCGGGGCGAAACGCGAGGGCCGCCGCCACGCCCACGAGCAGCACCAGCACCACCGGGCGCAGCGCCTCCCGCGGGATGGCCAGCACCAGCCGCGCCCCGAGCAGCGCCCCCACAAAGGCCGCGGCGAAGGCCACCGGCGCGCGCCGCCGATCGACCGCCCCCGCCCGCCAGAAGTGCACCAGCGCGCTGAACGACCCGAAGGTCGACTGGCCCTTGTTGGTGCCGAGCGCGAGCGCCGGAGGGAGCCCCGCGGCCAGCAGCGCCGGGAGCGTGATGAGCCCGCCGCCGCCCGCGATGGCGTCGATGGTCCCCGCGACGAAGGCCGCGGCGGCGAGGGCGGCGATGACCGTCGGCGTCACCGTCAGGCCAGCGTCCCGACGCGCGCTTCCACCGCGTGTCGGACGCGGCCGTCGGCGATGAGCCCCGCCACCGCGCGCATGTCCGGCGCGAGCGCCCGGTCGGCCGTCAGCGTCGGGACGAGCGTGCGCACCAGCTCATGGGCCGCCGCCACGCCGCGCCCCGGCTTCAGCGGGGCGCGCACGTCGAGCCCCTGCGCCGCGACGAGCATCTCGATGGCGAGCCCGATGCGCACGTTGGCCACCACGCGGGCGCACTTCGACGCCGACGTCGCCCCCATGGAGACGTGGTCTTCGCGGCCCGCCGACGAGGGGATCGAGTCGACGCTCGCGGGGTGGCAGTACACCTTGTTCTCGGTGACGAGGGCGGCGGCGGTCACCTGCGCGATCATGAAGCCCGAGTCGAGCCCCGTGTGCGGCGCGAGGAAGGGCGGCAGGCCCGACGAGAGCGCGGGGTTGACGAGCTGCTCGACGCGGCGCTCGGAGATGTTGGCGAGCTCCGCGGTCGCCATCGCCACGAGGTCGAGCGCGAGCGCCAGCGGCTGCCCGTGGAAGTTGCCCCCCGACACCACGTCGGCCCCGTCGTCCCCGAGAAACACCAGCGGGTTGTCGGTGACGGCGTTGAGCTCGCGGCCGATCACCTCGTGGGCCCACGCGAGGGCGTCGCGCGACGCGCCGTGCACCTGCGGCATGCAGCGCAGGGAGTACGGGTCCTGCACCTTGCCGCAGTCCTTGTGGCTCGCGGCGATCTCGCTCTCGGCGAGCAGCGCGCGGAGGTTGCGCGCCGCCACCAGCGCCCCAGGATGCGGCCTCGCCCCCACCACCCGCTCTTCAAACGGCACGCTCGTCCCCTTGAGCGCTTCGAGCGACATGGCCCCGGCGATGTCGGCGTGCGTCGCGAGCGTCATCGCGTCGTAGAGCGCGAGGCCCCCCACCGCCACGATGAACTGCGTCCCGTTGATGAGCGACAGCCCCTCCTTGGCCTCCAGCGTCACCGTGGCGACGCCCGCCCGCCGCATCGCCTCCGCCCCGTCGAGAACCTCCCCTTCGAACTCCGCCTCCCCCTCCCCGATGAGCACGCACGCGAGGTGGGCGAGCGGCGCGAGGTCGCCCGAGGCCCCCACCGATCCCTGCGACGGGATCACCGGGTGGACGCCCCGCTCCAGCATCGCGACGAGCGTCTCGGCGATGACGGGCCGCGCCCCCGAGTGACCGAGCGCCAGCACCTGCGCGCGCTGGAGCATCATGGCCCGCACCGCGTCGGTGGCGAGGGGCGTCCCCACGCCGCACGAGTGGCTGCGGATGAGGTTGCGCTGGAGCGTGCGCACGTCCGCGGGTGAGATGCGCGTCTCCGCGAGGGCGCCGAAGCCCGTGTTGACGCCGTACACGCGGGGCGCTCCCTCACCGCCCGCGGTGATCGCGTCGATGGCGTCGCGCGCGGCGGCCATGCGGGCGCGGGCGTCGGGGTCGAGGGCCACCGGGGCGCGCGCGCGGGCCACGCGCACCAGGTCGTCGAGGGTGAGCGGAGCGCCGACGAGGACAGGGGCCGTCATGCGTGCGTTCGTACACCAACCCCGCCGGGTTGGGGTAGCGTCTGCGCGTGCGCTGGTGGCTCCCGTTCGCCCTCCCTCTCGCCGCTGGCTGCGCGGGTGAGACCCTCCCCTCCCCCTCCGTCATCCGCGCGCTCCGCGTGGTGGCCCTCGTCACCGACACCCCCGAGCTCGCCCCTGGCGCCTCCGCCCGCGTCACCGCCGCGTGGGTCGACCCCACCCCGGGGCGCTCCATCCGCGCGCGCTGGCAGCTCTGCGCCGAGTCCGACGTCGCCGACCCCCGCGACTGCCCCACCTCGCCCCGCGCCACGGACCTCGGCGAAGGCCGGGCCGTCACCACCCCCGCCCTCACCCTCCCCGGCACCTACTTCGTGCTCGTCGCCGCGTGCGCCAACGCCTCGCCCGTCCTCGACCGCCGCATCGCGCACTGGCGCTGCGACGACGGATCGCCCGCCGAGGAGGTGTTTCGCCGCCTCCGCGTGACCACCGTCGAGCCGCGCAACCGACCGCCCGCCATCGCGTCGTGGGAGTTCGCGCGGGGCGACGCGTCGGTCACCGTCCCCGCGGAGGACGACGCGTCGGTGGCGCTACCGGGCTGTGAGCGTGGGCTGTGCGGGGTGTGGTCGGTGCGGGTTCGCCCCGCGGGAGACGCCGCGGAGTCGCTCCCGGATGGGGGCACCGAGCGCTTGTCGGCGTCGTTCTATGTGACGAGCGGGGCGACCGATTCACCGCGCGCGTTCACCAGCGACGTGCCGGAGCTGGCGGTGCGCTGGACCCCGGAGGCCGGGGTCGCGTCGGCGGAGGTGTGGGTGGTGTTGCGGGATCAGCGGGGGGGCGAGTCGGCGCGGGGCGCGCGGGTCACTGGCAGCGGGCGTTGACGCACATGCGGCCGGCGGCGCAGTTGCTGGAGCGGGCGCACTGCGGCATCACCTCGTTGGTGCTGGTGCAGAGCGAGCGACCCATGCCGTCCGCGCGGCAGAGGTTGAACTGAACGTCCACCCGCATGCAGTCGCCGTCGGGCATCACGGCGGGGTTGGGGCACTGGCGGCGGCAGGCGCCGTTGTAACAGACCGAGCCCATGTTGCACTGCGAGTCCATGGTGCAGAAGGGGCGCGGGCGCGTGTCGACGCGGCACACGCCGTTGTCACACATGAAGCCCGACCCGCAGGCCGCGTCGTTGGCGCAGGTGCGGAGGCACACGCCGCTCACGCAGAGCTGACCCGTCGCGCAGGGCGTCGTGCAGCTCCCCGTCGTGGGGTAGGTGCAGCGGTTGGAGGTGCACACCTGGCCGGCGGCGCACTGGGCGGCCGAGGTGCAGCCGACGACGCAGCGGCCGTCGACGCACGCCTGGCCCATGCCGGTGCACTGGTAGTCGAACTGGCAGACGTTCGCCGCGGGCTGGCAGCTCCCGCCGAGGCAGACGGGCGTGGCGGGCGTCGACGCGCACTGGGCGTCGGCGGTGCAGCGGCCGCCGGGGACGCACGCGCGGGTGGTGGTGTCGCAGACGAGGCCCGCGGCGACGGCGGCGCACTCGGCGTTGCTGGTGCAGCCGCCGGGGACGCAGAGGCGGCGGGCGTCGCAGGTCTGGCCGGTGGGGCACTGCGTGGCGTTCATGCAGGCCACGGCGGTGTTGCAGCGGTTGTTGAGGCAGTAGCCGCCGGGGCAGTCGGAGTTGGTGGAGCAGGTGCGGGCGGGGGGCGGGCCGTTGTCGACGGGCATGGCGCCCGCGTCGCCGAAGCCATCGCGGTCGTGACCGTCGTCGTCGCCCCACACCGGACAGCCCGTGAGGGCAGCGCCGAAGGAGGCGGCGAGGGACATCATGGAGAGGGCGTGGATCAGTCTGCGCATCGTGGGGCCTCCGAATCGGAGCGGGAGAAGTGAAGCCGTGACCGGGGGAGTTCAGGTCGGACGGCCTGCGTCGGGTCTACAGCACCCACCGTGCCGACGCCACACCGCGACGCTTCTGCGGGGGTTCAGGAGGGCGTCCGGGGACTGTGAATGATCGTTGACGGTGGGCGTGTGAACCTCCCCGACGCCGTCGGACTACAGGAGCACCCGGAGCCGGACGGTTCCGGGCCCGGGGAGGACGGTGAGCTGGCAGGCGAGGCGAACGTCGGGCGGGTCGTGGAAGCGCCCTTGGAGCAGCGCCCGCTCGTCCTCGCCGGGGGCATCGCAGAGCTCGGCCCCCTCGGCGACCCGAACGCGGCAGATGCCACAGTTGGCGTGGCGGCACGCCAGGGGGATGCCCGCGCGGAAGTCGTCGTCGCAGAGATCCGCCAGCCGACCGCCGTCGGGGTGATCGGCGGTGTGGCGGGTGCGTTCGAAGATGAGCGTGGGCATTGGAGGGGGTGAGCGGCGGCGCAGGATAGCGCGACGGGGCGCCGGGCGGGAGTCGCCGTCAGCGGGCGCGGCGGGCGCGGACGATGGCCTGCACGTTGGTGGGGAGCGTCGCCACGAAGTCGTCCGCCAGCCCGCGGAGCACGGTGTCGGAGAGCGCGAGCACCTGGTCGTGGGGCGGGAGGTGGGCCGCGGGGTCGACGGGGGTGACGGGCGCGGCGGCGGACTTCGGCTCCGTGGGGGCGGCGGCGGGCTTCTTCTTCGCGGCCTTCGGCTCGTACACGCTGCGGTGGAAGCGGGCGGGGTAACTGCGCGGGAGGCCGTGGGTGGTGGCGTGGTCGGCGAGCGCGCCGTCCACCTTGCGACGAACCTCGTTGGTCTCCGTCCGCCACGCGTCCTGGGCGAGCGACACACGGGGCACCTCGCGCTCGGCCTCGGCGCGACCGTCGAGCGCAGCGCGGCCGTCGTCCATCGCGGAGAGAACGGTCGTGAGGGCCTTCGCGCTGGCCTCGGGGAGCGCGAGCTCGTCGCCGTAGGTGGCGAAGTCGGCCATGTCACCGAGCTGGGCTTCGAGGGCCTTGCCCGTGAGCGTGGTGACCGACTCGGGGAAGAAGCGGAGGTAGGTGGGGTGCGCGCGGTTCTGGCCGCAGTCGAGCAGGAGCTGGGCGCTGAAGCGGGCGGTGACCTCGTCGAGCGACTCGTTGGACCAGGCGACGCGCGCATGGGCGACGACCAGGCCGTCGTCGGCGGCCTCGCGCTGCGCCTCCACCTCGCGCCAGCGGTCGAGCTGGGCCTGGAGGGGGCGAGCGAGCTTCGGGTGCGCCTTGCTGGCCGTGAGCGTCGCCATCGTGAACAGGACCACGCGTCGCTGCGCGTCCCAACCATCACCGTCTTGGAGCATCCGCATGAGGATCTGTGCCTTTCATGGGCTTCAAACGGCAGCGGATCGCGAGACCATGAGTTTGGTGAGGGGTCCGCAGACGAGCGGAGGGCGGACACGGGCGGCGGGTGTGGCATCCGCGGACGAACGGACGGTGCGGCGAGCGCTTGGGGACGGGCGTCGTCGCGCAGCGGAGAGCGAGCGGTGACGGCGGCAACGGCGTCCGCTGACGTGCGGGCCACGGGAGGAGCGGTGGGGGGCGGCGTCCGCTGACGTGCGGAGGGCGATCGGGACGAGTGGGCGGTGCTTCCGTCGGGCGTTGGGACGGTGGTAGAGGAGAAATCGCCACACGCCGCGTAACGCCGACCGGGGGTCGGACCGTTGGTGGTGATCACGAAGGCGCCCGCGCTCACGGGGCGACGGCTTCCTGCGCTACGTGTTCCGCGCGCGGACGTTTGGAGTCGAGCTTCGGAGCGACGAGAAGTAACGGCCGATCGCTTCCGCGATACGGTCTGTCATCCGTCGCCGGGGGCCGTAGGGTCGCCCCCAACGAAGCGACGCGCATCGACTCGACGCCTCGTTCGAAAGCGCCCGAATGGCTCCAGGCGACGGACGACGGACCGTATCGCGGAAGCGATCGGCCGTGATTTCT
>JBILLV010000615.1:0-3209 GCA_044375895.1 Polyangiales bacterium | reverse complement strand
TCCGTGGAAGCCTCGGGCTACGAGCCCTTCCGCACCTCCGTCGACGTCCTCGACGGTCAGCGGGCCACCGCCACGGTCACGCTCCGTCGCGAGGCGCCGCCGCTCGCGCCGACACCCGTGATCGTCCGCGAGGTCAGCGCGCCGACACCGTTGGCGGTTCGCACGGTGTCCGCCGGGCCAGGCGCGGGGCCGTGGGTGCTGATGGCCTCGGGCGTTGCGCTCGGCGCCGCGGGGCTCGCGACCTCGCTCGTCCTCCGCGCCGATGCCGACGCCGAGCTTCAGTCCCTCCACGCGCAAGCCGTCCGCGATGGGAACAACTGCGTCCCCCCGCAGTGCGCCACCCTCAGCGCCAACTACGAGACCCAGAGCGCCGCGGCCCGCGAGCGCTTCGACGCGATGAACGTCCTCTTCGGCGTCTCCGTGGGCCTCGCCGCAGCGTCCGTGGCAGGCGGCGTGACGTGGCTCCTCGCGGGGCGCGCCCGCATCACCGCTGCACCGATCGCCCACGGCTTCGCGCTTGGCGCGACGGGGACGTTCTGATGCGCGCCGCGACCCTCGCCACCCTCGCGGCCCTCGCGGCGTGTACGGGTGATTTCCCCGGCGCGCCGCCCGTGCAGCAATGCACCGACGCGGGCCGCTGCGACGGCGCGTGCGTCGACCCCGAGAGTGACCTCCAGAACTGCGGCGGCTGCGGCGTCGTGTGCCCCGCCCCGAGCGCCCCCGGTCAGGTGGCCGCGTGCGTCGCGGGGCGTTGCGGCGGCGCGTGCGCCATCGGCCGCGCGGACTGCGACGGAGACCCCACCAACGGCTGTGAGGCCGACCTCGGCGCCACCGCCACCTGCGGCCGCTGCGACAACCCCTGCCGCGCCCCCGCTGGAACCTCCGCCCGCTGCGACGAAGGAACCTGCCGCGTCCGCTGCGACGAGGGCCGCGGCGACTGCGACGGCGACACCGCCAACGGCTGCGAGTCCGAGCTCTCATCGGCCGCGGCCCACTGCGGTGCGTGCGGCAACGCCTGTCGCTCGCCGCACGCCTCCGCCCGCTGCGACGCCAGCCGCTGCGCGATGGGGGCCTGCGACCCCAACTTCGGCGACTGCGACGGCGACACCACCAACGGCTGCGAGACCGCCCTCGACGCCTCCAACCTCCACTGCGGCGGGTGCGGGATGCGCTGCCTGCCGACGCCCAACACCGCGGCAAACTGTCAGGCGGGGCGCTGCGAGCGGGCCTGCCTCGCGGGCTTCGCGGATTGCGACGGCGACGCGGCCAACGGCTGCGAGGTCGACCTGCGCGTCAGCCCCTCGCACTGCGGCGCGTGCGGCAACACCTGCCGCTTCGCCAACGCCGCCGCGCGCTGCGAGGCGAGCCGCTGCGTCATCGACCGCTGCGACGCCGGTCGCGGCGACTGCGACGGCAACGTGTCCAACGGCTGCGAGACCGCCACCGCCACCACGCTCCTCCACTGCGGCGCGTGCGGCAACCCCTGCCCCGCCCGGCCCGGCGCCACGGCCACCTGCGCGGCGGGGGTGTGCGGCTTTCGGTGCCAGAGCGGGCTCGCGGACTGCGACGGCAACCCCGCCAACGGCTGCGAGGTCGACCTCGACACCAGCCGCGACCACTGCGGCCGCTGCCTCAATCGCTGCGCCGGCGCCGATCGGGTGACCGCCGCCCTGTGCGTCACGGGCGCGTGCCGGGCCTCCACCTGCGCGGCGGGCTGGCGCGACTGCAACGGCCTCTGGGCCGACGGCTGCGAGGTCGCCCTCGGGACGCCGGAACATTGCGCAGGGTGCGGTGATCGATGCCCGACCACCTTGCCCCGTTGTCTCGCTTCGGGCGCCAGCTTCGCTTGTATGCCTCGGTAGCGACGAAGTCTGTTCTCGCCGGGACGGCGCTGGGATAGTCTGCGCGCGAGATGACGATGCAGGCTCAGCCGGGCGACGGCCTCGCCCCCGGGACGCTGATCAGTGGCCGATTCGAGGTCGAAGCCTTCGCGACGACGGTCGGATCGGTGCGGGTGTGGACCGCGAAGGATCGCAAGGTCGCGCGCACCGCGGCCCTCTGGATGGTGGCCAACCACGGCCTCACCCCGGACCAGTTGGAGGCGGCGCGCAAGGCGATCCGCGCGGCGTCGGCGCTCCAGCACAAAGACCTCATCAGCCCCTTCGGCTCGGCGGTGACGGGCGACGGCGCGCTCTGCGTCGCCACCGACCTCATCCCCGGCGCCTCCCTCGACGAGGTGCTCGAGCAGAAGCGAGCCCAGGCGATGCCCTTCGGCCTCACGCAGGTGCTGCCGTACATCACGCAGATCGCCGAGACGCTCCAGGGGGCCGTCCATCCCAACCACGCGCACGGCGCCATCTGCCCCGCGGTGGTTCGCTTCGAAGGCGGTCGGCTTCGACTCGCGGGCGTCGGGATGTACCTCCCGCTGCGCGCCGCCGGGGTGATCCCGCAGCACTACCTCGCCCCCGAGCTCCTTCAGGGCGCCGAACCGACGCCGGCCTCCGACGTGTACGCCGTGGGGGCGATGCTCTACGAGCTCCTCTCGCTGCGTCCCGCCGACCCCAACGTGCCGCTGTCGTCGCTGGTGCCGGGGGCGGGTGCGGCGCTCGACGTGCTCATCGACGAGTGCCTCGCGGCGCAGCCCCACGAGCGCCTCGACAACCTCCTCGCGCTCCGCTCGGGCCTTGCGGCCATCGTCGGCCCGATGGCCGACCTCATGCGCGACGACCTCGACATCCCGATCGAGTTCTCCGAGCGGCCCCCGACGATGGCGGGCTACACGATTCCGCCGAGCGAGTTCAACACCGACGGCAAGGCCGTGACGCTCCCGCCGGGGCTGCTGGTGGAGTCGAACACCATCGCGCCGGGCGCTGGACCCAACGTGTCGCGCGGCGCCCACGCCATCGCCCCCGCGGCGGTCGTCTCGACACCTCCTGGCCCTGACGCCGACCTCGGCACGCTCCTCAAGGCCGCGACGAAGAACGACTCCGACCGCTGGATGTTCTCGCACGACGGCCTCGACCACGGCCCGCTCACGGCGCGCGACCTCATCGCCGCGATCGTCCGCCACGAGGTGCTCCCCGACGACCACGTGACCAACATGGACAACGGGGACAAGCGCCCCCTCGTCCAGTGGCCGCAGTACCGCGAGTTCGCCGAGACGGCCTCCGACAAGCGCCGCGGCGACGCGCGCAAGGCCGCCACGCAGG